>CAZXVO010000053.1:0-5936 GCA_964643835.1 uncultured Phenylobacterium sp. | reverse complement strand
TCCAGGAAGAGCTGGCCTCGTGCGGCGCGCGGCGCACCGGCGGCGTTTAGTTCTCCGCGGCGTTCTCGGATTAGGGCGGGTCCGGGGGCATGGCCGCCCGGCCGTTTCCATGTCTGTAGATTGAGTGAGTAACGACGATGGGCCGCTGCTACGACATCCTCACCCAGGTGATCGAGGCCTGGCAGGCCAAGGACATCGATCGGGTCATGGACTTCATGGCCGATGACATCGTCTGGCACTACGCCGCCGTCAGCCTCCCGCCTGTGCGCGGCAAGGTTACGGCCCGTAAGCTCCTGGAGCGCTTCCAGGCCGACATGCACGACATCAAGTGGCGGATCTTTAACTGGTCGGAGACCGGGGATCGGCTCTTCATCGAAGGCGTCGACGACTACACCACCGCCGACGGCAAGCGGGTCGCCACCCCCTATGTCGGCGTGCTCGAATTCCGCGACGGCCTGATCACCGGCTGGCGCGACTATGTGGATCTCAACGTCGCCGCCGAGCACAAGGCCGGGCAGGCGTTCAGCAAGCAGGTGCTCGACCTGCTGGGCGAGACGAAATGATCGACAGACGCACCCTCGCCGCAGCCCTGCCCGCCCTCGCCCTTACGCCCGCGCTCGCCCCCGCACTGGCTCAAGCCAAGGACACCGACATGACCGCACCCCGCCTCTATCCCGTCCTGCAAGCCGTGATCGAGGCTTGGCACGAGCAGGACATCGAGGGCGTGCTGGTCCACGTCACCGACGACATCATCTGGCGCAACTCCTCGGGCTACGCCCCGGCGATCCGCGGCAAGGCCGCCATGCGCAAGGCCCTGCAGGGCATGGCCCCGATCATCAAGACCAACAAGTGGCGGATCTTCGATCACGCCGAGAACGACAATCGCCTGTTCATGGAAGGCGTCGACGAGTTCTGGCTGACCACCGGCGAGCACGTGGCCATCCCCTATGCCGGCAGCCTCGAGTTCGAAGGCCTGCTGATCAAGGAATGGCGCGAGTACTTCGATGGCCGAATCAGCGCCGCCATGAAGGCCGGTCAGCCGATGACCGACGAGGTCCGCGAGATGCTGTCCCGCCCCGCCGTCTGAGCCGACTGCGGCGGGATGACGCGCAGCCGAAACGGTCGCGTGTTAACGCTCGTTTACCTGAATCGGTGAGCCTCCCAGCAGTCGTATTCTGCTTGGAAGAGCCACCCTATGTTGCAGACCATCAAGGCCCGGATGCGCACCTCCTGGGCCATGGGCGTCCTGGCCATGCTGGGCGTGATCGCCATCAACATGTCGATCCTGAAGGAGGTTCACATCGGCGGCGACAAGGCTGACAGCCTCTATCGCACCGCGATGATGCTGGACGGCGCCGTTGCGGTGATGGTGGTGGTCGGCGCCCTGGTCGGCACGGCCTTCTTCGAGCATCTGGTGGTCGGCGCGATCCGTCGCCTGGAGCAGGTGATGCACCGGCTGGCGGACGGGGACCACACGGTCCAGGTGATCGGCGCCGATCGCCGCGACGAGCTTGGCGACATGGCCCGCAGCGTCCTGGTCTTCAAGCAGAACGCCATCGAGCGTCAGCGACTGGAAGACCTCGCCGCCAAGTCGCGCGACGAGCTGGACCGCCGCCTGCAGGAGACCGAGGCCGCCTTCGAGGCCGCCGGCCGTGAGCAGAAGCGCGTCGTCGAGACCATGGCCCGCGAGCTGTCGCGCCTGGCCGAGGGCGACCTGACCGCCCGCATGACTGACACGGTGGCGGCGGAATACGAGGCCCTGAAGCGCGACTTCAATGTCGCCGTCGAGCACCTGGAACAGGCCATCCAGACCCTCAGCGCCTCGACCCAGACCATCGACACCGGCGCCCAGGAGATCACCCAGGCCACCGACGACCTGTCCCGCCGCACCGAGCAGCAGGCCGCCAGCCTGGAACAGACCGCCGCGGCCCTGGATCAGATCACCGCTACCGTCCGCCGCACCGCCGAGGGCGCGCAGGAAGCCAACAAGGTCATCGCCACCGCCCGAGCCGACGCCCAGACCTCAGGCGAGATCGTCGAGCGCGCGGTCAAGGCCATGAGCGAGATCGAGGCCTCGTCCAGCCAGATCGGCCAGATCATCGGCGTCATCGACGAGATCGCCTTCCAGACCAACCTGCTCGCCCTGAACGCTGGGGTCGAGGCCGCCCGGGCCGGCGAGAGCGGCAAGGGCTTCGCGGTGGTCGCCTCGGAAGTCCGGGCGCTCGCCCAGCGCTCCGCCCAGGCCGCCCAGGAGATCAAGGGCCTGATCAACGCCTCGACGGCCCAGGTCGCCTCGGGCGTCGAACTGGTCGGCCAGACCGGCGAGGTGCTGAACCGCATCGTCGGCCACGTGGCCGGCATCGACGCCGTGGTCATCGAGATCGCCGCTTCGGCCCAGGAGCAGTCGGCGGGCCTGTCCCAGGTCAACACCGCGGTCAATCACATGGACCAGATGACCCAGCAGAACGCCGCCATGGTCGAGCAGACCAGCGCCTCGGTCCATGCGCTGCGCGGGGAGACCGGCGAGCTGTCGTCCCTGGTCGGCCGGTTCCGGGCCAGCGGCGCCGCGCGCCCGCCCGCCGCAAGGCCGCAGCCGGTTCGCCAGAAGGTCGCCGTGGGCGCCAGACCCGCCGTGTCCCGGCCGTCCGAGACCTGGGAAGAGTTCTAGAGCCCGGGCGAGACCGAGTCCGCCGTCACCGTCTCACCGCACTGGTCGCAGGCGATCCGGGGCGCGAGAACCGCGCCGCAGGCCCTATGGTGGGTAATCAGGGGCGCCCCCGCCTCGCCCGCCAGCCAGCGATCGCCCCAGCGATTCAGCTCGGCGATCAGGGGATAGAGGTCCCGGCCCTCGTCGGTCAGTCGGTATTCCCAGCGCTCGGGACGCTCCTGATAGAGTTCGCGCCGCAGCACGCCCAGGTCCACCAGCCGGCCCAGCCGGTCGGACAGGATGTTGGGCGCCACGCCCAGGGCGGCCTGGAACTCATTGAACCGCCGGCGGCCTAGGAAGGCCGAGGCGATCACGTGGCTGGTCCAGCGGTCGCCCAGCACCTGGAAGGCCCGGTCGAGCATCGGATTGCCGTCGTTCAGGGCCTCGGTCGGCACGATGGAGCGGCGCTGGGCGCGGGGTGGCGGCGAGGGCTCGAAGCCGGCGCCGGGGCCTTCCTGCACATAGACATCCCTGGGGCCGACCTCGTCGCCACAGGCGCTGCAGCGGAACTGGGGGGTGAACTCCTTGCCGCAGCTGTGCTTCAGCCGGTGGGCCGGGTTCGTGGGATCGAAGAACCAGCGCTTCTCCCAGCGGATGATCATCAGGGCCAGGCTGTAGAGATCGGCGCCCATCTCGGTCAGCCGGTACTCGTCGCGGGCCGGGCGCTCCTGATAGCGGACCTTCTCGAAAATCCCGGCGGCGCACAGCCGACGCAGCCGGTCGATCAGGAGGCTGCGCGCCAGGCCGATCCGCCCCTGGAACTCGTCGAACCGCCGCACCCGCTGGAAGGCCAGGTACAGGATCATCAGGGTCCAGCGATCCCCCAGGATGTTCAGGGCCCGCGTCGCGGAATTGGCCTGGACCAGCTGGGTCAGCGGCGCCTGGGAGGATCGGGGGTCGGCCATGCGGGCGGGAACCTCCGGGGCCGGAGGTTCAATGTCAAGCGACAGCCGCCGCCGCGTAGTCCCGCGCCAGCTCGTCGATGATCTTGGACAACGGCTCGACCGCCCGGACCTCGCCGGCCCCCTGCCCCGCCGACCAGACGTCACGCCAGCGCTTGGCGGTGTCTTCCGGGCGGCCCAGATTGATCTCGGCCTTGGTCTTCAGCCCCTCGGCGTCATAGCCGGCCGCGGCCAGGCTCTTCTTCAGCCAGTTGGCCGGCACGCCGGTGAGGGCCGCGGACAGGACGATGTCCTCAGCCGTCGCTTCGATCAGCATCTGCTTGTAGTCCGGCACGGCCATGGATTCCTCGCAGGCGATCAGCCGGGTGCCGAGGTTGGCGAGATCCGCCCCCAGCATCCGCGCCGCGCGGATCGCCCGGCCGGTGCCGATGCCGCCGCCCAGGATGATGGTCCCGCCGAACACTTCGCGGACGGCGGGCGCCAGAGCGAAGCCGGAGATCGGGCCGGTATGGCCGCCGGCGCCGGCCGCCACCAGCACCAGGCCGTCAACGCCGATGCTGGCCGCCTTCTGGGCGTAGGTCAGGCTGTTCACGTCGGCCCAGACCAGGCCGCCATAGGACTGGATCGCCTCGACCACCTGCTTGGGGCTGCCGAGCGCGGTGATCACGATGGGCGGCCGGTGTTTCATCACCAGCTCCAGCTCCTCCTCCCAGCGGGCGTAGGAGCGGTGGACCATGATGTTCATGGCCCAGGGCGGGGCGTCGGCCGGCAGGGTCGCCTTGATCGTCCCCAGCCACTGGTCGAGCTCGTCCAGGGTGCGGGCGTTGTTGGCCGGGAAGGTCCCGATGATCCCAGCCTTGCACGCGGCCAGCACCATGTCCGGCCCGGAGACCAGGAACATGGGCGCGGCCATGGCCGGCAGGCGCAGGCGTTCAGCGATATGGGCGGGCAGCATCGGCGCTTACTCCGGCTTCGGGGGCCAGGGGATGAAGGCCGAGGTCCGGCGGGCGTAGTCCTCGTAGTCCGGCTTGCGGCGGCGCATGCGGCCCTCGACCGTGGGCATGCCGCTCCAGCGGGTCAGGGTGTAGACGAGGTAGATCGGGCCGATGATGGAGAACAGGCCCAGATTGGTCTCGGCCGCGATCAGCCACAGGCCCCACCAGACGCAGGCGTCGCCGAAATAGTTCGGGTGGCGGCTGTAGCGCCACAGGCCCTTGTCCATCACCTTACCGGCGTTCTCCGGGTTCTTCTTGAACTGCACCAGCTGCCAGTCGGCGATGGACTCATAGAGGATGCCGAAGATGGCCAGGACCTCGCCTGCGACGCCTAGCATGCCCAGGGTCGCCGGCTCGTTCGGGACCTGGCCCAGCTGGACCGGGAGGCAGACCAGCCAGAGCAGCGGCATCTGCAGCATGAACACCAGGCGGAAGGCGGCGTAGCCATAGCCCCAGCCGCGCTCGGCCTTGGCCTTGTCCAGCATGCGGACATAACGGCCGTCCGGCCCATGATCCCGCCAACGCCAGAGCATGTAGCCGCCCAGCCGCAGGGCCCAGGCCACAGCGATGACGGTCATGACCACGCCGCGCTGGGTGTCGCCGCCGGTCTGGATGAAGGTGGAGACGGCCACCACGCCCATGCCCAGCCCCCACAGGCTGTCGACAGGCGTCACGTCTTTCATGGCCACGCAGATCGCCCAGGCCAGGACGAACAGGGCCAGGATGACGCCGGCGTTCACCGCCAGCACAATGGCGAATTCAGGCATTGGTCTCCCCCCAAGGATTCGCCCTCATGCAGGGCGGCTTGTGGGTCTTTCTATGCAAGCGATGGCGAAGGGGCAAGGGCGGGGACGCCTGGGCGGCGTCGCGCTGTTCCGACGCTTCAGGGTCTCACGGGTGCGCCAGATCGGCGACCAAAATCGCACCGGATGTTTGACGTCAACATGGACGAACGGGTTCCGCGGGTGGTGCAAATAATAGATTCAATGGCTTAGCGTTCTTTGGGTGTCATCCCGAGGTCGGCGCTGCCGAAGCCCGGGCCCCAGATGCGCCGACCTCTGCCGCCTTGGAAGCAGAACCGCCGTTCAGAAGGACACGAAGACCACAAAGACAGCGAAGAACACCAAGCGGCCGCCCCCACCTCCGCTCATCCCCGCGCAGGCGGGGATCCAAGCTGAGCCGGACCTTGAGGCGCGGCGCCTGCCGGCACGGCCCCGTCTCGAACCACGAACGACACGAAAAACACGAACGGGAGCCCCACCCCCGCTCATCCCCGCGCAGGCCGGGGACCCGAGGGCGGCAGCCGCCCCGGCCCGCCAGGACCCCCCCCCC
>CAZXVO010000052.1:0-20589 GCA_964643835.1 uncultured Phenylobacterium sp. | reverse complement strand
CAAGGGCTTCCGCTACATCCTCGACGGCATGAACGCCGAGCGCATCCTGATCGCCTCGGAATGCATCGGCGATGGCCGCTACTTCGTTGGCAAGGCCAGCGAGTACGCCAAGTCCCGCGTGGTGTTCGGCCGGCCCATCGGCCAGAACCAGGGCATCCAGTTCCCCATCGCCCGGGCCTATGCCGAGGTCCGCGCGGCCAAGCTCATGACCTATGAGGCCGCCGGCCGCTACGAGCGCGGCCTGCCCGCCGGCGAGGAGGCCAACATGGCCAAGATGCTGGCCTCCGAAGCCTCCTGGCACGCCGCCGACATGTGCATCCAGACCCACGGCGGGTTTGGGTTCGCGGAGGAGTACGACATCGAGCGCAAGTTCCGAGAAACCCGCCTCTATCAGGTCGCGCCCATCTCCACGAACCTCATCCTCGCCTACCTCGCCGAGCACGTGCTCGGCCTGCCAAGGTCGTACTAGGCCAGCATCTTCCTACTAGGAGAGCATCAGGGGCAGGCCGGGGTCGCCCTTCTCCATGGCGCGGCGATAGGCGGGGCGCTCGCCAATCCGCTTCAGATAGGCCTGGATGTTGGGGAAGCCGGACAGGTCGCGGGGCATGAACATCCGCATGGTGGTCAGCGGGAAGACCATCATGATGTCGGCGGCGGTCAGCTCGGCGCCGGCGAAGTAGTCCGCCTCGCCCAGGCGCTGCTCAACCAGGGCGAAGGCCTTGTCGCTGCGCGCCCTGGAGAAGGCCCGGCCCGGATGGTCGGGCGCCATGCCCAGCGCATTGCCCACCATGCCCAGCATCTCGGTCGCCACCAGCGAGCCATTGGCGAAGTGCAGCCAGAAGCAATAGTCGGCGAAATTGTCAGCCTGCGGGCTCACCGCCAGCCGCCCGCCGCCATGGCGATGGACGATATAGTCGACGATGGCGCCGGACTCGCCCAGCACCACATCACCGTCGGTGATCACCGGCGCCATGCCCATGGGGTGCAGGGCCTTGTAGGCCTCGGGCGCCAGGCGGGTCACGGAATCGCGGGCATAGACCTTGAGCTCATAGGGAATTCCCAGTTCCTCGCAGAGCCAGACGATGCGCTCGGACTGCGAGACGCCGAGGCGGTGGACGACAAGGGACAAGGTGCGGCTCCTTCAAAGATTCTACGGCGCACGATCTCATGACGCGCAATTGAAATGAAGCGCCATTGCGCCTGACGCTGCGACAGGCTCTTTTGCCGGCCAATCACAGACGAGGGAGATCCCGAAAATGACCGCCACCAGCCTGCAACTGCGTTCCCTGGCCAAGTCCAGCGGCGAACTGGAACTGTCCCTGGTGGAGGTCCCGATCCCCGAACCCAAGGCGGACGAGATCGTGGTGCGCATCGAAGCCGCCCCGATCAACCCGTCCGACCTCGGCCTGCTGCTGGGCCCGGTGGACGCCTCAAGCCTGAAGGTCACTGGGACCAAGGACCGTCCCGTCGTCACCGGCCAGATCCCGCAAGGGGTACTGAAGGCCCTGACCGCCCGCCTCGACCAGTCGATGCCGGTCGGCAATGAAGGCGCGGGCGTGGTGATCGCCGCCGGCGCCTCGCCGGAAGCCCAGGCCCTGATGGGCAAGACCGTCGCCATCCTGGGCGGCGCGACCTATGGCCAGCACCGCGGGGTGCGCGCCGCCGACGCCCTGGTCCTGCCGGCGGACGCCACGCCCCGCGACGGCGCCTCGTGCTTCGTCAACCCGCTGACCGCGCTCGGCATGGTCGAGACCATGCGCCGCGAAGGCCACACCGCCCTGGTGCATACCGCGGCCGCCTCCAACCTCGGCCAGATGCTCAACAAGGTCTGCCTCAAGGACGGGGTGGAGCTGGTCAATGTCGTCCGCAGCGCTGAACAGGCCGCCATCCTGAAGGGCATCGGCGCCAAGCACGTGGTGGACTCCACCTCGCCCGACTTCATGGCCGAGCTGACCGACGCCCTGGAGGCCACCGGCGCGACGCTCGCCTTCGACGCCATCGGCGGCGGCAAGCTGGCCGGCCAGATCCTTACCGCCATGGAGATCGCCGCCAACCGCAAGGCCAGCGAGTACAGCCGCTACGGCTCGACCACCTACAAGCAGGTCTACATCTATGGCGGCCTGGACATGCGCCCGACCGAACTGAACCGCGGCTTCGGCATGTCCTGGGGCGTGGGCGGCTGGCTGCTGACCCCGTTCCTGATGAAGATCGGCGCCGCCGAGGCCGCCAAGCTGCGCCAGCGCGTGGCCGACGAGCTGAAGACCACCTTCGCCAGCCACTACTCGCACGAGATCAGCCTGGCCGAGGCCCTCGATCCCGCGATCATCGCCGCCTACAACAAGAAGACCACCGGCGAGAAGTACCTGATCTGCCCGGCGAAATAGGCGAGGCGAGGACGCCCTTCTCTCCTCCGCGGGAGAAGGGCTCTTACTCCGCGAACCGCCGAGCCTGCTTGCCGCCCGCCAGGGGCAGCTTGCTTTCGTCGATGATCTGGCCGGCCTTCATCACCCAGGCGATCTGCTTGGCGTTGTTGATGTCGGTGGTCGGATCGGCGTTCAGGAGGACGAGGTCGGCGTACTTGCCGGCCTCGACCGAGCCCAGGTCGTCTTCCTTGCCCAGCAGGCGGGCGGCGTTGTGGGTGGCGATCTTCAGCACCTCCAGCGGCTTGATGCCCGCCTGGACCAAGAGCTCCATCTCGCGGTGCGTGGCCGGGCCGCTGGACTGGTCGGTGCCCAGCGCCACCACCCCGCCGGCGGCGTCGATCTTGCGGATGTTCTCGAAGCAGACCGGCGTCATCACCTTCATCCACCAGGTCCAGTGACGGGCCTGGTAGTCGGCGCGGACCTTGGTCTTCATCAGCTCACGGTCGGCGGCGCTGAAGCTCGCCACATAGAGCGGCTGATCCAGGAACTCCGGGTGCTCGGCCAGGCGGCTGTAGTTCTCGCCGATGGTCAGGGTGCTGGCGAAGGGGACCTTCTTGGCGGCCATCAGCTTGACGAAGCTGTCGCTCACCGGCCCCTGGATGTCCGGGTGGGCCAGGCTGTCGGCGCCGGAATAGATCGCCTCCAGCGACCGGGTCTCGTTGGAGACGTGGATGGTCGTCCGGATACCGTGCTGATTGTAGTACTTGATGATCTGCTCCATCAGCGGCTGGGGCATCAGGGTGATCATCGGCCGCGAGCCCCACCCCTCCTCGTCATAGGTGATCTTCAGCACGTCGGGCTGCTGCTCGGCGATGTGCTTGTCGAGCAGGGCCTTGTCCTTCTCAAAGTCCGAGATGCGGACGGACATGCTATCGCCGTGGCTGCCGGGATAGGTGATCAGGTTGCCGGTGGCGAAGATGCGCGGCGAGGCGATCTTGCCGGCCCGCTCATCGGCCCGCAGGGGCAGGATCACGTCGGCCTGGTTGCCGGCGTCGTAGACCGAGGTCACGCCGGCATAGAGGAAGCTCGCCAGGGCCTGGGTCGCTGAGGCTCGCGCGGCGGCCGCGTCAGCCTGCGGCGCCACCCCACCCTTCAGGTGGATGTGGGCGTCGATCAGGCCGGGAATCAGGTACTTGCCGCGCCCGTCGATGCGCTTGCCCTTCAGGTCCTTGGCCAGCGCGCTGGGGGTGACCAGGGTGATGCGGTCGCCATCCACCTGCACCGTCATGTCGGCCTGCGGCGCGTGGCCCAGGCCGTCGATCAGCGTCACATGCTCGATGGCGTAGGTGTCGGCCAAGGTCGGCGCGGCGGCGGCCAGGCTGAGCGCGGCCGCTAGGCCAAGGATCGTCTTCATGGGTTTCCCCCTCGAGAGCAGCCTCCCCTAGTCCGCCGCCCAGGCGCCGACGTCCAGCCGAAAATGCGCCGCCGCCCTCAGCCTTGCCATCGTCGGCGAAACCCCGTTCATGGACGCTTCGTCAAGCGGGGGATATGCGGGTGGACGAGGCCGAGATCACACGGCGCGAGGCGGGCTTGCGGCCCGGCCTGTCGCGGGCCCAGATGACCATGATCGGCCTGGGCGGCGCCATCGGCACCGGCCTGTTCATGGGCAGCGGCATCGCCATCGGCTACGCTGGGCCGGCGGTGATCATCAGCTACGCCATCGCCGCCTTCATCGCCGTCTGCATGGTGCTCAGCCTGTCGGAGATGGCGGTCATGCACCCGGCCGCCGGCTCCTTCGGCGCCTATGCCGAGACCTACCTGACGCCCTGGGTCGGCTTCCTGGTGCGCTACACCTATTGGATGGCCCAGATCGTCGCCGTCGGCGGCGAGGCGGTCGCGGCCGGGGTCTACATGACCTACTGGTTCCCAGGCACGCCGCTGTGGATGTGGTCCACCGGCTTCACGGTCATCCTGACCTATGTGAACTCCCGCTCGGTCCACAGCTTCGGCAGCTTCGAGTACTGGTTCGCCATGATCAAGGTGACGGCCATCGTCGCCTTCATCATCCTCGGCGCCTCAGCCCTGCTCGGCATCGGCCAACCGGCGGTCGGCTTCCACAACCTCACCGGCCTGCCCGGCGGCTTCATGCCCAACGGCTTCCACGGGGTCTGGATGGGGGTGATCATGGGGATCTTCTCCTTCACCGGCACCGAGCTGATCGCCGTCACCTCCGGCGAAACCCCCGACCCCAAGAAGTCCATCCCCGCCGCCCTGCGCAGCATGGCCGTGCGCCTGGGCTTGTTCTACGTGCTGGCGCTGACCATCGTGGTCAGCTTCGTCCCCTGGACCGAGACCGGCGCCAAGGTGGTCGAGCAGAGCCCCTTCGTGAAGGTCTTCCACCATGTAGGCCTGCAGCACGCCGCCGGCCTGATGAACTTCGTGGTGCTGAGCGCGGCCCTGTCCGGCATGAACGCCAACATCTACCTGGCCTCGCGGATGCTGTTCTCGTTGGGGCGCGGGTCCTTCGCCCCCACGGTGTTCGGCCGCCTGAACAAGGACGGCGCGCCGGTGCCCGCCATCGTCGCCTCAGGCCTCGGCATCATGGCCATGGCGGCGATCTCGAAACTGACGCCGCTCGCCTACAACTACCTGTTCGGGATCGCGACCTTCGGAGCGATCTTCGTGTGGATCACCATCCTGCTCAGCCACCTCTCTTTCCGCCGCCGTCACAGGGCTGAGGAACTGCCGGTGCGCATGCCCTTCTTCCCCTGGATGCAGCTTGCGGGCCTCGCCCTGCTGATCGGCATCCTGATCACCATGGGCCTCGACACCGATTTCTGGAACATCTCCTGGATCATCGGCGTCCCGTGGCTGGTGCTGCTCAGCGTAAGCTACGTGATCTGGAAGCGGGTGCGGCGCACCTAATCCTACGGAACCACCACCTGCAGCAGGCGCAGGTCCGGCGAACAGTCCTTCAACCCCCAGGCCTCGCCGGCCGGGATGACGAAGGCGTCGGCGGGGGACAGGGCGTGCTCGCCCTGCCGCTCCAGAACCGCGGTCCCTTCCAGCACAAAGCCGAACATCAACTCGCCCTCGTGGGCCGGTTGGGCCAGGTCCCGAGCGGCGGCAGGCCGCAGGATGTAGCAGTCGCCGATCCCCCGCGTGGCCGCCAGCATGCCCGTGTCCTGGCGCTCGAAGCCGTCGCCGAACGCAGCCCAGGGCGTGTCCGCCGCCACATGGCGCAGGAAGGCCTGGCCGCCATAGTCGCGGTCCGGCAGGACGCGGCCGGTGGGCAGCTCCATCTCCGGATCAGCCAGGGTCTCGTGCAGCGCCGGGCAGCCGATCTCCACCACCTCGAGGCCCACCGAGGCCTCCAGCACCCGGTGGCGGATGCGCGGCGGCTGCAGCACGCAGTCGCCGGCCTGCATCACGAAGGGCTCGCCCTGGTCCTCGTAGACCACCTTCACCCAGCCGCGCCGGACGAAGATCATCTGGAAGCGGATCTTGTGGAAGTGGACCCAGTCCGACAGCAGCCCTCCACCGGGGATCGAGATGTGCGAGGCGATAAACCGCCCGCCCACTCGCCCCGGGATCAGGTCGCGGTACATCATCCCCGCCCGGCCCTGGCCGCTGGTCGGATCGTTGCCGTAACGGGTCAGGATGAATTCGGGGACCAGGGGCGGGATCACCACCGGCGGGTCGGCCTCGACCAGCTCGACCCGCGTGCCGTTGGGCGCCGTCAGCACCCGGCCCGCGCCAGGCTCGGCCATCGCCAGCCTCAGATGGCCCGGATCGCCCTCGCCCGGCTCCAGCCGCAAGCGCACGCCGCGCCCGGAGATGCTGGCCACCTGCGGATGGTCGGCCGGAAAGATCACGTCGATGCGGAAGCCGAGCTCGCCGACAAAGAAGTCCAGGGCCGGCTGGAGGTCGTTACAGGGCAGAAGAACCTCGGCCTGGTCGGTCGGCTTGAACATCGGAAACACCCCCTACTCGGCCTGCGGCTTAGCGCGCCGCCGGCCGAGGGAAAAGCCGCTAGAGCCGGTCCTTCAGCGCATACCAGCTCAAGCCCACCACCGTGAGCGGCCAGCGCAACAGCCGCCCGCCCGGAAACGGCGGAACCGGCAGCCGTGCCAGCAGATCCACCCCCGCCGTCTCCCCCAGCGCCGCCCGCGCCAGGAGCCGGCCCACATGCGGCGCCAGCATCACGCCCTGGCCGGAATAGCCGGCGGCGATCCGCACGCCCTCGGCCACCTGGCGCACATAGGGAACCCGGTGCTGGGTCACGCCCAAGGTCCCGCCCCAGGCGTGGGTGATCTCGACCTCAGCGAGCTGCGGATAGACCCGCAGCATGTGCCGCCGCACGAACCCGGCCAGGTCCTTCGGAAAGCCCGGCCGATAGTTCTCTCCGCCCCCGAACAGAAGCCGGCCGTCGGGGGTCTTGCGGTAGTAGTTAACCACGAACCGGCTGTCGGCCACCGCCGCGTCGGAGCGGATGATGTCTTCGCCCAGCTCCTCCAGCGGCTCGGTGACGGCGATGAAGTTGTTGATCGGCATAACCCGGCCGCGAGCCGCGGGCGCCACCACGCCCTCCAGGTAGCCGTCGCCGCTCAGGATCAGCTCGCGGCAGTAGACCTCGCCGGACGGCGTCGCCACCCGGATGCGGCCGGCCTCGCGCCGCCAGCTCAAGACCGGGGTGCGCTCATGGATCGCCACCCCTTCGGCGAGCGCCTTGCGAGCCATGCCGAGCGCCAGGTTCAGGGGATGCAGGTGGCCCCCGCCCCGATCAATCGTCCCGCCGAAATAGACGTCCGTCCCCAGCTCCTGGGCCAGATCGCGCACGCCAATCGGCTCGATCAGGTCGTAGCCGTAGCGGTCACTTAGATGGGCGATGTCGGCCAGATCCGCCGCCTCGCCGCCGGGCTTGTGGCGGGCGTGGATCAGGCCGGGACGCCAGTCACAGGGGATTTCCTGGACCAGGGCCATGAGCCCGGCCCGGGCGTCCTCGGCCAGCCGCCAGAGCGCCAGCGCATCCTCGGCGCCCACCGCCTGCTCCAGCCAGGCCTGATCCCGGCGCTGGCCGGTATGGACCTGTCCGCCGTTGCGCCCCGAGCCACCGGAGCCCACCGTCGCGGCCTCCAGCACCACCACCGAAGCGCCCCGCGCCGCCAGCCCCAGGGCCGCGCCCAGGCCGGTGAAGCCTGCGCCCACGACACACACCTCGCAGGTCGCCATCCCGTCCAGCGGTTCCAGCCGCGGCGCAGGCGTCGCGGTGGCGGCGTACCAGGAGGCCGGCGGCTGGCCGGTGTTGCGCATCAGACGTTCAGCAGCAGGAACTCCCGCTCCCACGGGCTGATGGTCTGCATGAAGATCTCGTACTCGGTCTGCTTCACCCGGTCATAAGCCTGGACGAAGGTCTCCCCCAGGATCTCCACCAGGGGCCGCGCCTCGGTGAACAGACGCAGGGATTCCGACAGGCTGCGGGGCAGCTGCACGCCGAGCGCGCTGGCGTCGATATCCAGCGGGGCCGAGGGCGAGAGGGCGCCGCTCAGGCCCAGATAGCCGGCCGCCAGACTGGCGGCGATGGCCAGGTAGGGATTGGCGTCCGAGGACGGGATCCGGTTCTCCACCCGCCGGTTGGCGGCGTCCGAGGGCGGCACGCGCAGACCGCAGGTGCGGTTGTCATAGCCCCACTGGGTGTTGACCGGCGCCCCCGAGCCGCGCGCGATCCGGCGGTAGGAATTCACGTAGGGGGCCAGGATGGCCATGATCGCCGGCAGGTATTTCTGCTGGCCGGCGATGAAGGCGTAGAAGGCCGGCGTCGCCTCCCCGGTCTTGGGGTCGGAGAACAGGTTCTCCCCGGTCGCAGCGTCCAGGATCGACTGGTGGATGTGCATGGCCGAGCCCGGCTCGGCCGCCATCGGCTTGGCCATGAAGGTGGCGTAGATGTTGTGCTCCAGCGCCACCTCGCGGATCGTGCGCTTGAACATGAACACCTGGTCGGCGAGCTCCAGCGGATCGCCGTGCCGCAGGTTGATCTCCATCTGGGCCACGCCGCTTTCGTGGATCAGGGTGTCGATCTCCAGCCCTTGAGCCTCGGAGTATTCGTACATGTCCTCGAACAGAGCGTCGAACTCGTTGACCGCGCTGATCGAATAGCCCTGGCGGCCCGTCTCCGGCCGGCCCGAACGGCCGATGGGCGGCTTCAGCGGGTAGTCCGGGTCGGTGTTCTTGTCGACGAGGTAGAACTCCATCTCCGGCGCCACGACCGGCTGCCAGCCGCGCTCGCGATAGAGGGCCAGCACCCGGCGGAGCACCTGGCGGGGGCTCTCCTGCACCGCCCGGCCGTCGGGATGGAAGGCGTCGTGGATCACCTGGGCGGTCGGGTCCTGGGCCCAGGGCACCACCGCCAGGGTGGCGAAGTCCGGGTTGAGGAAGATGTCGGTGTCGGACTGGACCGCGCTGACCGGCCCCATGTCCTCCGGAAAGTCGCCGGTGATGGTCTGGTAGAACACCGCCAGCGGCAGGTTCATCTGCGGCGCGCCCAGGAACTTGCGGACCGGCATGATCTTGCCGCGCGCCACCCCGGCCAGGTCGGCGGCCATGCACTCGATTTCCTCGATGCCCTGCCGCGCCAGCCAGGCGGTCGCCTCTTCGAGATTGGCGACGCCGCGCGCCGCCGCCTTCGACTTCTTGGCCTTGGACTTCATGACACGTCCTCAGGTTTCAAGGCCCGCAGGATCGGCTCGGCTTCGGTCAGGGACCGGCCGATAATGTCCACCAGCTCGTCGATCTGGGCATGCGTGATGATCAGGGGCGGGCAGCAGACGATGGTGTCGCGGATGCCGCGCACCATCAGGCCGTTCTTGATGCAGATGTCGCGGACGATCGGACCGGCCTCGCCCTCCTTGTCCAGGAAGCGCAGATTGGTCCCCTTCTCGCGCACGATCTCGACGGCGCCGATCAGGCCACGCGAGCGAGTCTCGCCCACCAGCGGATGGTCGTTCAGCCGGGCGAGCGCCTTGGCGAGATAGGGGCCGGTGTCAGTGCGCGTCCGCTCCACCAGGCCCTCGCGCTCCAGGATCTCGATGTTGGCGATGGCCACGGCGGCGCAGGTCGGGTGGCCGGAATAGGTGAAACCGTGGATGAAATCCCCGCCCTTCTCCTTCAGCTCGGCGACGATGTGGTCGGCCACGCCCACCGCGCTGATCGGCAGGTAGCCGGAGGACAGGCCCTTGGCCATGGCGATCATGTCCGGCTTGATCCCATAGCCCTGGTGGCCGAACCAATGGCCCAGCCGCCCGAAGCCGCAGATCACCTCGTCGCAGACCAGCAGGATGCCGTACTTGCGGCACAGGGCCTCGACCTTCGGCCAATAGCCCTCCGGCGGGATGATCACCCCGCCCGCGCCCTGCACCGGCTCGCCGATGAAGGCGGCCACGTTCTCAGGCCCGACCTCCAGGATCTTGTCCTCGATGGCCTTCACGCAGGCGTCGGCGAAGGCGTCCGGGTCCTCGCCGAAGCCCTCCCCGAAGCCATAGGGCTGGCGCACGTGCTCGACGCCGGGGATCGGCAGGTCGCCCTGCACATGCATGTGCTTCATGCCGCCCAGGGACACGCCGGCCACGGTCGAGCCGTGATAGGCGTTCCAGCGGCTAATGAAGACCGTGCGCTGCGGCTGACCCTTGAGCTTCCAGTAGTGCCGCGCCAGGCGGAACACCGTGTCGTTGGCTTCCGAGCCCGACGAGTTGAAGAAGACGTGGGTCAGGTTGCCGCCCATCTTCTCGGCGATCTTGGCCGCCAGCCGCACGGTGGGCGGCGTCGCCGTCTTGAAGAAGGTGTTGTAGTAGGGCAACTCCAGCATCTGCTCGTAGGCGGCCTTGGCCAGCTCGTCGCGGCCATAGCCCACGTTTACGCACCATAGGCCGGCCATGCCGTCGAGGATGGTGTGGCCCTCCCCGTCGTGGATGTAGCAGCCGTCGGCGCGGGTGATGATGCGGCTGCCGCCCAGACTGGCGATGACCTTGTGATCCGCCTGGGCCGGCAGGTGGTGGGCCAGGTCCAGGCGCTTGAGTTCAGCGATGTCGTGGTTGCGGATGGGAACGTTCACGGGGGACTCCTGGCGTTTTTACGCGACGAGCGGCGCGCCTCTCAGGGCGCGTCCGAAGATCTGGAAGAAGGTCTGACTTTGCGGGTTGGCGTCGGTGCGCCACTCAGGGTGCCATTGGACAGCGAGGACGGGCGCGCCGTTGACCTGGCCGGAGACGGCCTCGACGACGCCGTCTGGGGCGGTGGCCTCGATGCTCAGGCCGTCGCCCAGCCGGTCGACGCCCTGGTAGTGCACGGAATTGACCGAGGTTTCCTCGGCGCCGAAAGCACGCGCCAGCACGCCGCCGGGCGTCAGCGTCACGGGATGGACGTGGTCGAACATCTCATTGAAGCCGACCTCGTCCGGCGCATGGTGCGCCATCAGTTCGGACGCCTGCGCCATGTCCCGGCGCAGCGACCCACCGAAGGCGACATTGATCTCCTGGAAGCCGCGGCAGACCCCGAAAACCGGCTTGCCCAGGTCGAGCATCGCCTTGATCAGGTCACGGGTCATGGCGTCGCGGGCAGGATCGAAGGGACCGGGCGCATCGTCTACCGCCGGGCCGTAATAGGTGGGGTCCAGGTTCGACGGACTGCCGGTCAGCATCAGGCCGTCAAGGCGCGGCGCGACCTCGGACGCCGTCATCAGCTCCGGCATGGACGGCACCAGCAGGGCCGCGGCGTCCGCATAGCGCATGGCGTGGGCCACATAGCGGTTCATCACCGCCTGCGCATTCTCCACCCCCACCGTGCGGGTGCAGCAGATGATCCCGGCGACGGGGCGGCTCATGACAGCAGCACGGCGGGCGAACAGGCGTGCCAGGTCAGCCAGACCGCCTCGCCGAGCGCGAAGTCCTCCTGGTCCCAGCGGGTCAGGTTGGAGCGCTTGACCTTGATCCGGCGGCCGCCGGCGATCTCGACCTCGTACAGGCTCTCCCCGCCCAGATAGGCCTCGTGGCGGATCACGCCTGCGACGGCGTTGGTTCCCGCCGGCGCGTCGTCCAGCTTGGGCGGCGCCGAGCCCTCGGGGCGCTTCTTCAGCTCGATCTTCTCGGGCCGGATCGCCGCCCACAGGGTCCCGCCCTGGGCGCCGGTGACCCCGTGGTCGAGATAGAGATCGCAGGGCAGCTCTGGCGACTTGATGGTCGCGTGGTCCGGCTCGTCCACCGCCAGCACGCCCTCGAACAGGTTCACCGTGCCGATGAAGTCGGCCACGAACCGGCTGTTGGGGAATTCGTACAGGTCGTTGGGGCTGGCCACCTGCTGCAGCACGCCCCGGTTCATCACCGCGCAGCGCGAGGCCAGCGCCAGGGCCTCGTCCTGGTCGTGGGTGACCATGATGAAGGTCACGCCCACCTTCTCCTGCAGGGTGCAGAGCTCGGTGCGCATCTGCTCGCGCAGCTTGGCGTCCAAGGCCGACAGCGGCTCATCCAACAGCAGCACGCGCGGGCGTTTCACCAGGGCGCGGGCCAGGGCCACGCGCTGCCGCTGGCCGCCGGACAGCTGGTCGGGCTTGCGGCCGCCCAGGCCGCCAAGCTGCACCAGCTCCAGAGCCTCTTCGACCCGGCGCTTGCGGTCGGCGGCCGGAACCTTGTCCACCTTCAGGCCGTAGGCGACGTTGTCGGCCACCTTCATGTGCGGAAACACGGCGTAGGATTGGAACACCATGTTCACCGGCCGCTTGTTCGGCGGCACGGCTGAGATGTCCTGGCCGTCGATCAGGATGCGGCCTTCGGTGGGCGTCTCGAACCCGGCCAACATCCGCAGCAGGGTGGTCTTGCCGCAGCCGGACGGCCCCCGCAGCGAGAAGAACTCCCCCTCTTGGACAGACAGGGTGACATTGTCGACCGCCACCATCTTGCCGAAGCGCTTGGTGACGTTCTCGAAGGTGATGATGGGGGCCTTGTCGGTCATGGGCTGTCCGCTCATTTCTTGTCGCCGCCGCCGTGGCCGGCCGCCGCCGCCGCGGCGGGATCGCCCTGCAGCCGCAGGGCCACCGCGGTCAGGATCACCGTCAGCACGATGAGGATGGTCGAGGCCGCGTTGACCTCCGGCGTCACCGAGAACCGCACCATTGCGTAGACCTTGACCGGGAAGGTCACCGTGTCCGGGCCGGAGGTGAAGAAGGTGATGACGAAGTCGTCGAGGCTGAGGGTGAAGGCCAGCAGGGCGCCAGCCACCAGGGACGGCGCCATGTGCGGCAGGATCACGTCCTGGATGGTCCTCCACTCTCCGGCGCCCAGGTCACGAGCCGCCTCCTCCATCTCACGGTTGAAGCTGGCCATGCGGGCCCGCACCACCACCGCCACGAAGGGGAAGGAGAAGGAGCCGTGGGCGATGGTGATCGCCCCCAGGGTCCGGGGCCCGGGCAGGCCCTGCGGCCAAGGCAGGACCTTGGCGAAGAACACCAGCATGGCCACGCCCATGCAGATCTCCGGCACCACGATGGGCAGGGCCAGCGCCCCGTCTAGCGCCGTCTTGCCCGGGAAGCGGAACCGCCACAGGGCGAAGGCCACCATCGCCCCCAGCATGACGCTGAGCAGGGTGGAGACCGCTGCGATGGTCAGGGAGTTGCCGAAGGCCTCGATCAGCGAGGCGTTGTTGAAGGCCTTCTCGTAGTATTTGAGCGTGAAGCCCTTCCAGACGATGTTGCGCCGGCTGTCGTTGAAGCTGAAGGCCATCAGGGCGATCAGCGGCACGTAGAGGAACAGGCCCACCGCCGCCAGCCAGGCCTGCATCTGCCAGCGGCGGAGGTATTCCAGCGGTCCTGCGGGGTCGCGGCGCGCCATCACTTGGCCTCCCGCGGCTTGCCCGTCGACAACAGGGCCTGGATCGCGATGGCGATGAAGGTCAGGTACATCAGCACGAAGGACAGGGCCGCGCCGAACGGCCAGTCATTGGCCCGCTTGAACTGCCGCTCGATCACATTGGCGATCATCTGGCTGTCCGGCCCACCCAGCAGGTCCGGGGTCAGATAGGCGCCCAGCGCCGGGATGAAGGTGATCAGCACGCCCGAGGCGATCCCCGGCAGGGCCAGGGGAACCACCACCCGCAGGAGGGTGCGGATGTGGCCTGCGCCCAGATCCAGGCTCGCCTCCATCAGCGAGCGGTCCAGCCGGTCCAGGGCCGAATAGAGCGGCAGCACCATGAAGGGCAGGTGGACATAGACCAGGCCCAGGATCACCGCGAAGTTGTTGTGCAACAGCTCCAGCGGCGTGAAGTCGCCGATGGGCGAAAGCCCCAGCATCGCCGCCAGCCCCTGCCCGCCCTTCCACAGCCAGCCCAGGGACTGGTTGACGTAGCCCTCCGTGCGCAGGACCGCGATCAGGGCATAGGTCCGGATCAGCAGGTTGGTCCAGAAGGGCAGCATGATCAGCAAGAGCAACCAGGTCTTGGCCTTCTCGCTGGCGAAGGTGATGGCCAGGGCCACCGGAAAGCCGATCACCAGGCACAGGCCCGTGGTCAGGGCCGCGACCCAGGCCGACTTGATGAAGATCTTCAGATAGAGCGGCTCGACCGCCCGGACATAGTTCTTGAAGGTGCCGGTGATGGCGATGTCGGTCAGGCCGACATTGTGGCCGAAACTGTAGGCCCAGATGATCGCCAGCGGCGCGAGGAAGAACAGCACCAGCCAGAACAGCGGCGGCCCCAGCGCAGCAGCGAACACCGCCTTGGCCTTGGTCCAACTGACCTCCATCAGGCTCTCCCCTCCCGGCTCGTCACCCCAAGACTTGTTCTTGGGGTCCCTGTGTCCGCCCCCCCGAAATCCGTCAGCCGCGCACGCCCCGCAGCGCCCCGCGAGCCGATAGAGGGACCCCAAGAACAAGTCTTGGGGTGACGGAGGGGTGCGGTCATGGCCCTACGCCGCCCGCACGCGGGTGATGACCTCTTCGTAGAGGCCGGCCTTTTCCGGGCCTTCGAAGGCGCCGTACTCGCACTTGGCCAGTTGGTCGGCGGGCGGGAAGATCACCGGGTTGTCGCGATAGTCCGCCGGCATCAGCGCCTTCGCCGCCGCGTTGGGGGTCGGATAGAGGATGGTCTTGGAGATCTCGGCCCCGGCCTGGGCGTCCAGGATGTAGTTGATGAAGGCATGCGCATTGTTCGGACGCGGCGCGCCCTTCGGGATGCACAGGGTGTCGGAGTTCAGCAGGCTGCCTTCCTTGGGCACCACGAAGCCGATGTCGTCGTCTTCCTTCATCACCTGGGCGATGTCGCCGTTGTACTCCAGCACCAGGTCCACCTCGCCAGACGCCAGCAGGTCCTGGCCGTTGTCGTCGTGGAAGGCCTTCACGAACGGCTTCTGCTTGATCAGCATCTGCTCGATCTCGGCCACCAGCTCGGGCGGAATGTTGTTGACCGAGTGGCCCTTGTACTTGGCGGCCAACCGCACGAGGTCGGCGCTTTCGGACAGGAGCGCGATCTTGCCGGCGTACTGATTGCTGTCGAACAGGTACTTCCAGCTATCCGGAACGCCCTTCACCTTGCTCTTGCGGTAGCCGATGCCCAGCACCAGCCAGGTGTAGGGCATGGAGAACTTCCGGCCCGGGTCGTAGTCCGGGTTCATGAAGGTCGGGTCGATGTTCTTGATGTTGGGGATCTTGGCGTGGTCCAGGGGCTCCAGCATCCCCGCCTGGCCCATCCGGGTGACGAACTCGTTGGACGGCACGATCACGTCAAAGCCGGGATTGCCCGCCTTCAGCTTGGCGAACAGCTCATCATTGGTGGCGAACAGGCTCATGTTCACCTCCACCCCGCTGGCCTTCTTGAAGTCGGCCAGGGTGGTCTCACCGATGTAGGTGTCCCAGTTGTAGAAGTTGAGCTTGGGCTCCTCGCCGCCCGCGCCCTTGGCGGCCGGCTTGGGGCTGCAATTGGTCAGGCTGAACCCGACTGCGGCGGCGCCCAGGGCGGTCAGCAGCGACCGGCGGGAGGCCCCACGAAATTGGCTCGTCATCCTCGATCTCCTTGTCGTCCCCTGACGGAGGCCCGAGGGCGCTCCGCCGTCCATCCAAACCCTTGTTGTTTTTGCGCTCGGCTCAGGCGTTGCGCAGATACCAGTCAAAATCGAGGGCGGTGACGACCTCGAAGAACCGCGCCTGCTCGGTCCGCTTCACCGAGCAGAACATGTCGACGAAACGGTCGCCCAGGTAATCGCGCAGCACCGTGCTGCGATCGAACAGGTCGACCGCGGCGAACCAGTTGGTGGGCAGGCGGGTGTTCTCACGCGCCGCCGCCGCATAGCCGTCGCCCTCCACCGCCGGGCCGGGATCAACCTTCGCCGTGATGCCGTGGTGCGCCGCCGCCAGCAGGGCCGCGAGCACCAGGTACGGATTGGCGTCGGCCCCGGCCACGCGGTGCTCCACATGCCGGGTCGGCGCAGGGCCGGCCGGCACCCGCAGGGAGACCGTGCGGTTGTTCACCCCCCAGGTCGGCGCCACGGGGGCGTAGGAATTGGCCTTGAACCGCCGGTAGGAGTTGGCGTTGGGCGCCAGGATAGCCATGCAGTCGCCCATCAGCGCCTTCATGCCGCCGATGGCGTGCTTCAGCAGGGCCGGCCCCTGCGGGTCATCGCTGGCGCAGAGGTTGTCGCCGGCCGGATTGGCGATGCTCACATGGACGTGGAACCCGCTGCCCGCCCGGTCAGCCCAGGGCTTGGCCATGAAGGTCGCCTCACAGCCGTGGCGCAGGGCGATCCCCTTGGTGGCCCGCTTGTAGATCACCGCATCGTCCGCCGCCGACAGGGCGTCGGGCTTGTGCTTCAGGGTCAGCTCCACCTGGCTGGGCGCGAACTCCGAGATCGCGCCTTCCAGCGGCACGCCCAGCACGTCGGCCGTGGCCCACAGCTCGCGCAGGAAGGGCGCGACCGCCTCCAGTTCCGGCAGGCCATAGACCTGGATGCCGTGGGGCCGCTGGCCGGTCAGGGCCGACTTCGGCGGCTGCAGTCCGCCGTCCGCCGCCCGCTCGGTGTCGACCAGGTAGTATTCCAGCTCGCAGGCCACGACGGGGATCAGGCCGTCGGCCTCGTAGCGATCCAGCACCCGACGCAGCACATGGCGCGGATCGAGGTCGTTGGGCGTCCCGTCCAACTCGTAGAGCGACAGCATCACCTGGGCCATGTCCGGCCCCAGCCAGGGCGCGAGCTTCAGCGTGCCCGGCACGGGCCGCGCCCGGCGGTCGGCGTCGCCGTCCTCCCAGACCAGGCCGGTCTCCTCGCAGTCGGCGCCAGTGGTGTCGACCACCAGGATCGAGCCCGGCAGGAAGCGGCCATAGTCATAGATCGCCTGCAGCTCATGCACCCGCAGCCGCTTGCCGCGCGGCACCCCGGTCATGGAGGTGAAGAACACGTCCACGAACTGGACCTGCGGATTGGCGGCCAGGAAGTCGCGGCACTCCTGCGGGTCGGCGACGAGGGGCAGGGTCATGCGGCGAGGTCCTTCAGGGCGGCGCCGAACCCGTCCACCGCCGCGACCAGCCGGTCGATGGCGGCGTCGGCGGTGTCCGGCGACACCAGCATCATGTTGTGGAAGGGCGCGATCAGCACCCCCCGGTTGATCAGCCACAGATGAAGCGCGGCCAGGAGGTCCGGGTCCAGGGCCTTGCGCATCTCGGCGGCGTTTTTCGGGGCCGGATCGGCGAAAACCAGCTCTACTCGCGCGCCCACCCGCACCACACTCCAGGCGAGGCCCTGGCGTGCGACGACGCCTGACAGGCCGGCGGCCAGCCGTTCCGCGCCGGCCTCCATGCGGGCATAGGCCTGGTCAGTCATGACCTCGGTGAGCATGGTCTTGATGGCCGCCAGCGCGAGCGCATTGCCCGCCAGCGTCGTGCCGATCCCGGACTGGCCGGGGCCGACGCGCTCCTGCGCGGCGTCCATCCGGGCGCTGAGCTCGGCGGTCACGCCCCAGACCGCGGCGGGAATTCCGCCCGCGATGGCCTTGCCGACCACGAACATGTCCGGCTCCAGGCCGTGGGCGCGGACATAGCCGCCGGGGCCGGAGGACAGGGTGTGGGTCTCGTCCAGGATCAGCAGGGTCCCGGTCGCCCGCGTCAGGCGCCGCAGGGCCTCGTGGAAGCCGGGGTCCGGCAGGATCATGCCGCAGTTGGTCATCACCGGCTCGGCCAGCACCGCCGCCACGTCGCCGGGCGCGAGCGCCGCCTCCAGCGCCAGGAGGTCGTTGAACGGAACCACGCGCGTCGTCGCGGTCATATCGTGGACCTGGCCGATCAGCCCGGCCTTCATCGCCGTCGCGCCGTCCTTCAACGTCACCAGGCAGTCCTCGACCATGCCGTGATAGCAACCGTCGAAGACCAGGATCACCGGCCTCTGCGTCACCGCCCGCGCCCAGCGGATCGCCGCCCGGTTAGCGTCGCTCGCGGTCACGGCCGCTTGCCACAGGGGCAGGCCGAAGCGCGCGGCCAGCAGGCGTCCCACCTCCACCGCATCTGCCGTCGGCAGCATGAAGCCCGCGCCCTGCGTCAGGCGCTCCGCCGCCACCGCCGCCACCGCCGGCTGGCCATGACCGAACATGGACGGCGTGTCGCCCAGGCAGAAGTCGTCATAGGCCCGGCCGTCGACATCGATCAGACGCGACCCCTCCCCGCGCTCGGCGAAGATCGGGCTGGGGCTCGCCCAGTCGCCCATCCAGTGCATCGGCGCGCCGCCGCGCCACACGGCCTTCGCCTCCGCCGCCAGGGCGACCGAGCGCGGATGCTCGGCGCTGAACCGCGCGGTCTCCCGCGCCAGGAGGGTGTCCAGCCTCATGCGACCCCGCCGAAGCAGAGGTACTTGGTCTCAAAATACTCCTCGAGCCCTTCGGAGCCGCCCTCGCGGCCAAGGCCGCTCTCCTTGACCCCGCCGAACGGCGCGACCTCGGTGGAGATCAGGCCCTCGTTGATCCCGACCATGCCGGCCTCGATGGCCTCGGCCACCCGCCAGCAGCGACCCACGTCGCGGCTGTAGAAATAGGCCGCCAGGCCATAGGGGGTCGCATTGGCCAGGGCGATAGCATCGGCCTCGGTCTCGAACTTCACCACCGGCGCCACGGGGCCGAAGATCTCCTCCTTGAAGATCCGCATATCCGCCGTCGCACCCGTAAGCACGGTGGGCGTGAAGAACTGGCCTTCAGCCGTCCCGCCGGTCACGATCCTGGCGCCGCCCGCCACGGCGTCGGCCAGCAGGCCCTCAACCTTGGACACCGCCTTCGCCGTGATCAGCGGGCCGATCTGGACGCCGGGCTGGTCGCCGGACCCGACCTTCAGCGCCTTCGCCTTCTCCGCCAGCCGGGCCACGAAGGCGTCGTGGATGCCCGACTGCACGATCAGGCGGTTGGCGCAGACGCAGGTCTGGCCTGCGTTGCGGTATTTGCTGGCCATGGCCCCGTCGACCGCGGCCTCCAGGTCGGCGTCGTCGAAGACGATGAAGGGCGCATTGCCGCCCAGTTCGAGGCTGAGCTTCTTCACCGTGCCCGCGCACTGGCCGTAGAGCAGCTTTCCCACCGGGGTCGAGCCGGTGAAGGACAGCTTGCGGACCCGGGAGTCTTCGCACAGCACCGCGCCAATCGCGGACGCATCGGTCCCGGTCACGATGTTCAGCACGCCCTCCGGCACGCCGGCCTCGGTCGCCAGCTCGGCGATGGCCAGGGCGCACAGCGGGGTCTCGGCCGCCGGCTTGACCACCACCGTGCAGCCGGCCGCCAGGGCCGGGCCGACCTTGCGGGTGATCATGGCGATGGGGAAGTTCCAGGGCGCGATGGCCGCGCAGACCCCGATCGGCTGCTTGACCGACATCAGGCGCTTCTTCGGATCCGGCGTCGGGATCGCGTGGCCATAGGCGCGTTTGGCCTCGTCAGCGAACCAGTCGATGAAGCTGGCGCCATAGGCCACCTCGCCGCGCGCCTCGGCCAGGGGCTTGCCCTGCTCAGCGGTCATCAGGGCGGCCAGCCGCTCGGTGTCACGCAGGATCAGGTCGCTCCAGCGCCTCAGGATCGCGCCGCGATCCTTGGCCGTCCGCGCCGCCCAGGCCGGAAAGGCCGCATGGGCCGCATCGATGGCCGCACGGGTCTCCTCAGCGCCCATGTCCGGCAAGCTCGCGAGCACCGCGCCGTCCGCCGGGTTCGTCACCTGAAAGGTCTGGCTCATGCCCTGCTCCGCTTTGACGTCAACATGGACGAGCCGGTCTCGCGCGAACTGTGATCACAGTTTGCCCGGCCTTCCCGCCTGTCAAGCCGCCGGATCATGTCATCGCCTCGACGGCCGCCCGCATCTTGTCCATGCCCTGTGTCAGGTCAGCGGCGATGGCGGCGCGGGCGCCTTGCGCATCCCCGGCCGCCAGGGCGGCGATGGCGATGGCGTGATAGTCGGCGGGCAGGCTGTCGGTTCCGACCCGGCCAAAGACCACCCGCATGAACGGGCCGATCTGCAGCCACAGGCCGCCGGCCATGGACAACAGCACCTCGGCGCCCGAGCGCGCATAGAGGGTGAAGTGGAACTCGTGGTTGGCCGCCATATAGGCGTCGACATCGCCGACGCTGAGCGCCTGGTCCAGGCGCGCATCGATCTCCTGCAAAAGCTTGACCAGGGCGGGATCGGCGCGCGCCGCGGCCCGCGCCGCCAGCTCCGGCTCGATCCACAGGCGGGCCTGCTGCAGTTGTTCGAGGCGCGCGGGGGTCAGCGAGGGCACCGACAGCCGCTTATTCACCGGGTTCACCGCCAGGGCCTGTTCCGCCACCAGCCGGCGCACCGCATCGCGCACCGGCATGGGACTGACGCCCATGGTGGTGGCCAGGCCGCGCAGGCTCAGGCCCCGGCCCGGCGCGATCTGGCCGGTGATCAGGGCCTGGCGGATCGCGCCATAGACCTGATCGTGCACCGCATGCTGGTCGGCGAGCGCCCGCCTCTGGGGGGACATGGGTTGGGTCCGCAGCTGAAACTGCGATCACAGTGCATGGGCGCACGCAATCCGCAACCCATCCGCTCATCCCGGCGAAGGCCGGGATCCAGATCGTATGGCCCTGAGGCGGTCGGGTATCTCCCAAGAGGCATGCCGGCCAGCCCGGCGGGCTTCACCTGGATCCCGGCATTCGCCGGGATGAGCGGAGAAAAACACCAAGCTCCTCCCCCGCTGGGGGAGGTGGCCCAGAGGGCC
>CAZXVO010000051.1:0-20822 GCA_964643835.1 uncultured Phenylobacterium sp. | reverse complement strand
AGGCCAAGCGCCTGGGCGAGGCCGACGGCGGACGGGGCGCAGAACCGGGCCGGCCGGGTGAAGGCGTAGAGCTCCAGCGCGTCGAACAGGCCAGGCCCGCGCGGCGGCACGTTCACGCCCAGGCGGCGCGCCGTCATGG
This sequence comes from uncultured Phenylobacterium sp., assembly GCA_964643835.1. Classification (GTDB taxonomy): domain Bacteria; phylum Pseudomonadota; class Alphaproteobacteria; order Caulobacterales; family Caulobacteraceae; genus Phenylobacterium. The sequence goes on along the minus strand of CAZXVO010000051.1, from coordinate 20,683 downwards.
CCGCATGGGCCACCAGGACCGGCCCCCGCTCGAACAGGTCGCGCGCATCCGGGGTGCGGATCGCCTCGGCCCGCGCCGCATCCGCCGCCGCGGCGCGGGGGCCGGGCAGGACCACCAGGGCCGGGGCGAGATCGAAGGTCGAGGCAAGCGCGTTCACGCGATTTGACTAGCCGGATTCAGCGTGAAACGGAACGGGAACATGTTATAGGCGAAGCGATGGCCTCGGACGCGGGCTTTGCGCCCCCTCTCCTTCCCGACCGTTTCGCCGCCTGGTTCGCTGGCCGGGGCTGGAGCGCGCGGCCGCATCAGCTGGAAATGATCGAGAAGGCGCGGGCAGGCCGCGACGCCCTGCTGATCGCGCCGACCGGCGGCGGCAAGACCCTGGCGGGCTTCCTGCCCAGCCTGATCGAGCTTGCGGAACGGCCGCCGGCCAATACGCCGCGCGGCCTGCACACCCTCTATATCTCGCCGCTGAAAGCGCTGGCGGTGGACGTCGAGCGCAACCTGATGGCCCCGATCCTCCAGATGGGCCTGCCCATCGTGGCCGAGAGCCGCACGGGCGACACCGGCGTCTCGCGGCGCCAGCGCCAGCGGGTGAAACCGCCGGACATCCTGCTGACCACGCCGGAACAGCTGGCCCTGTTCTGCGCCTGGGAGGGGGCGAGGCTCTACTTCCAGGACCTGGCCTGCGTGATCGTCGACGAGATCCACGCCATTCACGCCTCCAAGCGAGGCGACCTGCTGGCCCTCGATCTGGCGCGGCTTCAGACCTTCGCGCCCAACATGCGCCGGGTAGGCCTGTCGGCGACGGTGGACGATCCCAGCGTGATCCAACGCTGGCTGGGCTTCGTTCCGCCTGGCGCCGACCCAGCCGTCGACCTCGTGCGCGGTCCCGGCGGGGCGCAGCCGGTGGTGGATATGCTGTTGTCCGAGGGCCGGGTGCCATGGGCGGGGCATACGGCGCAGCACGCCATGGCCGAGGTCTATGAGGCCATCAAAGGGGCGCGGACGGCCCTGGTGTTCGTCAACACCCGCTTCCAGGCCGAGTTCGCCTTCCAGGAGCTATGGCGGATCAACGACGACGACCTGCCCATCGCCCTGCACCACGGCAGCCTGGCGGCCGAGCAGCGGCGCAAGGTCGAGGCCGCCATGGCGCGCGGCGAGCTGCGGGCGGTGGTCTGCACCTCGACCCTTGATCTCGGCATCGACTGGGGTGACGTGGACCTGGTGATCCAGCTGGCCTCGCCCAAGGGCGCGAGCCGGATGGTGCAGCGGATCGGCCGGGCCAACCACCGGCTGGACGAGGCCAGCCGCGCCCTGTTCGTGCCGGCCAACCGCTTTGAGATGCTGGAGTGCCAGGCCGCCCGCGAGGCCATCGCCGAGAACCGGTTCGACGGCGACCCGCCCAGGGTGGGCGCGCTGGACGTGCTGGCCCAGCACGTCATGGGCTGCGCCTGTTCCGAACCCTTCGACCTCTTGGCCCTGTATGACGAGGTCACCGCCAGCGGGCCCTATCGCGACCTTGAATACGAGGACTTCGAGCAGGTCGTGGATTTCGTCTCCACCGGCGGCTACGCGCTGAAGACCTATGACCGCTTCCGGCGGATCGTGAAGGGCCAGGACGGTCTGTGGCGGGTGCGGGACACCGCCACCGCCCAGCGGCACCGGCTGAATGTGGGGGCCATCCTGTCACCGGCCGTGCTGTCGGTGCGCATCGCCATGGGCAAGTCCCTGCGCGGCGGGCGCAAGATCGGCGAGGTCGAGGAGGGCTATCTGGAAATGCTGGAGCCCGGCGACACCTTCGTGTTCGCCGGCCAGGTCTGGAAGCTGGTGGCCGTCACCGGCCTGGATGTCCTGGTCTCGCCCGCCGCCGACAAGGACCCGCGTATGCCGTCCTGGGGCGGCTCGAAATTCGCCCTCTCCACCTTCCTGGCCAAGCGCGTGCGCGAGCTGATGTTCGATGAGGCGCACTGGGCGGTGCTGCCCGCCGACGTGCGCGAATGGCTGGAGATGCAGAAGGCCCGCTCGCTGATCGTGCGCGAGGAAGAGCTGCTGGTAGAGACCTTCCCGCGCGGGAAGCGGTTCTTCCTGGTCTGCTATCCCTTCGAGGGCCGACTGGCGCACACGACGCTGGCCATGCTGCTGACCCGGCGGCTGGAGCGGATGGGCGCCGCGCCGCTGGGCTTTGTCTGCAACGACTATGCGGTGGCGGTCTGGGCGTTGAAGCCGCTGGACGACCTGGACCTGGACGAGCTGTTCGCCCAGGACATGCTGGGCGACGACCTGGAAGCCTGGCTGGCCGAGAGCTTCATGATGAAGCGCGCCTTCAAGGGATGCGCCATCATATCCGGCTTGATCGAGCGCCGATTCCCCGGCGAGCATCAGAAGTCCGGACGCCAGGTGACCTTCTCAACCGACCTGATCTACGACGTGCTGCGCAGACACCAACCCGACCACCTGCTCCTGCGCTGCGCGCGGGAAGACGCCGCCACCGGCCTGATCGACGTGGCGCGGCTGGGCCAGCTGCTGGACCGCATCCAGGGCCGCATCCGCCACGCCGCCCTCGACCATGTCTCGCCGTTCTCGGTGCCGATCATGCTGGAGATCGGCAAGGAGCGCTCGCCCGGCGACGCCGCCGACCTGATCCTGGCCGACGCCGAGGCCGACCTGATCGCCGAGGCGGTGGCGTGACCGCCCTGGCCCCCTCCCCTTACGCCTTCTCAGCCAGCCCCTGCGGGGGCCTGCGGACCAGCCTCTATGGGCTGGACATCCTGATGCGCGCCTCGGGCGCCCTGTGGGTGGAGGCCCAAAGGGTGCTGATCGTCGCCGACCTGCACCTGGAGAAGGGCAGCGCCTATGCGGCGCGCGGCCAGATGCTGCCGCCCTATGACACCGCCGAGACCCTGCGCCGGCTGACCGCGGAGACCGGGGCGCTGCAGCCCGACGTGGTCGTCCTGCTGGGCGACACCTTCCATGATGGCCGCTCGGAAGACCGGCTCGCGCCCCGCGACGCCGAGAGCCTGAAGGCCCTGGCCCTGGGCAGGACCCTGGTCTGGGTGGTGGGCAATCACGACGCCGACGGTCCCCGCGCCCTGCCGGGCGAGGTGGTCGACGATATGGCGCTGGCGGGCCTGGTCCTGCGCCACGAGCCCCAGGACGGGCCGCAGGCCGGCGAGGTCGCGGGCCACCTGCATCCGGCGGCGCGGGTCAGTACGGCCAAGGGCACGGTGCGCCGGCGTTGCTTCATTACCGATGGCGAGCGGCTGATCCTGCCGGCCTTCGGCGCCTATGCGGGCGGTCTGAACGTGCGCGACGCGGCCTTCGGGGGGATGTTCGCCCGCCCGCCCCTGGCCGGCGCCCTGGGGGCCAGCAAGGTGCATGCGGTGGGCTGGCGGTCCCTCACCGGAGATTGACTACATCCGGAGCGCTTTTTCCAAAGCCATGGCCAGGGAGACGCAGGCGCCCAGGGTCAGGACCGTCATCAGCCGCGGATAGCGCGTCGGGGTGTCCGGGGCGGAGTGGTCGAACAGCCATTGCAGGATGTAGGCGGCGATGTAGCCGGTCAGGATCCATTCCACCGGGATATCGCCGCGCGCAGCCAACAGGGTCCAGCCGCCGATGGGGAACAGGGCCGACAGGGCGAGCCGGGGCCACCGGGGCGGGGCCTTGCGCCCGCTTTCCAGCCCCCAGCGGATCCCGCCCAGGAAGCCCAGCATGACCGCCGACCAGGTGATCAGGACGTTCAGGCCGTGGCCGGAGATGCTGGTCGGGCCGTAGGCATAGGCCATGGCCGCGACGGGGAACCCGCTCAGGCCCAGGAGGGCGATAGCCCAGACAGATGGGGGCGCGCCGATCTCTTCGTCCAAATGGAGCCTCCGAGCGGATCGCCACGGCCAAGCTTAGCTGGCCTTCGGGAAGAAGACCACGCCGGCGGGAAGAGTCAAATCAGCGGGTGAAGACCGAGAGGCGCGAGACCGTAGTCGGGTCGAGCACGCCGGTGGCCGGTGCGCCCTGGTCACGCTGGTAGGCGGCGACCGCCATCTTCAGGGCCGGCGAGGCCGAGCCGTCCGTGGGACCCTGGTAGTAGCCGAGCCGGGACAGGGCGCGCTGGGCCATGGAGACCGTGGTGGCCGGCGCGCCGACCTCCGCCTGGGCGGTAGGCAGGACTGAGGGGTTCGGCTGGGCCGGACGGAAGGCCGAGGCGGCGCGTTCGGCCACAATCCGGGCGTCGGTGGACAGGGTGGCCTTGAGCTGGTCCGCATGCTTGCGGGCGTCGCCGTCACCGGTGCGGGCGGCGATCAGGTACCACTTGTAGGCCTCGGCGTTGTTCTTGCTGACGCCCAGACCCTGTTCGTAGAGGGCGGCCAGGTTGTACTGGCTGTCGACCAGGCCCAGGTCGGCGGCGCGCCGGAACCACTGGGCGGCCATGGTGGAGTTCTTGGCTCCGCCAGAGCCCGAGAAATAGGCGATGCCGAGGTTGTGCATGGCCTTGCGTTCGCCGCCCTCGGCCGCGCGCTCGGTCCAGCGACGGGCCTCGACCGGGTCCTTCTTCACCCCGCCGTCGCCGTTCTCGTACAGGCGGGCGAGATAGAACTGGGCGGGCGCATAACCGGCCTGGGCGACCTTGCGCAGGTCCTCGACGGCGCCCGGCTTGGCGGCCTCGACGGCGGCGGACGCCGCACCGAAGCGGGCCGCCAGATCGGCAGTGTCGACACCTGTAGCGCCAGTCGGGGCCGAGCCCATCTGGCTCACGGCCTGGGGCGCCAGGGCCACGGAGACCCGCGGGCTGTCGCCAAAGGGCGTGGTGTCGGCCTCGGCGGTCTTGATTTCCTTCGGCCCGCCCGACATCGCGTCGATGGCGTCGGCCACCCGCTTGGGCGGCGCGCCGTTGGGCTTGCCTTCCATCAGGACGACACCGGCCGCGCTGACGCTGAGGGCGGCGGCGCCGCCGACGATCAGCAGGGCGGTCTGCAGCGACGATCCGGCCCGGCGCTTCGGCCGGTTGGTGAAGGCCGAGAACAGGGACGACTTCTCGCCCCGGTCGGCCTTGTCAGCCTTGTCCGTCTTCTCGGCCTTGTCCGACTTCACCAGCTTGGGGGCCTTGGCCTTGCGGCCCTTGGCGTCCTGCTGGCTGGCCATGCGGGCGGCAGCGCGCGCCTGCTCGATAACCTCCCGGGTGGACAGCGGCCGGCCCGGCGCTTGCGGCTGGAAGGCGGGCTCGGGATCAGCGTCGAAGCTGGGGCCGACGTCCAGCCGGTCTTCGACCTCCGGCTCGGCGTCCGCCGCCAGGTCGGCGAAGTCCTCGGCCGCCTCGGGCGGCAGGTCGGCGAAACCGTCGGCGGCGGCGAAGTCCTCGGCGTCGAAGTCCGGGCGCTGGGGCTCGTTCGGGAACGGCGCAGAATAGGCCTGGCCGGTCTCCGCGGGCGTGATCGGCGGCGCAAAGGCCTGGCGGGCCAGGGGGTCGGTGTCCTGCTCGGCGGGCGCGCCGAAGCTCGGGAAGGGATCGTCGCCAAAAGGCGAGGCCGGGGGTTCGTGCTTGACGATGGCCGGCGCGGGCGCCGCGGCGGCCGCGGCCGGGGTCGCGGCGATGGTCTCCTGCACCTTGCGGCCGGTCTCGGCCAGGCGCTGGTCGATCTTCTCGCGGGCTTCCTCCAGCAGGCGCGCCGTGCGCTCCTCGCTCTGGCGGATGCGCTCGACCAGGTCGTCGGAAGCGCGCTCGGAGCGCTGGTTGATGCGCTCGGTGACCCGGGCCACCTGCTCGCCCACATCGTCGATGGCCTGTGCGGAGCGACGCTCGGAGCTGGCGATCCGTTCGGTCAGGCGGTCGGAGATGCGGCTGATCTCGGCGCCCAGCTTTTCCAGGGCCTCGGCGTGCAGATTGTCGCTGCGCGACAGCCGCGTCTCCATGGCCTGGGCGATCCGCGCCACCTCGCCGCCCACCTGTTCGATGGCGTCGGCGCTGCGGTGCTCAGTGTTCTGGACCCGGCGATTGAGCGTGTCGGCCATGGTCAGGACCTCACGGCCCATCTTCTCGATGGCCTGGGCGGAGCGGTGCTCGGCCCGGCGGACGTTCTCGGCCATCTCCGCGAGCTTACGCTCCATGCGGTCGAAACGGCCTTCGCTGACGGTCTGCAGCTTCTGGGCGATCTCGGCCCGGCTGGCCTCGACCCGGTTGGTCAGGTTGGCGGCCAGGAGCTCCAGGCGCTGGTCGATCGCCGGCGAGGAGCCGCCCTCAACCGACTTCACCCGATCGTCCAGACCGGAGAAGGCCGCGCGCAGGCCTTCCATGGCCTCGGTGGTGCGGGCCTCGACTTCCGACAGGCGGGCGCCGACGCGGTTGACCACTTCCTCGATGACGTCGACCGGGGCGCCGGCGGCGGTCTCGTGCCGCTCCACCCGCTGGCGCAGGGCGGTCAGGGTTTCGCGGGTGCGGGCCTCGCCCTCGTAGAGATGGTTGGCGACCTTGCCGAGCGCCTGCTCCAGGGCGCGCAGAGCCTCGGCCGAGCGCGGGCCGGCGGCCTCGCTCTCCATCCGGCGAAGTCGCTCTGCGATCCGCGACTGCTCGGTCTGGACCTCCTCGACCGCGCCCTCGAAGCGGGCGGCGACGGCGACGCTCTCGCGTTCGGCGGCCTCGATGCGGGAGATGGCGTCGCGCACCGAATGCTCGACCCCGGTGATGGCCAGGCCCGTGCGGCCCTCGGAGGTCTCGATCCGCTCGGTCAGCCGATCCAGGGCCAGGGCGACGCGGCCGATCTCGTCAGCCGGATGCTCCGGCGCTTCCCAGCGGGCCGGAGCCTCAGCGCGAGCCGGCTCCGGACGGGGCGGCTCAGGACGAGCGGGCTCGGCATAGACCGGCTCAGCGCGCGCGGGTTCAGCCCGAGGAGTCTCGTAATAGGTCCGGGCGGGACGCTCGACCGAGCCCTCGGGCTCGGGATCCAGGAACTTGGTGTCGGTGAAGTAGGCCTCTGAGGTGATCTCCTCAGGCCCCTCCTCTTCCAGGATCATCCGATTGAGCCACTCGCCAAGAGTCAGTCCCTCGCGACGGGCAAGGTCCTTTGCGACCTCCCGCGCCTTAGGGTCTATCCCCTTGACGCTCCATGGCGCCCCCGAACTCATCCCGAATCGATCTCCTGGCAGTGCTCACTGGACGCTAGCCACCGATCCTTGGGGTGTAAACGCGAGGTTAACGCTACATCTTGCGTCTGACGCGATTGCCTGTGGATGACGGGGAAAGCCCCGCAAACCCAAGCCCAATCATGGTTAACAGCAGCTTAAGGGTTAACGCTTCGTTCACCTTTGCCGTTCGCGACCGGCTGCGGTAGGGCGTCGCAGATGGATCTTATTCCCACCCTATGGGCCGCTCTGAGCCTGACGGCGGCCGGCGTCTTCTGCGGCTGGCGCGGCGCGCGGCCACCCAATCCGATCCGCGGGCCGCGGCTGATTCCCTGGAGGGCCCTGATGGTGGTCTGCGCCACGGGCGCCCTGGTGTTCACCGTCCACCTGGTGAACCTGCTGGGCGTGACCACCGGACGCGCTAACTAGGCGGCGGCGGGGACCGCGGCGGGTTCCTCGGGCTTTCGGGAGCGCTTGGCCAGGCCGGCGACGCCGCCCGAGGACAGCAGGCCCACATCGGCCAGCAGGATGGGGATCATCCACTTGTGCGGGGCGGCGATGTAGCGGGGATGCCAGAGCGGGTCGTACTTGTCCTTGTACATGCGCACGCCCTGGAAATTGTAGAAGTCCTCGCCCCGCTCGAACACGAGGTTGCCGACCCGCGACAGGATCGGCGCGAGGGGGCGGTCCTCAAGCCCGGCCAGGGGCGCCATGCCGAACTCCATGGCCCCATAGCCCTCGGCGCGACCCCAGTTGATCACCTCGACGAAGAGGTAGTCCATGATCCGCTTCGGCGCGTCGTCAGCGTAGCGCATGAGGTCGGTGGAGAAGGCGGTCTTGGCGGCCGTGGGCCATAGGGTGGCGAAGGCGACGATGCGCCCCTCCCACCGGGCCACCGCGACCGGGAACTCCGACACATAGCCAGGATGGAACCCGCCCATGGAGAAGCCCTTGTCGCCGCCGGCGTGGTGCGCCAGCCAGGCCTCGGAGATCGCGGCCAGCTCAGGCAGGATCGGCTGGACATCTGGGGGCCGGACCACTTCGAAGGTCGCGCCTTCCGCGCCCAGCTTCTTCCAGGCGCGCCGCAGGTTGCCGCGCTTGGTCCCGTCGATCTGGAAATTGACCAGGGGAAGGGCCGCCAGCTCGCCGACCTTCTGGATCGAGAAGCCCAGCTCGACCACGTCGGGCAGGTCTTCGGCGCCGATGGAATAGAGGCAAGGCCGGGCGGCGTGAGCGTCCGCCAGTTCCCGGAACCGCCACAACAGGTCCAGCCGCTCCGACCGGCGCCCGACCGGCGCGCCCAGGGCGATCCAGGAGCGGCCGCGGACGGCGAACATCAGGAAGCTTTCGCCCGACGGCGAGAACAGGAAGTGCTTGTCGCCCAAGAGGGCGACGTTCGAAGTGGGCTCGGCCACCTCGGCCTTGGCCAGGATGGCGCGGACCTGCTGGAAGTCGGGATCCCCCTCGCCCACCACCTTGGGCGTGGCGACGGTGGCGAACAGGCGCCAGACGCCGAAGATCACCAGGGCGATGGCGGTCCCGCCCCAGGCCCGGATGGAGCGGGCGGCGTCGGCGTCGGCCATGGTCTTCCAGAACGGCTGGTCACCATAGTCGGCATGCTCGAAGGACCACAGACCCAGGAGCCCCACCCCGATCACCATGGCCAGGGCCGAGATCAGCCAGCCGGGCGTGATCTCCATCCGCGTCAGGTTCGAGGCCCGGGGGAAGGCGGTGCGGAACGGCGCCAGCATCAGGGCCAGGACCAGCAGGGCCAGGGCCTCCTCCCACACGAACCCCTTCAAGAGGGCCAGGGGCGCGGCGATCAGCAGGGCCGCGACCGTGGCCGCCCAGGCCCCGTTCAGCCGGGCCCGCAGGCCAAAGGCCAGCATCACCAGCACCAGGCCCATGACGCTGGACAGGAAGTGGCTGGTCTCGATCAGGATCGCCGGGGTGTGGCGCCACACGATCATGAAGTGATCGGGCACGGACGGCGTCGCGCCGGACCAGATCAGCAGGACCCCGGCCATGAGGGTCAGGGTCGCCCCCAGGATCGGGACAACCGAAAAGAGGGCGGGCTTCAGTTCAGAGCCGAATCGCATGCCCCGTCCGTGGATCGTCAAAGTTGTCCGCTTCTTACCTCGGTCGCGCATCCACAGCCACCGCTTGTCCGTAAGTCAAACAAGCGTTCGTTTTCCTTGCTCTTGGGGCGCCCGACGCTAAGGTGCCCCGATCGTTTTTTGACCTGACGGGAGATCATCATGGCCGACTTCGGCGGCGGCGACCTGGACGCGTTCCGTACGGAAATCCGCGGCTGGCTTGAGGCCAACTATCCTGCGGCTCTGCGCGATCCCAACGCCGAGGTCGATCCGGAAGCCATGTGGGGCGGCCGCGCCTTCGCCGGCTCCAACGATCCGCAGATCCAATGGATGCGCGCCGCTGCGGCCAAGGGCCTCACCGCCCCGACCTGGCCGAAGGAATACGGCGGCGGCGGCCTGACCCCGGCTCAGGCGCGGGTGTTCGAGCAGGAGCTTTCGGCCGGCAAGTACCGCCAGCCCCTGGCCTCTTTCGGCATCTGGATGCTGGGTCCGGTGCTGCTGGAATACGCCAACGAGGCTCAGAAGAAGGAATTCCTGCCCAAGATCATCAACGGCGACGCCCGCTGGTGCCAGGGCTATTCCGAGCCGGGCGCCGGCTCCGACCTCGCCGGCCTGCAGACCCGCTGCGAGGACAAGGGCGACCACTGGCTGATCAACGGCTCCAAGATCTGGACCAGCTACGCCAACAAGGCCGACTGGTGCTTCTGCCTGGTGCGCACCGACACCTCGAAGAAGCATGAGGGCATCTCCTTCGTGCTCATCGACATGACCAGCCCGGGCGTCGAGACCCGCCCGATCCAGCTGATCAGCGGCGAGAGCCCGTTCTGCGAGACCTTCTTCACCGACGTGAAGGTGCCCAAGGGCAACATGGTCGGCGCCCTGAACGGCGGTTGGGAGATCGCCAAGCGCCTGCTGCAGTACGAACGCCAGAACATCTCCGGCGGCTTCGGCTCCGGCGGCGGCGCCGGCGGCGCGGCGGGCGACCTGGGCGAATTGGCCAAGAAGTATATCGGCGCGGACGAGACCGGCGCGGTGGCCGACCCCGACCTGCGCTCGCGGATCACCAAGAACAACATGGACTTCCGCTGCTTCTACATGACGATCTCGCGGATCGCGGCGGAGGCCAAGGCGTCCAACGGCCCGTCGGCGGCGACCTCCATCATCAAGTACGCGGCGGCCTCCTTCGCACAGGAGCGCTCGGAACTGATGGTCGAGACCCTGGGCTCGCAAGGCCTGGGCTGGGACGGCGAGGGCTACTCGAACCACGAGATCCTGGCGACCCGCGGCTGGCTGCGCTCGAAGGGCAACTCCATCGAGGGCGGCACCTCGGAGATCAACATCAACGTGGTGTCCAAGCGGGTGCTGGGCCTGCCCGATCCGAAGTAAGCTTACGATCAGGCGCCGCCCGAAATTTCGGCGGGCGGCGTCGTTCTCCAACCCGACGATTTTGAAGGCGAATTTCCATGGCTGACTTTGGTGGCGACGCCGAGACGTTCCGGGCGGAAGCCCGCGCCTGGCTGGCGGAGAACTTCCCCGCAAGCCTGAAGTCCGATCCCGCGGCCCAGCTGGCGGCCATGCAGGCCCAGCCTGAAAGCCCCGAAGCCAAGCTGTGGCGCGAGCGCATGGGCGCCAAGGGTTGGGGCGTTCCCACTTGGCCGGCGGAATATGGCGGCGGCGGCCTGTCCCGCCCGCAGGCCCGCGTCCTGGCCGAGGAAATGGCCGCCGTCGGCGCCCGTAACCCGATCGGCGGCATGGGCGTGATGATGTTCGGCCCGACCCTGATCGAATACGGGACCGAGGCGCTGAAGCGCCAGCACCTGCCCGGGATCATCACCGGCACGGTCCGCTGGTGCCAGGGCTATTCCGAGCCCGGCTCCGGCTCTGACCTGGCCTCGCTGCAGACCCGCTGCGAGGACAAGGGCGACCACTGGCTGATCAACGGCTCCAAGATCTGGACCTCGGGCGCCAACCTCGCCGACTGGTGCTTCTGCCTGGTGCGCACGGATAGTTCGAAGAAGCACGAAGGCATCTCCTTCGTGCTGATCAACATGAAGACGCCCGGCGTCGAGGTCCGGCCGATCCGGCTGATCAACGGCACCTCGCCCTTCTGCGAAACCTTCTTCACCGACGTGAAGGTTCCGAAGGACCAGCTGTTCGGCCCGCTGAACGGCGGCTGGACGGTGGCCAAGCGCCTGCTGCAGTTCGAGCGCGACAACATCTCGGCCGGCCTGGGCGGCGCCTCCATCGGCGCGCCGGTCAACGCCCTGACCGTAATGGGCGCCCTGAAGGACTATGTGGGCCTGGACGAGACCGGCCGCGTCGCTGATTCCGATCTGCGCCGCCGGGCCATCGAGCACCTGATGGAGGCCCAGGCCTTCCAGCAGACCGTGCGCCGCGCCGCCGACGAGGCCCGGGCCGGCAACGGCCCCTCGGCCGCCACCTCGATCATGAAGTACGCCGGGGCCAAGATCGCCCAGGACCGCAATGAGCTGATCGTCGAGGCCCTGGGGACCGCCGGGCTGGGCTGGACCGGCGAGGGTTATTCCGCCCCCGAATTGGCCGCCGTGCGCACCTGGCTGCGCTCCAAGGGCAACTCCATCGAGGGCGGCACCTCGGAGATCAATCTCAACGTCGTCTCCAAGCGGGTGCTCGGCCTGCCTGACCCCAAGTAAGCGGGACTCATCACAGCCGAATTTCGTGTTATACTAAGATATAAGATAATGATTTTTAGGGAGAATTTTTGATGGCTGATTTCGGAGGGGCCGATACCGAGGCCTTCCGCGCCGAAGCGCGTGAGTGGCTCGCGGCGAATTTCCCCAAGTCGCTGGGCGCCGACAAGGCCGCCCTGGAAGCGGCGATCATGAACCCCGCCAAGCCCGAGGGCGACCTCGCGGTCTGGAAGGAGCGCATGGGCCAGAAGGGCTGGGGCGTGCCGACCTGGCCCAAGGCCCTGGGCGGCGGCGGTCTGTCGACGGCCGAGGCCCGGGTGCTGCAGCAGGAGATGGCCGCCATCGGCGCGGTCAACCCGATCGTCGGCATGGGCGTGAACATGTTCGGCCCGACCCTGCTGGAATACGGCACCGAAGAGCAGAAGCAGCGCTACATCCCCGACATCGCCACCGGCAAGGTGCGCTGGTGCCAGGGCTTCTCCGAGCCGGGCGCCGGCTCTGACCTCGCCAGCCTGCAGACCAAGGCCGAGGACAAGGGCGACCACTTCCTGGTCAACGGCTCGAAGATCTGGACCTCAGGCGGCCAGTACGCCGACATGATCTTCTGCCTGGTGCGCACCGACCAGACCAAGAAGCACGAGGGCATCTCCTTCGTGGTGTTCTCCATGCACCAGCCGGGCGTCGAGGTTCGGCCGATCAAGCTGATCGCCGGCAACTCGCCCTTCTGCGAAACCTTCTTCACCGACGTGCAGGTGCCCAAGGAAAACCTGATCGGCCCGCTGAACGGCGGCTGGAGCGTGGCCAAGCGCCTGCTGCAGCATGAGCGTTCGGGCATGGGCGGCCGCATGGGTTCGGGCAAGGTCAAGGAACCGGCCCTGGGCGTGGTGGCCAAGAAGTATGTGGGCGAGGACGAGCAAGGCCGGCTGGCCGACACCGACCTGCGCACCCGCATCATCCTGAACGAGATCGACGCCAAGGCCCTGCAGCAGACCGTGCTGCGCGCGGCCCTGGAGGCCAAGGGCAATTCCGGTCCGTCGGCGGCGACCTCGATCATGAAGAACGCCAACATGAAGGTCGCCCAGGACAAGGCCGAGCTGACGCTCGAGTTCATGGGCCACCAGGGCCTGGGCTGGGAGGGCGGCGATTTCACGCCTGAAGAGCTGGCCGCGGTGCGCACCTGGCTGTCCGGCAAGGCCGGCTCGATCTACGGCGGCTCGAACGAGGTTCAGAACAACATCATCTCGAAACGCATCCTGGGACTCCCCGATCTGACCCAAAGCCATTAGGGAGTTGGGTTAGCTGCCCCCGGCGTTCGCCGGGATGAGCGGATTAGAGTTTTGAAACGACTTTTTTTGATGGAGACATTTGATGGCTGACTTTGGAGGCGGTGATCTCGACGCTTTCCGCGGCGAGGTTCGCGCGTGGGTCGAGGCCAACTTCCCGGCTTCGTTGAAGGGCCGACCGAACCCGATGATGCGGGAAGAACGGTCCAAGCCCACCGAGGACCAGGAAGCCTGGCGCAAGGCCGTCGGGGCCAAGGGTTGGGGCACCCCCACCTGGCCGGCGGAATACGGCGGCGGCGGCCTGTCGGCGGCCGAGGGCCGGATCATCCAGCAGGAGTTCGGTCGCGCCGGAGCCTATAACCCGATCGGCGGCATGGGCGTCATGATGTTCGGCCCGACCCTGCTCGAGTACGGCACCGAAGATCAGAAGAAAGAACACATCCCGGCGATCTGCCGCGGGGACATCCAGTGGTGCCAGGGCTTCTCCGAGCCGGGCGCCGGCTCCGACCTCGCCGCGCTGCAGACCCGCGCCGAGGACAAGGGCGACCACTACCTGATCAACGGCCAGAAGATCTGGACCTCCGGCGCCCAGTACGCCGACTGGTGCTTCTGCCTGGTGCGCACGGACACGACGAAGAAGCACGAAGGCATTTCCTTCGTCCTCTTCACCATGCACCAGCCGGGCGTCGAAGTGCGTCCGATCAAGCTGATCGCCGGCAACTCGCCCTTCTGCGAAACCTTCCTGACCAACGCCCGCGCCGAGAAGAAGGACCTGGTGGGTCCGCTGAACGGCGGCTGGACCATCGCCAAGCGCCTGCTGCAGCATGAGCGTTCGGGCCTGTCCGGCGCCGGTGGCGGCGGTGGGTTCGGCGGCGCCAAGCCGCTGCCGAAGCTGGCCAAGGAGTATGTGGGCGAGGACGAGGCTGGCCGCCTGGCCGACCTGGACCTGCGCACCCGCGTGATCATGAACGAGATCGACGGCCGCGCCTTCCAACAGACGGCGGTGCGGGCGATGATGGAGGCAAAGGGCAATTCCGGCCCGTCCGCCGCCACCTCGATCATGAAGAACGCCGGCACGCGCTGGATGCAGGACAAGGCCGAGCTGACGCTGGAGATCATGGGCCACCAGGGCCTGGGCTGGGAAGGCGACGCCTTCAACGCCGACGAGCTCACCGCGGTGCGCTCCTGGCTGGGCGGCAAGGCCACCACGATCTATGGCGGTAGCCAGGAAGTGCAGAACAACATCATTTCCAAGCGCATCCTGGGCCTGCCCGACCACACCCAAAACAACTGAGGCCTTGGGCGCCCTCGGGTCAGGTGGCTAGCATCTGACCCAGAAGGGCGCCCGCCTCGATGACCGACATTGAAGATTTCATAGGGACTAGAAACAAATGGCCGTTCTGAACGAAGAACAGAGCATGCTGCGCGACGCGGCGAAGAGCTGGGTGCAGGAAAAGAGCCCGGTCACCGCCTTCCGCAAGATGCGCGACAGCGGCGTCGAAATCGGGTTCGACAAGGCCGCCTGGGCCGAGCAGGCCGAGATGGGCTGGGCCGGGGTGATCATCCCGGAAGACTTCGGTGGCTCGAACTTCGGCTACCTGTCGCTGGGCCTCATCCTTGAGGAAATGGGCCGCACCCTGACCGCCTCGCCGCTGCTGGCCTCCGGCCTGGCCGGCGCCAGCGCCCTGATCCTCGGCGGCTCCGACGCCCAGAAGGGCGAATGGCTGCCGAAGATCGCCGAGGGCGCCGTCGTCGCCACCCTGGCGGTGGACGAAGGCGCGCACCACGCCCCGGAAAAGGTCGCCCTGAAGGCCGAAAAGGCCGGCTCGGGCTACAAGCTGACCGGCAAGAAGACCTTCGTGCTGGAAGGCCCCGCCGCCGACCTGCTGATCGTCTCGGCCCGCACCTCGGGCAAGCCGGGCGACACGGACGGCATCAGCCTGTTCCTGGTCAAGGCCGACGACGCCGGCGTGAAGAAGCAGACCCTGAAGCTGGCCGACAGCCGCGGCGCCTCCAACATCGAGTTCAACGGCGCCGCCGGTGAACTGCTGGGCGAGGAAGGCAAGGGCTGGCCGGTCCTGGAAGCCACCCTCGACCGCGCCCGCGCGGGCGTCTGCGCCGAAATGCTGGGCGCCGCCGTCCAGGCCTTCGAGACCACCCTCGACTACCTGAAGGTCCGCGTTCAGTTCGGCCAGGTCATCGGTTCGTTCCAGGCCCTGCAACACCGCGCGGCCAAGATGTTCACCGACCTGGAACTGGCCCGCTCGGCCGTCGAAGCCGCCCTCTCGGCCATCGACGCCGGCTCGCCGGACGTGCCGGAGCTGGTCTCCCTGGCCAAGGCCAAGATGGGCGACACCTTCCACCTGGTGTCGAACGAAATGGTCCAGATGCACGGCGGTATCGGCATGACCGACGCCCACGACGCCGGCTTCTACCTGAAGCGCGCGCGGGCCTGCGAAGCCGCCTTCGGCAGCCAAGCCTACCACCGCGACCGCTACGCCCGCATCCAAGGCTACTAAGCCCGCGGGCCGTCAGGCCGCTGAGCTAAACGAAGACCCCTCCGGTGCGAACCGGAGGGGTTTTTTGTTGGGGCGACCGGTGGCTGCCGCACCACCCCAAAAATATCGCTCAGCCGCATCAGAGCTTCACCTTGACTTCTAGCTCACGGCGCACTTCCCTCGGGGGCAATTTCTACGAGCACAATAATTCCAGGATCGCTGGATGCCCAACACCATACCTGAATTTAGAATCTCGACCTTCTCCAAATTTGTCGAAACGATCGAAGAGTGTCGCAAGACATTTAAGTCGAACGAACTTTGGTACCGCGGCGTATCTGCATCCAACCACCAATTGATACCGGGCCTCTTTCGGCATCCAAGAGGACTACCAATAGAGGAAATCACCAAACTCGAGCAATCAATGTTCGATGAATTTAGCTTTCGATCCCCGTCATTTGACAACTTCGCCCGAGACGACTGGGACAAGCTATTTTTAATGCAACACTATCGAGCACCAACCAGACTTTTGGACTGGAGCGCTAGCCCAATGGTTGCTCTATTCTTTGCCGTCTCAAATCCACAAAAGCCGCCAGCCGACTCCGCAGTTTGGATCATAAATCCTGCCGCCTGGAATAGCGGGATGCTTAATGACATCGGCCAGGAAGAAGCGATATTCACAACAAATGATGAAATACTCACCTCATATCACCCACGCACAAAGAGTAAAACTCGAAGGTCTCAACCGCTAGCGGTCGAAGGCATTATCAATAATCCACGAATAAATGTACAAAAGGGAAAGTTCGTTATATTCGGATACCATCTGAAATCCATGGAGACCTTTGCATCCGAATGCACTCCTTGGTCACGAGATATTCCCATTGCTAAAATCGTAATAGATAAAGATAATATTCATGCGATATCGCATGAACTTGGATACTTCGGACTTACGTATACAAGTGTCTTTCCAGATCTGGAAGGGCTCGCGGTCGAACTTAAACTGAAGAACGGCTTCCATCATGTTTGAAGTTCAAGCTAGGGCATTTCGGTCAGCGAGATATTGGTATTCGCAACAAGACCACGTCGACATGCAGCCCGAGTACCAGAGACTTGGAAACGTCTGGTCTGATGAAGATCAGAGCTTCTTGATCGACAGCATTATAAATGATTACGATATTCCAAAATTGTACATCGCTGACTTTACGACCTTCCCCTCTGCGCTTAACGAGGATCGAAAGCGTTACGCCGTAATTGATGGAAAGCAACGACTCGAAGCATTGTTTCGATTCTTCGCCAATAGACTGCCGCTTTCTCGGAAATTCATCCTTCTAGAGAGACCCGACATCAAATTAGCGGGCCTCTATTACAAAGATCTTGAAGATCGTTACTCTGAGATCGCTGCCAAGGTGGCCGAGTACCCGCTACCGGTAATGCACGTTGTTACCGACGAGATTGAGCGAATAAATGAGCTTTTTGTTCGCCTAAACAAGGGGTCTGTGCTGACCGGAGCCGAGAAACGAAATGCTATGATCGGCCCAGTTCCAAAGGCCATCAAGCGCATTTCAGAGCACAAATTCTTTGCCAATTACGTAAAATATAAAGCAGGTAGAGGTCAAAATCTGAACGCTGCGGCGAAACTACTCAGGTTTGAGCTGGAGGGTCGGCCGGTTGATACAAAGAAGACGCACCTGGATGAAATGGCCAGGAACTACAGCCAACTCAAGGCTGGACAGCTTGATGCGGCCATATCGACCGTGAATTCCATACTTTCAGAGATGTGCAACACGTTCCACTACGCGGATATTCTACTAACTAGCCAAGGCCCAATACCAGTCTACTATCTTTTTATAAAGCATATTGGGGAGTCTGGAGCCAAAGTCAGAGAATTTCTACTTTCGTTTGAGCATTCTTTGCGCGAAACACGGCGCATCGAGGACAACGCCCGGCCGAAAGACTTTGTGCTCTATGACAATGCTATGCGCAGTACGAATGATGGTGGCTCTTACGAGACACGCCTAGAAATCCTGTGCCGGCGTTTCGCTACTTTTAGGTGATGACTTGAAGTCTGATTCAGGCGCGCACGGAACGACAGCTAAGCCCGGCCATGACGCTCGAGCGCGGTTGCCCGCCCTCACCCGAACCGGTGATCCGGGACGATGACGACGTCGACGCCCATCAGGCGGCGGGGTGGGAGGTAGCGGTTGTCGGCTTGCGCCAGGAAGCTGGGGTCCTCCAGGAAGTGCCGCCACTCGGCCGGGGTGAAGTGGAGGGCGACGGCGCCGTCGGGGCGGCGGTCGGGTTCGAAGGTCGGTTCGGACATTCGTCTCTCTCCTCTCGTATCCCCAGCGCCGCAGATGATGACGCCCCTCCCCGGCGGCAATGGGGCGGTTGGGGCAAGTTTATGTGACGGTGTGTGGCGGGGCGGAGATGCCGCCC
This sequence comes from uncultured Phenylobacterium sp., assembly GCA_964643835.1. Taxonomy (GTDB): domain Bacteria; phylum Pseudomonadota; class Alphaproteobacteria; order Caulobacterales; family Caulobacteraceae; genus Phenylobacterium. The sequence continues at coordinate 2,591 of CAZXVO010000051.1, read as the reverse complement.
CCAGGCCTTCCCCTCGATGCAGGGCAATCGCATATGGCGTTTCAGCCCCCAGCATCGTCACCCCAAGACTTGTTCTTGGGGTCCCTCGTTCAGCTGCACGGCTGTGGTCCAGGTCCCACCGCCTCGCCGGGGGCGAGGCCCTAATTCAACACGAAGGGCACAAAGGGCACGAAGACACTAAGGGCTCCGGATCCTGACAGGGGTGCGTCAGGGAGAGATTGCGCGCGCAGCGCGCCTTTGTGTCCCTTGTCTTCCTTTGTGCCCTTTGTGGTCCCAAGCTGCGGCTAGGCTGGGCGCTGCGGCTAGAGCTGGCCCCCTCAATGCGTGCGGACGCAGGGACCCCAAGACCAAGTCTTGGGGTGACGGAGGGAGGCAGGAACAGCCTCGGTTCGTCCTCCGATTCCATATGCGATAGCCCTGCATCGAGGGGAAAGGGGTGCGATAGTGACGTCCGGCCGCGGGGGTGCGCTACTTGTTCCTTTTTTGTTCTTTTTGCAGTAAGCTGGCTTCATGGCTGACCCGCTCGATCCCCTTCCCCGCATGGACCACTCCGGAGGGTTCAAGGCCAGCCAGTACCGGCCAGCCCTGGGGCTGGAGATCTGCGCACGGGTGGCGGAGGGGTGGACGATTGCGCAGATCTGCGCCGATCCGGGCATGCCCAGCCGGGCGACCCTGTTCCACTGGCTGCGGCTCAATCCCTATTTCGCGGCGGTCTATGAGGCGGTGCGGATCGAGCGAGGCCAGGCGCGGGTGGCGCGGGCCGATGCGCGGCGGGGGGCGGTAAGCGCGGCCAAGGCGGCGAGGGCGCGGGCGGCGGGGCGCAGGCCCAGGGACTGGGTGAGCGGACAGAAGAGCCGCTACGACCCGGCGGTGGCCGAGGCGTTCTGTGATGTCATCGCCCTGGGCGCGACGCTGGCCGAGGTCTGCGCCCTGCCCGGCATGCCGTCAGTGAAGCAGGTCTTTGGATGGCTGAGGCGAAGGCCGGAGTTCCGCGTCGAGTACGTGAAGGCTCGGGCGTTCCAGCGCGAGGTGCTGGCCGACCAGATGCTGGAGACCGCGCTGGCCCAGGCGGGCCCGCGGCAGCTGGAGGGCGACCTGGGCCGACTGCAGGGCCGGATCGGGCGATTGACGCCCAAGGTCTGGCGCCCCGCCTTGCCAGCCGACCGGTTCGACGCCTAAGCCCTTGCCCAAACACCAATGGGGATACGGAAACGCGATGCAGCTTCATGAGACGCTGGGCCAGAAGCAGGTGGTCGAGATGGCGAACGGCCGGGCGGTGATCGAGTACGAGGCCGGGGCGCACATGTGCCATTCGGGCGGGGTCGTGCAGGGCGGCTTCATCTGCGGCTGGATCGACGCGGCCATGGCGCACGCGGTGATGAGCGAGACCGGCGAGGAGGTCACGCCCATGTCTCTGGAGCTGAAGGTCAGCTTCTTCGCCCCCGCCGGGCCGGGGACGGTGTTCGCCGAGGGCTGGATCGAACGGCGCGGGCGGTCCACCGCCTTTGTCGAGGGTCAGCTGAAAAACGCCGCCGGCGAGGTACTGGCCAAGGGCACCTCCACCATCCGGCTGATGGAGCGCCGCAAGGTCGAGGCCCGGGCGCGCGGCGAAAGCTGAGCTTTCGCAGTGTGTTAACTCCGGGTCTGGCATAGGGGTCGGCCAAGCTTGGTCCTGCTCCCCCGGAGGCCCTATGTCCCTGACCCCCTGCGCCGGCTGCCGCGATGGCGCGGGCCTGCCCTTCGACATCGCCATGGCGTTCCAGCCCATCGTCGACGTGGAGACCGGCAAGCCGTTCGCCTATGAGGCCCTGGTGCGCGGCCCTGAAGGCCAGGGCGCCGGCTGGGTGCTGGACCAGGTGACGGACGAGATCCGCTACGCCTTTGACCAGCAGTGCCGGGTCAAGGCCATCGAGACGGCGGTGCAGGCCGGCATCCTGGAGACGGGCGCGAAGCTGTCGATCAACTTCCTGCCCAATGCGGTCTATTCGCCCAAGGCCTGCATCCAGCTGACCCTGAAGACCGCCAAGGCGACCGGGTTTCCCACCGATCGGCTGATCTTCGAGTTCACCGAGAACGAGCAGATGGCCGACCCGACCCACGTGGCCGGGATCGTCGCCAGCTACCAGCAGATGGGGTTCGGCACGGCGCTGGACGACTTCGGCGCCGGCCATGCGGGGCTGAACCTGCTGGCCCGGTTCCAGACCGACCTGATCAAGCTGGACATGGAGCTGATCCGTGGCCTGGACGCCAGCCTGCCCCGGCGGGTGATCGTCTCCGGCGTGGTTCGGATGTGCGAGGACCTGGGGATCACCGTCATCGCCGAGGGGATCGAGACGGCCGAGGAGCTGGCCGCCCTGCGCCAGATCGGGGTGCGCTACATCCAAGGCTATCACCTGGCGCGGCCGGCCTTCCAGGCCCTGCCGGAGGTGATCCTGCCGGCGGCGGCGCGCAAGGTGGCCTAGGCCGCTTTGAAGATTGACCACGAAAAACACGAAAAACACGAACGGGCTTCGGATGCGCCGGGGGCTATTCCTGTCCGCTCATCCCGGCGCAGGCCGGGCTCCCGGTGGCGGCCCGGGCGCCTGGGCGGG
>CAZXVO010000050.1:0-21249 GCA_964643835.1 uncultured Phenylobacterium sp. | reverse complement strand
TGATGTTCGGCAGCGAAGCATAGCGCGGCTCGTTGAGGCGCAGGTCGGCGGTGATGATCGCGGGCAGGGCCACTTCGATCGTCTGGATGCCGCCGTCGACTTCGCGGCCGACCTTGGCCTTGTCGGCCGACAGCTCGATGGTGTTGGCGAAGGTCGCCTGCGGCCAGTCGAGCAGCGCCGCCAGCATCTGGCCGGTGGCGTTATTGTCGCCGTCGATGGCTTGCTTGCCCATCACGACCACGTTCGGCGACTCTTCGCCGATCACGGCCTTGAGCACCTTGGCCACGGCCAGGGGTTCGAGATCCTGGTCGGTCTGGACCAGGATCGCGCGGTCCGCGCCCATGGCGAGGGCGGTGCGCAGGGTTTCCTGGGCCTGGGCCGGGCCGATCGACACGGCGACCACCTCGGTGGCGACGCCCTTTTCCTTAAGACGGACGGCCTCTTCGACCGCGATCTCGCAGAAGGGGTTCATGGACATCTTCACATTGGCGAGGTCCACGCCGGATTGGTCCGGCTTAACCCGGGCCTTGACGTTGTAGTCGATCACCCGCTTTACGGGGACGAGCACCTTCATGGCTTCGCTAGCGCCTCAAATTGCATTGCGGAAAAAACTGAACGGCTGCGGCATAACGTTTCCGACGAGCTTTGCAAGCTTGGGAACGTACGGCGCCGCCCGCATTTTGGACGCAAGGCCCCGATAGGGGACTGGCCGCCACAGCAGATTGGTCTTCGATGAACCCGGTCATTCCCCGTCTCGCCCGCCTGTTTCTGATCGCGTTTGCGGGCGTCGTCGCCTTCATCGTCGTGGTCCAGATCGTCTGGATCAATCCGGGCAAGCGCTGCGAAGAGGCCGGCAATTGGTGGGACTGGCGCGACCGCACCTGCGCCCGGCCGGTCCTGATCTCAGATATCACCGGGCGGGTGATCGACACTCCGCAGGCCCGCGCCGCCGCCAAGGATCATGCGGCGCGCCAGAAGGCCGCCGCGGCCAATTCAGAGAAGCCTAAGCCCTAACGCGTCGCGCCGGATTTCCAGAAGACTTCGGCCGCGCCGCCATCATTGGCGGTACGGGCGGCGACGAACAGGAAGTCCGACAGCCGGTTGAGATAGCGCAGGGCAGGGGCGCTGACCGACTCGCCAGAAGCCGCCAGGGCCACCGCGGCGCGCTCGGCGCGCCGGGCCACCGTCCGGGCAAGATGCAGGGCCGCGGCCGCCGGGGTCCCGCCCGGCAGGACAAAGGACTGGAGCGGCGGCAGCTCGGCGTTCAGCGCGTCGATCTCGGCCTCCAGCCGCGCCACCTGGCTGTCCAGGATGCGCAGCACCGACCCCTCGGCCTCGTCCGGTTTGGCCGGGGTCGCCAGGTCCGCCCCCAGGTCGAAGAGTTCGTTCTGGATCCGGGCCAGCATCGCATCCAGCGGCTGGCCGGCGGTATGCAGCCGCGCCAGCCCTAAGCAGGCGTTGGCCTCGTCCACCTCGCCATAGGTCGCGACCCGGGCGTCGGATTTCCGCACCTCGGCCCCCGTCGCCAGGCGTGTCATGCCGGCGTCACCCGTGCGGGTGTAGATGCGATTGAGCGTGACCACGGTCAGCCCTGGTGCCGCCACCAGGCGCCGGCCACCAGCAGGGCGACCGCGATGGCCTGCATGATCACCCGCAGTCGCATGAGCTTGTTCGAATAGGAGCGCCCGAAGTCGCCCCCGCGGAACAGGGCGTAGAGGCCAAAGCCCAGGGAGAGGACGACGCCCGCCAGGGCCACGGGAATCAGGATGTTGAACAGATGTTCCATCCCCCCAATTTAGGCGTCCGGCCGAGGCTGCGCCATACCCCGGGAAAGCTGGGCCTGACAGCGTTCCCCGAGCATGCTCACTGATTTAGGTTCGCCCGACGCTGGTGGCCGAAGTCGCGGGAGCTAATTGGATTAAATGGAAAAATGGTTCACCTGCGGCATCGCGCCGCGGAAGGTTCGCCCTTGCTTCCGCAGGGCAAGCCCGCCAAAAGGCTTTCCGCCTAACGCGTTCGATGATCGTGATCGCCAGATCCCGGTAATGGACATGTTCGGTGAACACGCTCTACTCTTGGGACGAGCTTATGACGACCCTGATTGGCTCCCGGCGGCTCCGGCCGTCGTTCATTGATTTATTTGATTTTATAGGCGGCGACCTCCCCTGGTGGGCGGTCAGCCAAGACACTTTGGATACCCGTTGCGTAGAGATCCCAAGGCGGGCGAACGCGATTTGCGAGAGGCTCGAGTCCTGATGAAACACGTTCCCGGCGCCCTCAAGGGCGAGTTCGAACCCACCGTGCGCGTGCCGACCCGTCGCGCCCTGGCCAAGCAGCAGACCCGCGCCAAGGTGCTCGCCGCCGCGCGCAAGCTGTTCTCGGAGTCCGGCTATGAGGGCGCGACCATCCGCGACATCGCCGCGGCCGCCGGCATGTCGACGGGCGCGGTGTTCGCCAACTTCACCGACAAGTCCGACCTGTTCCGCGAGATCATGTTCGCCGACATGGCCTCGATCGCCGAGGCCATGCGCGAGGCGGCCAATCGCGGCAAGACGGTGGAAGACGCCCTGATGCGGGCTTTCACGGTCGGCTACAGCTTCTACAAGGGCCAGCTCCCCCTGGCCCGCGCCGCCTTCAGCGTGTCCTGGTCGCCCGAGGAAGGGGTGGAGCTGCGCTTCAGCGCCGCCGCCAAGGCCCTGCGCGAGCTGATCACCGAGCAGGTGCAGCTGGGCGTGGAGCGGGGCGAACTGTCCCAGGAAGCCGAGGTCAAGCTGCGCGGCGACATGCTGTTCGACGCCTATCTCGCCAACTATCCGGAAGCGATCTTCCTGGGCTGGAGCCTTGAGGCGCTGCAGGCCAAGGCCAAGGACCAGATCCGGGTGATCCTGGCCGGCGCCCGCCGCGGCTGAGATCGCATGGTGACGAGGTGGGGGTGACGCCTCCCCGCGACGTCTAACCCTTCAGAAGGATGGGGGCGCCTGCGCCCCCATCCCGCAAGGGGATCTAAGTTGAGCGTCAGGAAGTCCCAAAAGGAAGCCACCCGCCAGCGCGTTCTCGACGCGGCCCGGGACCTGTTCGAGACCCAGGGCTACGAAGAGACCACCGTGCGCGAGATCGCGCGCCGGGCCGAGGTGGCGGTCGGCAGCGTCTTCACGACCTTCGCCTCCAAGGGCGACATCCTCAGCCAGGTGATGGCCGACCGGCTGGAAGAGCTCTACGCCGAGCTGGACCGGGTGGCGCCGCATCTACGCGGCAATGTCGCTGACCGCCTGCGGTCCCTGTTCGCCATACACTTCGCCTTCGAGACCCGCCGCACCAAGCTGTTCCTGGCCCACATTGCGGCGGCCTATGACTGGACGCTCGGCCCCTCGACCCGGCCCTATGGCAAGAACCCGCGCCTGCGCGGCGTGATCAAGGACTGCTTGGCCGAGGGCGTCGCCCGCGGCGAGATCGGTGCGGACCAGGACCTGGACCTGATCATCGACGCCCTGATGGGCGTCTATGCCTGGACCTACCGCCTGGCGGCCTGGGAAGGCGCCGACGCTGAGGAGATGAGCGCGGTGTTTGATCGCCAGGTCGGCCTGCTGGCCCAGGGCTTCGCCCCGCGCCTCGCCGGCTGATCAGTTCGCGCCGTCCAGCAGGCGGCGCGCGATCACCTGGGCTTGGATCTCTCCGGCCCCTTCGAAGATGTTCAGGATGCGGGCGTCAGCCAGGAGCCGGCTGACCGGCTGCTCGACAGCGAAGCCCGTGCCGCCATGGATCTGCACGGCGTTGTCGGCGGCGGCCCAGGCGACCCGCGCGCCCACCAGCTTGGCCATTCCGGCCTCCAGGTCGCAGCGCCGGCCCTCGTCCTTGGCGAAGGCGGCGAACCAGGCCAGGCGCCGCGCGCCCAAGAGCTCGGCGGCCATCATCGCCAGCTTGTTGGTCACGCGGGGGAATTCGGCGATAGCCTGGCCGAACTGCTTGCGCTCAAGCGCATAGTCCAGGGCGATGTCCAGCGCCGCCTGGCCGACCCCGATGGCGCGGGCCGCGGTCTGGATCCGGGCGCTTTCGAAGGTCGCCATCAGCTGGGCGAAGCCCTGGCCGGTCTGGCCGCCCAGCAGGTTGGCCTCCGCCACCTCGAAGCCGTCGAAGGCCAGCTCGTATTCCTTCATGCCGCGATAGCCGATGACCCCGATCTCGCCGCCGCTCATGCCCGGCGCCGGGAAGGGATTGTCGTCAGTCCCGCGCGGCTTCTCGGCCAGCAGCATGGACAGGCCGCGGTGGTCCTTGGAGGCTGGGTCGGTGCGCACCAAGAGGGTCATCAGGTCGGCGCGGGCGGCGTGGGTGATCCAGGTCTTGGCCCCGGTCACCTTCCAGGCCCCGTCCTCGAGCACCGCGCGGGTGCGCAGCGAGCCGAGGTCAGACCCGGATTCCGGCTCGGTGAAGACGGCGGTGGGGATGATCTCGCCCGAGGCGATGGCGGGCAGCAGCCGGGCCTTCTGGTCCTCGGTGCCGTTGGCCAGGATCAGCTCGGCGGCGATCTCCGAGCGTGTGCCCAGCGACCCGGTCCCGATCCAGCCCCGCGACAGAGCCTCTGAGACTACGCACATGGCGATCTTGCCCATGCCGGCGCCGCCATAGGCCTCCGACACGGTCAGGCCGAACACGCCCAGGTCGGCTAGTTCCTTCAGGAGCTCCAGCGGGATCAGCTCGTCCCGCAGGTGCCAGCCGTGGGCGAAGGGGGCGATGCGCTCCGCGGTGAAGGCGCAGAACTGATCGCGGACCTGGTCCAGAGTCTCATCCAGGCCGCTGGCCTCAAGGGACGGCCTGCCGCGGGCCTCGGCCAGCAGCTCGACGATCCGGGCCTTCACCGCCTGGGAGGCGCCGGGCCGCAGCCGGGCGATCAACGGGGCCAGGGCTTGGGCGTCCACATCCAGGTCGCCGGGGCGGAAGATCTCGCCCTGGTTCATCGGCACGCCGCCGGCCAGCTGGCTCAGATACTCAAAGGCCAGCAGCTGGGCGGGCAGGGCCTCGGCCTCGCCGAAGCGGCCCTGGGCGCTGAGGGCGCCGGCCCAGGCGGCGGTCTGGCGCAGGGTCTCGGCGTAGGAGGCCGCCCAGGCCAACCCGTGAGCCACATGCTGTTCGGCGTCGAGCAGCTTGCGGTCGACCCGGCCGCCCGGCGCCACGCGGCCGGCGACGGCTTCACGCAGGCGCGCCGCCAGGCCCTCGGTCTCGCGGGCGGCGTCGTTCAGAAGAGAAACAAGGTCGGGCAGGATCAGGTCGGCGCTCATGGCGCGACCATAGGGGCCTTGCGGTGCGTCAGCCAAGACGCCCGATCAGGCGGCCGCCGCGGCCTCGCCCTCGGGCCAATCGCCCAGGCCGATGTCGATGTCGCGCAGCAGTTCGCAGGCCTCGGCGCCGGTGGCCTCGACCTTGATCCCGATCGGATAGCGCCGGCGCCAGTAGGTGGCGAAGTGCGACAGGGCCCCCATCCGTTCGCCCAGGCGGAAGAACAGGGCCGGCGCCGCGGCCAGGAACTCGCGGAAGGTGCGAGGGTCGCCTTGTTCGGTCAGGTCGGAGAAGGCCTTGTCATAGACCGCCAGCAACTGGGCCGCGGCGGCCAGGTCCTGGGACAGGCTGCGGCGGATGCGGTCCTGGCCGGCCTCCACATACTTGCCGATCAGCGGCGGGCAGGGATCCAGCAGCACCAGTCGGCCCAGCTCGGCCGAGGCGATGTTGGTCTGCGACTTCAGCTGGGTCAGCAGGCGCTTGTAGTAGAGGAAGCCCTTCCAGGCGAAGACGCCCTCGCGGAAGGCGCCGGGCTCCAGGCCGAAGGTCAGGCGCAGGGGTTCCAGCCGGGGATCGTCCTGGGCCGACATGATCGCGCCCACCAGCTTCGCGGTCTGCTCGACCTTGCGGGCGCCGATGGCCAGCATGACCAGCCGGGCAACCTCGTCGATGATGAAGGCGCGGATCGCCTCGACCTCGTTCACGGTGATCGGCGCGTAGCAGGGCGCCACCCCCAGCCCCAGGCGGCTCAGCTGCTCGCGGACCAGGAAGGGCTCGAAGGCCGGCAGCTCGTCCAGGGCCTGAAGCACGGTGAGATCGGCGTGGAAGGCCGGGCCTTCATCGGCCGCACACCCCTTGGCCAGATCCTCGCGCCAGCCCGAGCGGCCCAGCACGATCACCGGCCCGGCCACGCCGCCGATCCCGGCCAGGTGAACGCGGGTGGTGATGGGGGCGTCGCCCCCCGGCCGATGTTTGACCAGCACGCTGTTGTTCAGGGCCCAGGCGCGGAACAGGGGTTGCTCGCGCCAGACGGCTGCACCGCCCCATTCCCGGCCCACCTCCGCCAGGTTCAACACCCGAGTCGTCGACGCCGCCGCCTCAAGATTGGCGAGGCTCCGGGCGACCGAATTCGGGGGCGCGGACGCTGCGGCTGAACTGGCGCTCATCGGGTTCCTGCTGGATGGGGAACCCCTTATGCGCCCAGCTTGGTTGGCCGCTCCTTAACCGGGGCCTCACCCGACGCGGTTTTCCAGCCCAGGGGCGCGGCCAGACGACGCAGGCCCCACTTTCGGCCGCCGCGTCCTACCGCGCGAACGGGTCGTCCAGTAGGCCGTCCAGGAAGTCGAACACAGCCGCCTTGGTGAGCGCATGAGGAATGGCCGAGAAGTGGTCGCAACCGGGCACAGTCACCGCGTGGCCATAGGGGAAAAGCTGGGCCAGGTCTTCCGGATCGCCGGCCGGCTCGTCCCGCTGGCCGGCCACCACCAGCACCGGCATGGGCAAGGATCGCATGCCGTCCACGTCGTGCGGCGGGTTCACCGTCTCGGTGCAGCAGGCCAGGGCCTCAAGGTCCTCGCCCTGTTCGTCGGCGAACTGGCGGAAGCTGCGCAGCATGGGCTCGGTGATCGTCTCTGGATCGGCCGCGCGCATGGCCTGCGCCATCGTCATGCCGGCGTCGCCCAGGCTGCGCTCGCCGATCAGCTTGCCGCCCACCCCGCCCAGGATAAGGTTCGACACCCGGTCCGGCGCGGCGATGGCGGTGGCCAGGGCCGTCCGCGCGCCCATGGAATAGCCGAACAGGTCGACCCGCTGCAGGCCCAGATGATCGAGGAGGGCGATGACGTCGGCGGCCAGCCGGGCGCGCTCATAGGCCTCCGGCGCATGGGGCTTTTCGCTCTCCCCATGGCCCCGCTGGTCCAGGGCGATGCAGCGGATCCGGCGGCGCTCGAAGGCGGCGTACCAGCCCGTCCTGCGCCAGCCCTCGTGACGGTTCGACGAGAAGCCGTGGACCAGGACGATGGTCCGGTCGGCGCCCCCAGGAGGGGTCATGTCATCGAAGGCGAGCGTCACGCCCTGGGATAGGAAAGTGGACATGGGTTTTAACGGCTCGGTCAGAAAACAGGGTTACTACAAACTACCCAGTTCGGGTGCGGCCTTGCGCCGCGGAGGGGTTTGAATGTCGGCGCAGGAAACGGCCAAGACAATCATCGCCACAATGACCCGGATCGACCGGGCCACCAAGCGCGCCATGCGCGAGCGCGACCGCAAGGACCGCGCCGCTGGCCGTGAAAAGCGCAGTGAGGCCGCCCCCGACAAGGCCATCGCCTATGACAAGCTGTTGCAGCGCCTGACCCGCGCCCACTGTGTGAAGTACGACCGCAAGGATTGGAACGAGATCGCCCGTCGGGGCTATGTCCAGCCCATGCCGCGCAAGAACGACCGCGAGAAGGCCGCCCGTCGCGCCCTGCATAACTACCAGCCCGGCCTCATCGATTCGCTGTTCAACAATGGCAAGGACCGCCGCCGTGAGCTGGTGGCCCGGGTCCTGTCCGCCGCCAAGGCCGACCTGGAGGAATTCGAAAAGGGCAAGCGCCAGGCCGAGGCGCACAATACCGACGTAGCGGTGGCCTCCGGCGTGCTGGCCCTGGACCTGACCGCCATCGAAAGCACCCTGAAGGCCAACCTGGACTTTCCGGCCCTGCGCGCCGCCCTGGAAGGCTTCGCCATCACCCAGCCGAGCCCGGGCCGGTTCATCGTCTACATCGACGCCATGGAACTCGACGCCATGCCGGACGAGGCTTGCGTCCTGGCGCCCGGCGGCCAGCGGGCGGCCTATGTGGCTCTACCGCCGGCCAATGTGCAGGAAATGCACCTGTCCAACGTCTGCTCGATCAGCCTGCGGGTCGGGGTTGAGGTGCTGTCTGTCATCGGGGTGGATAGCGTCGAGGTGGTCACCCGCTGTCACCTGCCCACTGATGACGGCCGCGACACCCAGCAGCACCCCGTCCTCTATGTGAAGCTGCCCCACGCCGCCCTGTCGCGCATGGAGTTGCGCAAGCTGGAGCCGGTCTCCACCGTGACCGCCCTGCGTGGACGTCTGGACTGGGAGACGGGACGCGGCTTCGCGCCCATTCCGATCGAGGATCTGAAACTGACCCAGCGGGCCGTCCCGCCGACGGCCCCGGCCCCGGCCCAGGGCGCCGCGCCGGGCGCCCCACCGACAGCGCCGGGCCTGGCGCAAGCTCAGGCCATGGCCCAGGCTCAGGCCCGCGCACAGGCCCAGGCTCCGGGCGCACCCGCGCGGCCGCCGATCACCCGGGCTGCGATCTGATCAGCTTTTCCAGCGCAGGGTCACGTCTTCGACGGGGTTCCTGAACGGCCGCTCCTCGCGGCGGCTGGCCGCCCATTCGCGCTTCAGCTGCTGGTACCACTTGGCCTGTTTGTCGGCGTCATCGATCCACAGCAGGCTGGTGTCGTACTTCAGTCCCTCGTTCTGCAGGTTCACCATGTCGCCGTCTTGGCGCAGGAACACGCGGATCATGTGCTTGAACCAGGGGCGCAGGACGCTGGCCGCCCAGTGATCGGTCCAGACGATCTGGGTGATGCGGGTGCGCTTGTCGTTGACCGGCGTCAGGCAGGTCAGGGCCAGGACCTGGCGCGCGCCTACAGCCACATGCTCCCAGCGCTGGCCCGGCAGGCGGAAGGTGATCTCGGTCAGGGGCTCGCCGCCCAGCAGGGTGTAGAGCCGGTTGCTCTTGGACGGCGCATGCCGGGTCATGACGAAGCCGCGCTCAGAGGGCGCGAAGGCCTTGGCCTTGTCGTGCTGGCCCTTCTTCTTGCGCGACCACCACTGGCCGTGGACGTAAGGCGCGTGGGTCGGATCCATCAGGCCGACCACCGCGTGGTCCATGTGGGCGTCGAAATCCATGTAGTCGACGAACTTGGGCGCGCCGCCCACCGCGCCCTCGAACACCGGCGGCGGCTCCGGCGGCTCGCCGTCGAAGCGCGGGTCCGACGAGACCCAGATCCAGACCATCCCCTGGCTCTCCACCGTGGGATAGCGCCGGACCCGGACGCGGCTGACGTCCATCTCCTGGCCGTCCACCAACGACGGAATGGCCGAACAGACCCCATCGGTCCCGAACCGCCAGCCGTGATAGGGGCACTCGACGCTGGGCCGGCCATCATCCTCGGCGGTCAGCCGCCCGGCCGAGAACGGCGCGGCCCGGTGAGGACAGATGTCGCGCATGGCGAAGGGCTTGCCCTTGCGGTCGCGGGCCAGCAGCACCGGCTCGCCCAGGATCTCATAGCGCTGCAGCTTCCCCGGCTTCAGGTCGCTGGCCAGGGCGGCGAAGTACCAGATGTCGCGCAGGAACCCCTGGCCGAACTTGGTCTCGGCCTCGGCGCGGGCGGGTTTGGCGTTTCCGTCGGGCATGGCGCTGTTCTAGTCCCCAAGGCGCAGGCGGCATAGCCTATTGGCGGATCGCGGTTCGGTCACGCCTTGACCTGGAGCAAGGGGCAGCGGGGTTAGAGGGGCAGGATGCAGACGGCGTAGGGGCCGAGCTCGAGCGCGCCGTCCTTCAGGGCCGCGGCCCCTGCGACTGCGCCGGCCGCCCAGGCGGACTTCAGCTCCGGGGCTTCAAAGCGCACCGCCGTCTCGCCCATATTGAACACGCAGAGCACGCGCTCCGCCTCCGCCGTGCGGGTGAAGGCCAGCACCTGGCCGGGCGCGTCCAGCATGGCGATCTCGCCGCGGGTCAGCGCTTCGGAGCCCTTGCGCAGGGCGATCATCGCCCGGCTGAACGCCAGGTAAGAGCCGCGGTCCGCCTCCTGGGCCGCCACGGTCAGGCCGGCGTGCTCCGGCGCCGAGGGCAGCCAGGGCTTGGCGCTGGAAAAGCCGAGGTTCGCGCCCGGCGCCCAGGGCATGGGGGTGCGGCTGCCGTCCCGGCCCTTGGCGATCGGCCAGTAGAGGTCGCCGACGGGATCGCGGATCTCCTCGCGGGTCAGGCTCTGGGCCTCGGGCAGGCCAAGCTCCTCGCCCTGGTACAGCAGCACCGCGCCCTTCAGGGTCATCAGCAGCGCCAGCATCAGCCGGGTGATCTCTGGCCCGCCGCCGAACCGGGTCGCCGTGCGCGGGATGTCGTGGTTGCAGAAGCTGATGCACGGCCAGTGGCCCGGATGGCGGGCCAGGGTCTCGAAGTGGTCGCGGAAGATCTGCGGGTTCAGCTTGCGGGCGTGCAGCAGCACGAAGGTGTAGGCCGAGTGCAGGCCGTCGTCCGGCGTGCAGTAGGCGCCGCAGCGCTCCTCTTCTTCGGAGAACTCTCCGAACACGAACCGCTCGCCCCGGCCGTCGGCGTTGTGGGCGTCCACCCGGCGGCGGATCTCGTCCAGCAGCGGGATGTTTTCAGCCAGGTTGGAATCGTAGAGGTGCCGCTGCATCTCGCTGGCGTGCGCCCAGTGATGGCGGCTGCGCTCCGCGGGCGGCACGGCCGGGTTCGGCGTCAGCTTGGCGTCGTGCAGGAAGGTGCCGGCCACGTCGAGGCGGAAGCCGTCGATTCCCTTGGACAGCCAGAAGTCCAGCACCGACAGGGCGGCTTCCTTGGCGTCTGGATTGATCCAGGACAGCTTGGGCTGCTGACGCAGGAACTTGTGGTGATAGTGCTGGCGCCGCGCCGGCTGATAGGCCCAGGCAGGGCCGCCGAACACCGACAGCCAGTTGTTGGGCGCCGTGCCGTCCGGCGCAGGGTCGGCCCAGACGTACCAGTCGGCCTTGGGCCCGTCGGGTCCGCCGTCGCGACTTTCCGCGAACCAGGCGTGTTCGTCGGAGGTGTGGGCCAGGACCTCGTCCAGCATGACCTTCAGGCCACGGGCGTGGGCGGCGTCCACCAGGGCGGTCAGGTCGTCCAGGGTCCCGTAGTCGGGATGGACGCCCTCATAGTCGGAGACGTCATAGCCCCAGTCGCGATTGGGCGAAGGGTGGATCGGCGACAGCCAGATCGCGTCCACCCCCAGGCTCTGGATATAGTCGAGCTTGGCCAGGACGCCCTTCAGGTCGCCATGGCCGTCCCCGTCCGCGTCAAAGAAGCTGCGGACATAGATGTGATAGACGACCGCGCCCTTCCACCACGGCGCGGCCGACATCGGATCAGGCCTCGGCCGCGCTGGAGATCACGCGGGAGACGACGCCATAGGTGACGGCGTCTTCGGCGCTGATCCAGAAGTTGCGCTGGGTGTCCTTGACGATCTTCTCGTAGGGCTGGCCCGTCTCCTTGGCGATCATGCGGTTGACGCGCTCGCGCATCTTCACGATCTCCTCGGCCTCGATCTGGATGTCCGAGGCCTGGCCGCGCACGCCGCCGGACGGCTGGTGCAGCAGGAAGCGGGTATTGGGCAGGCAGAGCCGGTTTTCCTTGGCCGCGCCCAGATAGATGTGCGCGCCGGCGCTGGCGACCCAGCCGGTGCCGATCATCTTCACCCGCGGACCGCAGTAGCGGATCATGTCGTGGATGGTGTCGCCGCTTTCGACGTGGCCGCCGGGCGAGTTGATGATCACCTTGATGTCGTCGGTGCTCTCGTTAGCGAGCGCCAGCAGTTGAGCCGTGACGCGCTCGGCGAGCCGCATGTTGATCTCACCGAAGATCAGCACCGTGCGCGACTTGAACAGGGCGTTCTGCACCGGGCCCGCCGTCATCGGCATATCGGGCTTGCGGCCGTCCCCGTCCTCGTCTTCGTCCAGACGCCAGTCGTGCATGATCTCGAAACTCCGTGTGTCTTGCCAACCGAACCTGATGTGCGCCGACCCCAATCGCAAGGGGGCAGCCGGTCGCGGTCACGCAGGTCTTTTAGTGTATGATCCTTTTCAAGTTGTCGACGCCCGCGAACATCTCTCGCGGCGGCTTCTGCCGACTGCGGCTTGCGAAGGCGGCCTGCAGGCCGTGAAATGGCGCCTCGTCCCGGAGGGTCAATGGCCTATCGCGTTCCCCGCCATCCCAAGGTCAAGGACCACGCCAGCCGCCAGACCTTCCTGGCCAGGATCGTGGGCCTGGTGCTGTTGTGGGTCCTGGTGGCGGTGATCGCCCTGGTCGGCGACCGGTCCATCGCGCCCCAGCACCTGCCCTGGAAACCCTTGCGGGTGATCGACCCCGTCGGCCTGGCCACCAAGGCCAAGGCGGCCCGCACGGGCGCCGATCCGCTGGCCTGCCGCCAGGCCCTGGGCCAGGGCGGGGTCGCCTTCACCGCCGCCCCGCCCACGACGGGCGACTGCAAGGTCAGCGACGCCCTGATCCTGACCTCGGGCCTGGCGCCGCTGAAGCCGGCGGAGGCCGCCCTGTCCTGCAAGGAAGCCCTGGCCCTGACCATCTGGGAGCGCCAGGTGGTGCAGCCGGCGGCCATCGAGGTGCTGGGCCAGGCGGTGGTCGGCCTGGACCACTATGGCAGCTTCGCCTGTCGCCGGATCTATGGCCGGCCGGAAGGGCCCTTGAGCGAGCACGCCAGCGCCAACGCCCTGGACCTGGCCGGCTTCCGGCTGGCCGATGGCTCCAGCGTCACCATCGCCGGTGACTGGAAGGACACAGGACCCAAGGGCGCCTTCCTGCGCCGGGTGCGCGACGGCGGCTGCAAGGTCTTCGTCACCGTCCTGTCGCCGGACTACAACATCGAGCACGCCGACCACCTGCACCTGGACATGGGCGGGTGGCCGTCGTGCAACTGAGCTAGCCGACGGTCTCGGCGGCCAGGGCGGCGACAGCGCTGCGGGCCTGGCGACGGGCGCGGACGCCTTCAGCCAGGTTGTCCAGCACCGCTTCCGAGGTCGCCCAGTCGATACAGCCATCGGTGATGGACTGGCCATAGGTCAGGGGCTGGCCGGGAACCAGGTCCTGGCGGCCGGCCACCAGGTGGCTTTCTACCATCACCCCGATGATCCTGGTGTCGCCGCCGGCCACCTGGGCCGAGACGTCCTCGATCACCTTGGGCTGGTTGGCGGGGTTCTTGGAACTGTTGGCGTGGCTGGCGTCGATCATCACCACGGGCTTCAGCCCCTGGGCGGCGATCTCGCCGCAGGCGGCGGCGACGTTCAGGGCGTCATAGTTCGGCGCCCGCCCGCCGCGCAGCACCACATGGCAGTCGCCGTTGCCACTTGTGGCGGCGATGGCCGAGCGCCCGTCCTTGGTCACCGCCAGGAAATGGTGCGGCTGGCTGGCCGCCTTGATGGCGTCGATGGCGATGCGGATATTGCCGTCCGTGCCGTTCTTGAAGCCCACGGGACAGGACAGGCCCGAGGTTAGCTCGCGGTGCACCTGGCTCTCGGTGGTGCGCGCGCCGATCGCGCCCCAGCCGACCAGGTCGGCGATATACTGCGGGGTGATCACGTCCAGGAACTCGCAGGCCGCCGGCACGCCCATGTCGTTGACCTGCAGCAGCAGGCCACGGGCCAGGCGCAGGCCCTCTTCGATGCGGAAGCTGTTGTCCAGGCGCGGGTCGTTGATCAGCCCCTTCCAGCCCACCGTGGTGCGCGGCTTCTCGAAATAGACCCGCATGATAATTTCCAGGTCCGCCGCATGGCGCTTGCGGGCCTGCGCGATCAGCCGGGCGTATTCCAGGGCGGCCTTGGGATCGTGGATCGAGCAGGGGCCGATCACCACCACCAGGCGGTCATCCTCGCCGCGCAGGATATCGTGCACCGCGCTTCGGGCCTCGCGCACGGTGGCGCCGGCCGTCTCGGTGGTCGGGTGCTCGGCCATCACCTCGGCGGGGGTGGGCAGCTCGCGCAGGGTGCGGATGCGAAGATCGTCAGTGGTTTCAGAGGTCATGTTGCGGGTCTTCCTGGGCGGGGAGCCAGGTCCGGCGGCAACAAAAAAGCCGCCAGAAGCTGGCGGCTGGTCGGGTGTCTGTCAGGACGTGATCACGTCAAACGAACCCCTTCCTCCGCCAGCGGCGTCGGAAAGCTAAAGTACCAATAGGAATATTGGGAGGCGATGTTCATCACCCCCACAGTACCGCAGGCCAGGTACTTGAGTCACACCCGCCGGGTCAATTTGGCGAAATCAGCCCGTATTTCGTCCGCGCGCGCCAAGGACCTGCCGCGAACTCGCGACTTCCGGGGAAGGTCTTCACCACATGCTGGCGGCGGCGCGGCCGGGCCATTCGGCGTCATAGACCGCTCCGCCCACCTCGCCGGCGCTGGCGGTGGCCAGCATGTCCCCCGCCGTCGGCAGGCTGTCGGGGTCGATGAAGTTGGCCGGATCCCACACCCGTCCCCGCATCAGGGCCCGCGCGCACTGGAAGTAGACGGCGTCTATGGCGACCAGGGCGACCGAGCGGGGCAGCTTGCCCTCCATGCGGAAGGCCTCCAGCAGGGCGGGGTCGGTCTCCAGCACCGCGCGGCCATTGACCCGCAGCGTGGTGTTCGAGCCTGGGATCATGAACATCAGCGCCACCCGCGGGTCGCGGACGATGTTGCGCAGGGAGTCGCAGCGGTTGTTGCCCCGCCGGTCGGGCAGGGCCAGGGTCCGCGCATCCATCACCCGCACCACCTGGCCGGCGTCCCCGCGCGGACTGCAGTCCAGGCCCTCCGGCCCCACAGTGGCGAGCGCGCAGAACGGCGAGGCCTCGATGTAGGCCCGGTATTCCGGGATCAGGTGGTCCAGCTCCTTGAGCGTCGAGGCTGGCCCCGGCGCGCCATAGAGGGCCTCAAGCGCTTCGAGGGTGGTCAGGCGGGTCATGCGCGTGATCCTGGTTCACAGTCCGACGCACGCTATCTGCAAGCATGATTGGCGAAAATGCAGTTCTTGGGCGATAGTCCGTGAAGAAAACTCACGGAATGCCCATGCGCCGCCGTCTGCCGCCCCTGTCCACCCTGCGCGCCTTCGAGGCGACGGCGCGGCTCGGCGCCGTCACGCGGGCGGCCGAGGAACTGGGCCGCACCCATGGCGCGGTCAGCCGGCAGCTCCACGCTCTGCAGGACCAGTTGGGCGCGCCGCTGTTCGACCGGGCGGGAACCGGGCTGAAGCTCAACGCCCGCGGCCTGGCCCTGCTGGCGGCGGTCTCCGAGGCCTTTGAGCGGCTGGAGGCTGGCTGGGTCCGGGCGGTGGAGGGCGGGGCCTTGCATGTGGCCTGCAGCGCCACCTTCGCCACCCGATGGCTCGCCGCCCGGCTCGGCGACTTCTATCGCCGCCATCCGGATGTGAAGGTCCGGCTCTCCATGACCTCGGCGGCGGAGATGCGTCGCCAAGGCGCCGACCTGGTCATCGCCTGGGACCTGGAGGCCTTTCCGCCGGCCGAGCGCGCTCTGGCCCTGGGCCTGGCGCCGGCGGCGTTCGGTCCGGTCTGCGCGCCGGGCTACGCCTGGCGGCCGCCGCAGGGCCAGCGTCTGGCGTTGGGCCGTCGGATCGTGCACGACTTCACCAGCCGGGCCTGGGACCGTTGGGCCGCAGCCAGCGGTCTGAAAGTCGAGGCCGCCGCCGAGCTCAGCTTCCCCCACACCCATCTGTGCCTGGAGGCCGCGGCGGCCGGGCAGGGGGTGGCGCTGGTGGAGCGCCGAATGGCCTCGGAGGACCTGGCCGCCGGCCGCCTGGTCGCCCCCCTGGGGTTCGCGGCGTTTCCGGAGGGGCTGTCGGTGATCCCCGCCGGGCCGGTGGTTCCGGGTTCGCCCGAAGCAGCCTTCATTGATTGGCTTCGCGCAGCCCTCGCCGCCTGAAGAGGCCCGCCGCCAGAGGCGGGGCGGCGATGGCCAGGGGCAGCAGGTAGAAGAAGATCCGATAGGCCAGCATGGCCGCCGTCAGGTTGGCGCGGTCCACCTGGGGTAGGAGGGCGACCAGCGCGCCTTCGAACACCCCGAGCCCTCCCGGCACGCCGGAGAACAGTCCCGCGGCCATGGCGGTCAGATAGGCCCCGGCAAAGTTGGCCAGGTGCGGCGGCTCGCCTGGCAGGACCAGCCACATCAGCACCGCCGCCAGGATCACGTCGCTGAGCCCGAAGCCGAACTGGGTAAGGCCAAGCCAGAGCGGCGGCAGGGAGACCTCGTGGCCGAACAGCACCAGCCGGCCCCGGACCAGGGCGCAGGCCGCCAGATAGGCGAAGGGCCCGGCCACCAGCAGCCCGCCCACGAGGCGCAAGGGCCCGGCCGGCGCGTGCAGGGCGGCGAAGGCCTCCGGCGGCGCGGCCAGGAAGCTTAAGCCCGCCAGGGCCGCCAGCCCCAGGCCGAAGGAGACCGCCGCATAGACCGTCACCACCGCCGACTGGGCTACGCTGACCCCCTCGCGCACCAGCATGCCGACCCTGACCGCGCCGCCGACCAGGGCGGCCATGCCCAGGCTGTTGGCCAGGGCATGGGCCACAAACGACGCCCAGATCCCCCGCCGCCAGCTGACCTTCGATCCCAGCCAGCGCAGGGCGATCTGCTCGTTGACGCCCAGGAGCACATAGCCGGCCAGGGACAGGACCGCCGCGGCGGCGAGGCGCGCGGGCGTCAGGCTGGCCGCCGCCGCCGCGATCCGGGCCGGGGGCAGCTCATGCAGCTCGCGCCACAGCACCCAGGCCGCCGCCGACAGCAGCAGGGCGGGGACGAGGATGTTGACCAGGGCTTTCGGCGGCTTCGCCATAGGGGTCTCCGGCCCGGGGCGGCCCGGCGTCTTGCCTGTATCAGAGGTTGGTTCGGCGCCGGCGGGCAAGGACGAAGGGGGCGAGGCCAGCCGGCGCTGCCCGCTTGACGCAGCGTCCGGCGGCGCGGCAAATGCAGTTATAAATTCAAACAACCGTTTTAGGGGGCTGCGGCCATGGGCCAATTGTTCGATCTGACCGGCAAGGTCGCCATCATCACCGGCTCGTCCCGGGGCATCGGCAAGGCCACCGCCGAGCGCATGGCCGAGCACGGCGCCAAGGTGGTGATCTCCTCGCGCAAGGCCGGCCCCTGCGAAGAGGTCCGCGACGCCATCAACGCCAAGTATCCCGGCGCGGCCATCGCGGTCCCGGCCAACATTTCGTCCAAGGACGACCTGCAGAAGCTGGTGGACGAGACCCGCAAGGCCTTCGGCAAGATCGACATCGTGGTGTGCAACGCCGCCTCCAACCCGTTTTACGGGCCGATGAGCGAGATCGGCGACGACGCCTTCCGCAAGATCCTCGAGAACAACATCATCGCCAACAACTGGCTGATCAACATGGTCGCGCCGGAGATGCGCGCGCGGAAGGACGGGGCGGTGGTGATCATCTCGTCCATCGCCGGCCTGCGCGGCAACAGCGTGATCGGCGCCTATGCGATCTCCAAGGCCGCCGACATGCAGCTGGCCCGCAACCTCGCCCAGGAGCTCAGCCCCGACAATATCCGGGTCAATTGCATCGCCCCTGGCCTGGTGAAGACCGACTTCGCCAAGGCCCTGTGGGACACGCCCGCAGGTGAAGCCCGCGCCAGCTCCGGCACGCCCCTGCGCCGCCTGGGCGAGCCCGACGACATTGCCGGTGCGGCGGTGTTCCTGGCGTCGGCGGCCGGCTCCTGGATGACCGGCCAGACCATCGTCATCGACGGCGGCTCGACGAGCTGAGGCGGTTCAGCCCACGGCGCGGGACAGCTCCCGCGCCCGGGCCAGGCGCTCGATCCCCGCGTCCAGGGTCTCGTCGCGCTTGGCGAAGCACAGGCGCATGATGGTGGTCACCGGCTCCTCCTCGTAGAGGGCCGAGACGGGGATGGCGGCGACGCCGGCCTCCTTCACAGCCCTGAGGCAGAAGGCGCGGTCCGGCTCCATCACGCCAGAGGCCGGCAGGTCGACGTTCAGGAAATAGGTCCCCGACGAAGGCAGGACCACAAAGCCCTCCCGCGTCAGGCCCGCCGCCAGCCGGTCCCGCGACCGCTGCAGGTCGCGCGGCATGGCGCTGAACCACTGGCCGGGATTGTCCAGGCCGTAGGCCACGGCGCCCTGCAGGTTCGGCGGGGTGGTGAAGGTCAGGAACTGGTGGGCCCGCGACAGGCCGTGGGTCAGGGCGGGCGCCGCCATCAGGAAGCCGACCTTCCAGCCGGTCAGGCCAAACATCTTGCCGGCCGAGCCCACCTTCACCGTCCGCTCGCGCATGCCGGGCAGGGCCATCAGCGGCGTATGGGTCAGGCCGTCGAACACCACCTGTTCCCACACCTCGTCGCAGATGGCGATCAGGTCCCGCTCCACGCAGATCTGCGCCAGCAGGGCCAGGTCTTCCGCCGAGGCCACCGTGCCGGCCGGATTGAGCGGGTTGTTCAGGACCACCAGCCGCGTCTTATCGCTCAGCTGCGCCTCGATCATCGCCCGGTCGAAGCGCCAGTGCGGCGGTGACAGGCGGATCAGCTTCGGAACCCCGCCGGCCCGCCGGATCAGCGGCAGGTAGGCGTCATAGACGGGCTGGAACACCACCACCTCGTCGCCCGGCTCCACCAGGGCCAGGAAGGTCGCCGCCAGGGCCTCGGTGGCGCCGGAGGTGACGGTGACTTCGGTCTTCCAGTCCAGGTCGAGGCCTTGGGTGCGCTGGTAGTGGGCGGCGACCGCCTGGCGCAGCTCGGGCAGGCCGGCCATCGGCGGGTACTGGTTGTAGCCGTTCAGCACCAGGTCGGCGGCCTTGGCCCGGATCGCCTCGGGACCGGGATCATCCGGGAAGCCCTGGCCCAGATTTATGGCGCCCAGCTCGCGGGCGAGGCCGCTCATCTCCTCAAAGACCGTGGTGGGCATGTGGGCGAAGACGGGATGGACCATGGCCCTTGCCTAGCACAGCTTGCGGCCCAAGATGGAGCCATGCGGATTATTGATTTCGAGCCCCGGCACGCCGACGCCTGGAAGGCCCTCAACGAGGCCTGGATATCCCAGCACTTCAGCCTCGAGCCCAAGGACCGCGAGGTGCTGGACCATCCCCAGGCCAACATCCTGGACAAGGGCGGCCACATCTTCATGGCCGAGCTGGATGGCGAGCCGGTGGGCTGCGTGGCCCTGCTGCCCCTGGCCGACGGCGGGTTCGAGGTGGGCAAGATGACGGTCAGCGAGGCCGCGCGGGGAACCGGGCTCGGCCGGCGGCTGATGGAGGCCTGCATCGCCAAGGCCAAGGCGCTCGGTGCGCCGCGCCTGTACCTGGAGACCAACGCCAGCCTGGCGCCCGCGCTCAGCCTCTATCGCTCGGTGGGCTTCGTGCACCTGCCGCCCCGGCCCACGCCCTACGCCCGGGCCGATGTTTGGATGGAGCTCAGGTTCTAGGCCAGCTCGCGCAGGGCGTCGTTCAGGGTGCGGCGGGTGACTGGCTTGCCCAGGAAGCCCAGGGGCTGGATCGGCTGCATGGCCTGGCGGAAGTCCTCGGTGATCGAGCCGGAGACGAACAGGGAGCGCACGCCCAGCTCGTCATAGAGCTTGCGCGCCAGCTTGCCGCCATCGGTGTCGCGGGCCAGGCGGATGTCCACCAGGGCCACGTCCGGCCGACCCACGGCCGCAAGGTCCCAGGCGGTGCAGGCGTCCGCGGCCTCGGCCACCACCTCGTGCCCCATCTCCTCCAGCAATCCCACCATATCGAGGGCGATGAGCGCATCGTCCTCGACTACCATGATCCGCATGTTCAGCTCCTCGGGAAGACTACGGCCAGGCTGGCGCCGGTCTTCGTCGGCTCGACGACAAGACGCCCCTGAAGCTGCCGCGCCAGGGCGTCGACGGCCCGCAGGCCCAGGCTTGTCCGGCTCCGCGGCGACAGGCCTGCGGGCAGGCCCGG
This sequence comes from uncultured Phenylobacterium sp., assembly GCA_964643835.1. GTDB lineage: Bacteria > Pseudomonadota > Alphaproteobacteria > Caulobacterales > Caulobacteraceae > Phenylobacterium. Next base: position 1,269 of record CAZXVO010000050.1, on the reverse strand, counting down.
ACCGTCGTCCGACACGCTTAAGCGATAGTCCCCGCCCTCGGTTCCAAAGGCGAGGCGGATTCTTCCCGGCCGGCCCGCCGGGCAGCCGTGCTTAAGCGCGTTGGTGATCAGCTCGTTGAGGATCAGCGCCAGGGGCGTCGCCTGGCGGGCGTCCAGCCATACCGAGATCACCTCGGTCTCCAGCGCCACGTCGTCGCGGCCTGCGGACTCGATCAGGTCCCGCGCCAGGGTGCGGGTGTAGAGGCCGGCGTCGAAGTCGCCCTGGTCCTCGCTCACCCGATAGGTCTGCTCATGCGCCCGACCCACCGCCATGATCCGGCCCAGGGTGGTGTCCAGCGCCTGGCGCGTCGCGGGGTCGGTGGCGGCTCGCGCCTGCAGTCGCACCAGGCTGGCGACCTGCTGCAGGGCGTTCTTCACCCGGTGGTTCACTTCGTCGATCAGCGCAGCCTGATCGTCGAGCCCGGCGTGCGCCGGAGGCTCTGCGCGGTCCGATCCTTGAGGGTCAATCGGATCCGCGCCTGTCATGCCGCCTCGTCTAGTCTTCCTTCGAACGCTTCTTGCGGAACGACGGATTGAGCACTTGTTTCCGCAACCGGATCGATTTCGGCGTCACCTCGACCAGTTCATCGTCCTCGATATAGGCGATGGCCTGTTCCAGGGTCATGCGGCGCGGCGGGGTCAGGCGCACGGCCTCGTCCTTGCCGGAGGCCCGCACGTTGGTCAGCTGCTTGGCCTTCATCGGGTTGACGTCCAGGTCGTCGGCGCGGCTGTTCTCGCCGATGATCATGCCCTGGTAGGTCTTCTCGCCGGCGCCGACGAACATCACGCCGCGCTCTTCCAGGTTCCACAGGGCGTAGGCCGCAGTTTCACCGTCGGAGTTGGAGACGAGCACGCCCTTGCGGCCCTGGTCGATGGCGCCCTTGTAGCCTTCGTAGTGGCTGAACACGCGGTTCAGCACGCCGGAGCCGCGGGTGTCGGTCAGGAACTCGCCCTGATAGCCGATCAGCGACCGCGACGGGGCCATCAGGCTGATCCGGGTCTTGCCAGCGCCCGACGGGCCCATGTCCTTCAGCTCGGCCTTGCGGGCCGACAGCTTCTCGATGACCACGCCGGTGTATTCGTCGTCGACGTCGATGACGACGTCCTCGATCGGCTCCAGACGCTCGCCGTTCTCGCCGGTCTGATAGACCACGCGAGGACGCGAGATCGACAGTTCGAAGCCTTCGCGGCGCATGCTTTCGATCAGCACGCCCAGCTGCAGTTCGCCGC
>CAZXVO010000049.1:20526-21463 GCA_964643835.1 uncultured Phenylobacterium sp. | reverse complement strand
CGCTCATCGGGATAGAGCGGGGTCAGGTTATCGAACAGGACCTTGTGGCGGACGTTCTCGGGGTTCTCGAAGTTGGTCTGGTCGACCTTGACCAGGGCGAAGTACCGCTCGCCCTCGCGGGGCGCGCGGATGCCGCCGTCAACGGTGTCGCCGGTGCGCAGGCCGAACTTCCGGATCTGGGAGGGGCTGACATAGATATCGTCGGGGCCCGGCAGGTAGTTGGCTTCCGGCGAGCGGAGATAGCCGAAGCCGTCGGGCAGGACCTCGAGGGTGCCGGAGCCGGAGATCTCGACCCCTTCCTCGGCCAACACCTTGAGGATTGCGAACATCATGTCCTGCTTGCGCATGGAGTTCGCGTTCTCGATCTCCAGGGTCTCGGCGAAGGAGAGCAGGTCGACGGGCGACTTGTCCTTCAGCTCCTGGAGGGACATGCGGGTCAGGCCCATGGCGGCGATGGCCTGGGCGACCTCGTTGGACTGATCGTCTTCGCCATCGCCTTCGGCGGCGTCGCCGTCGGCGGCCCGGGCCTCCGCGGCCTCGGCTTCGGCGGTCAGGTCTTCGCCCAGGGTGTGGGCGGTTTCGTCTTGGTTTTCTTCGGACATGATACTTGCTCGTCATGAGGCGCAATGCGCCCGTGAAGGCGCGCGCCTGGCTTTAAACGCTATGGGCGGGACAACAGGTCTCGCCGGAATGGTCTTTTGGGACCCGGCCGCAGCAGCGCCTGGCGCGCGGGCTCGGGGAAGAGGCGGGGCGTGCGCCACGATGGACGCGAAGCACGTAGGACCAGCGGAACCACGTTTGGGGGTGGATGGTCAAGGGGCCGTCCACGAGCCCCAACACCCGACGTCAAACACCCCTACCCCCCCCCCCCGGCTACCGCGGGCCCCACCCCCCCCCGAACCACCAAAACAAGAACAGGGGAGCCCCCCCCACCCAC
>CAZXVO010000049.1:0-20516 GCA_964643835.1 uncultured Phenylobacterium sp. | reverse complement strand
CGGGGGACCCAAGCGGCCTCATTCCAGCTTGAACATCGGCTTGGGTCCCCCGGATCGCCCTGCGGGCGCCCGGAGGATGACGCGCTAGTTGACGCGTAGCGGGTGGCTTACCCCAGGAACTCCGTCGTCACCGCGATCACCATGATCACCGCGGCGATGAAGGGCAGTTCGTTGGTGGCGCGCCAGAACTTGGCGGTCTTGGGACGTTCGCCGCGGGCCAGCTTCTTGCGGGCGCCGGCCAGGAAGCCGTGCCAGGCCGACAGGAAGATGATCCCGGCGATCTTGGTCAGCATCCAGGGCTTCAAGAGGAAGTCCCAGCCGCCGCGGATCTGGGTCGCGTCGATATAGATGAGGATCAGGCCGAAGATGAAGGTCAGGATCATCGACGGATTGATGATGATCCGCAGCAGCTTGGCTTCCCAGACCTGGAAGTGGGCGTCGAACTCCGTCCCAGGAGGCGCGGTCTCGGTATGGTAGGCGTAGAGCCGGGGCAGGTACATCATGCCGGACATCCAGGCGATGACCGCGATGATGTGCAGGCCGCGGACCAGGTCGTACCAGTTCATGCCGCTGTTCCTTCAAGACGCTTGGGGCATTTGCCGTGGCCGGCCGGGCAGAGCCAGGCGCCGTCGGGCGCGCAGCCACCGGCGCGGGGCAGGGCGTGTTCCACGGCCTTGGCCAGGCCAGAGATGAAGTCGGCGTCGCCACCCAGGGCCGGGGCGCGGACATAGGGCGCGCAACCGACCGTCTTGGCGAGTTCAGCATATTCGTGGTCGAGTTCGACCAGGGTCTCGATGTGTTCGGAGACGAAGGCGATGGGGGTCAGGATCACGCCCTTGCCCTCGGCGCCGGCCCGGCGGATCTCCTCATCGGTGGAGGGCGCCAGCCATTTCAGCGGCCCGACCCGGGACTGGTAGCAGACCTTCCAATCGGTGAGCCGGGGCAGGTGGGCGGCGACCGCGGCGGCGGTGGCCTCGATCTGGGCCTGGTAGGGGTCGCCCGCATCCACCACCTGCTGCGGCAGGCCGTGGGCGGAGAACAGCAGGCGGACATTGGCCGGCTCGCCGGCCTTGGCCCAGGCTTGTGCGATCTTGCCAGCGTGGGCGGCGATCAGCCCCTCGGCGGTGGGATAGCAGCAGACGGTGCGGCTGCGGCCCGGTCCCTTGTAGTTGGCCGCCCAATCCTTCAGCGAAGAGCCCGTCGTGGTGGTCGAGTACTGCGGATAGAGCGGCAGGAGCACGATCTCGTCCGGCGCGTAGGCGGCCACCTCCTTCGCCGTCTGGTCGGCGAAGGGCTTCCAGTAGCGCATGGCGATGAAGACGCGGGCCTCATGGCCGCGAGCCTTCAGCTCGGCTTCCAGGGCGCGGGCTTGAGCTTCCGTCTCCGGCAGCAGGGGCGAGGCGCCGCCCATGATGGCGTAGTTGGCCTGGGCCGACTTTTCCCGTCGCGACGAGACCAGGGCGGCGAGCGGATAGCGGATCAGGGCCGGGACCTGGAAGATCGCCGGGTCCTTGAACAGGTTGAACAGGAAGGGCCGAACGGCCTGCAGGCTGTCGGGTCCGCCCAGATTGAAGAGGACGACGGCGACCTTCTTGCTCATTTGCCCGTCACCCGGCCGATGGCGCGTTCGAGATGTTCGACCGGGGTGGTCGGCATCACCCCGTGGCCCAGGTTGAAGATGTAGGGGCCCTGGTTCCAGGCCTCGATCAGGGCGTCGATCCGGGCCTCCAGCGCCGGCGTGCCGGCCAGCAGCAAGAGGTTGTCGAGGGCGCCCTGGATCGCCTTGCCGCCGACCTGGATCTCCTGGCCGAGCTTGAAGGTCGCCTGGGTGTCGAGACCCACGGCCTGGACCGGAACCCGGGCGGCGTAGTTGGCGACCTGCGCGCCGGCGCCGCGGGGCAGGCCGATGAAGGGGACATCGACCCCTGCGGCCCGAACCTTTTCGATGATCCGCGTGTGCGGGCCGATGACGATACGTTCGAAGACGTCCTCGGCCAGGCTTTCCGACCAGCTTTCAAACAGCTTCAGCACCTGGGCGCCCGACCTGGCCTGCATGACCAGGTAGCGGGCGGTGGACTCCACCAGCACGTCCAGCAGGGCGTCCAACTGTTCCGGATGCTTGTAGGCCCACAGCCGGGCCTCCTCGCGCTTATTGCCCCGGCCCTCGATCATGTAGGTGGCCACGGTCCACGGGGCGCCGGCGAAGCCAATTAGGGCGCGCTCGGGCTCCAGCTGGGCCCGGACCCGCTGCAGGGTCTCGCCGATACTGGCCAGGCGGCCGGTGGAAGCCTCGATCTGGTCAGCCATGGCCTCGATGGGCGGCAGGGCGCCCAGACGAGGACCCTCTCCCGCCTCGAACCAGACGTCCTGGCCAAGGGCCTGGGGGATCAACAGGATGTCAGCGAAGACGATGGCCGCATCGAGAGGAAAGCGGCGCATGGGCTGGAGGGTCGCCTCGGCCGCCATCTCCGGATTGTAGCAGAAGGACAGGAAGTCCCCGGCCCTGGCCCGAAGCTCGCGATATTCGGGAAGCGAGCGACCGGCCTGTCGCATGAACCAGACGGGCGGGCGTTCCAGGGTCTCGCCGGCGAGGGCGCGAAGCAGGCGGGGTTTCACTTGGTCCGACATGAGAGCCCTTAAACCGCCTTAGCCTGCAAGGCTCAAGCCCGCCCGCGTCCCCGCCCAGCCTTCTTCCTTTCTAAGAATAGGGATTTTTTAGAGGGGGTAGGGGTTGGGCCTGGGGATCACGGTGAAAAGCGGGACCGACTTCGCCTCGGCGCCGAGCTCTTCCCCAGGCTTTCGACTCCCGGCCCCCAGGCCCTATGCACAGGCCGTGGATAACGGGGACAAGCTCCAACCCGCCTGAACCACTTAATCTTTCATTAACCCTTCGGGGGATGGGTCGGCGCTCGGCGGGGCCCCCCGCATTCACCCTTTCTTAACCTTCTCACAGCCCCCCGTCGCAGACCCGATCGTCTGGACACGGACAGGGTCAAAGGGGGCCTTCCTCCCCGTTGTTCCGCAGAGGTGTCGAAGGCCGCCGCCCTATCCCCAATCGCGTCCGGCTTCGCTAAGAAGATTTCGACTCATTCCTCCCCAGGAAAATTTCCGCGAGGCGCGCCATTTCAGATCCCCCCCTGCACCCGCCGACGGGCCGCTTCGCCACCTACTTCCATGTGCACCTGGTCTCGGACTCCACCGGCGAGACCCTGAACGCCATGGCGCGGGCGGTCTGCGCCCGGTTCGAGAACGTCCTGCCGATCGAGCACATCTATGCCCTGGTCCGCTCGCCCCGGCAGCTGGAGCGGGCGCTGACGGATATCGAGGCCGCGCCGGGGGTGGTCATTCACACCATCGTCGATGACGGCCTGCGCGCGGCGCTGGAGGATGGCTGCCGCAAGCTGGACATGACCTGCATCGCGGCGCTCGACCCGCTGATCTCGTCCCTGTCCCGCTATCTGGGCGCGACCCTGACCCGGCGGGTCGGCGTGCAGCACGCCCTGGACAACGACTACTTCAACCGCATGGACGCCCTGAACTACGCCATTGGCCACGATGACGGCCAGGGCGGCCAGGATCTCGACCAGGCCGACGTGGTGCTGGTGGGAGTGTCGCGGACCTCGAAGACCCCGACCTGCATCTACCTGGCCCACCGGGGCATCCGTGCGGCCAATGTGCCCCTGGTGCCCGGCCGGCCGATCCCGGAAAAACTGTTCGGCCTGCGCCACGCCCTGATCGTCGGCCTGTCGATCTCGCCCGACCGGCTGATCCAGATCCGCCGCAACCGGCTCCTGAGCCTGAAGGAGAACCGGGAGTCGACCTATATCGACCACGAGGCGGTGCGCGACGAGATCGTCCAGGCGCGCCGGCTCTATGAACGCATGGGCTGGCCGGTGATCGACGTGACCCGGCGCAGCGTGGAGGAGACCGCCGCGGCGGTGCTGAACCTGCTGCACGGCGGCGGGGCGACGGTGGAGGTGATCGGGTGAGCGTGATCCTGGCTTCAAAGAGCGCGGCGCGGACCGCAGTGCTGAAGAGCGCGGGCGTAGCCTTCGAGACCGCCGTCTCCGGCGTCGACGAGGATGCGGTGAAGACCGCGCTGCTGGCGGAGGGCCAGGGGGCGAAGGCCATCGCCGAAGCCCTGGCCGAGCTGAAGGCCCAGAAGATCAGCCAGTCCCGCGCCGGCCTGGTGATCGGCGCCGACCAGACCCTGGAGTTCGACGGCCGGCTCTATGACAAGGCCGAGACCGTGGAGGAGGCCCGCGCCCGGCTGAAGCTGCTGCGCGGCAAGCCGCACCAGCTGCACTCGGCGGTGGTGGTGGCCAAGGACGGCGCGCCGATCTGGCGCGACATGGTCACGGCCAGCCTGACCATGCGCGACTTCTCCGATGACTTCCTGGAGGACTATCTGGCCCGCGAGGGTGAGGCGGCCCTGGGCTCGGTGGGTTGCTACCGGCTGGAAAGCCTGGGCGCCCAGCTATTCTCGAAGATCGAGGGCGACTATTTCGCCATCCTCGGCCTGCCGCTGATGGGCCTGCTGGACCTGCTGCGCAACCATGGCCTGGTGATCCGATGAGCCTGTCGGGCAAGACCCGGGTGGCCGGGGTGGTCGGCCAGCCCATCGCGCATTCCATGAGCCCGGTGCTGCACAACGCCTGGATCGCCGCGGCCGGGCTGGACGCGGTCTATGTCCCGTTCGGAATCGCCGAAGGCCGCTTCGCGGCCTTCGTAGAGGGACTGCGCGGCGGCAGTGTCGCGGGCCTCAACGTCACCTTGCCGTTCAAGGGCGAGGCCCTGGCCGCGGCGGACGAGGCGACGACGCGGGCGGCGGGCGCGGGGGCGGCCAATGTCCTGGTGTTCCGGCAAGACGGCTCGATCCTGGCGGACAACACCGACGGCCTGGGCCTGCTGGCCGCTTTCGCTGAACAGGCGCCGGGGTTTGACGCGAAGGCTGGCCCGGTGGTGATCCTGGGCGCCGGCGGCGGGGCCCGCGGCGCGGCGGCGGCCTTTGTGGAGGCCGGTTGTCCCGACGTGCGGATCGTCAACCGCACGGTCGCGAAAGCCGAGGAGATCGCCGCCACCCTGGGCGGGCCGGTGCAGGCCTACGCCCTCGACCAGGCCGCCGCCGCTTTTGAGGGCGCCAACGGCCTGGTCAACGCCACCTCGGCGGGCCTGGCTAATGGCGGGGCGCTGGATGTGCCGCTGGCGGCGACGCCCAAGACCTGCGTGGTGATGGACATGGTCTATAAGCCGCTGACCACGCCGTTCCTGGCTGGGGCCCAAGGGCTGGGCCGGCGCACGGTGGACGGCCTCGCCATGCTGATCGGCCAGGCGATCCCGTCCTTCGAAGCCTTCTATGGCCAGGCGCCGCCGGCCACGGTGGATGTCCGGACCCTGGCGATCCGAACGCTCGGGCTCTAAGAAAACCGCCAAAGGGAGAACGCCACAGATGTTGACCATCGGCCTGACCGGCTCCATCGGCATGGGCAAGTCCACCACGGCGGCCATGTTCCGCGAGGCCGGGATCCCGGTCTATGACGCCGACGCCGCGGTCGCCGACCTCTATGTGAAGGGCGGGGCGGCGGTGGAGCCGCTGGAGGCTGCCTTTCCAGGGGTCACCAAGGACGGCGCCGTCGACCGCGAGGCCCTGCGCCAGCGGGTGCTCGGAAACGACGAGGCCATGGCCAAGCTCAACTCCATCGTCCATCCCCTGGTGGGCATGAGCCGGATGGGCTTCTTCGCGGAAGCTCAGGCGGCCAAGGCCGACATGGTGATCCTCGATATCCCGCTGCTGTTCGAGACCGGCGGCAACGCCAACATGGACGCCGTGGTGGTCGCCTCGGCCCCGGCCGAGATGCAGCGCGAACGGGTGCTGGCTCGGGAGGGCATGACGCAGGCGCGGCTGGACGACATCCTCAAGCGCCAGACCCCGGACGCCGAGAAGCGCGCCCGCGCTGACTTCATTGTCGACACTGGCCAAGGGCTGGAGCACGCCCGCGCCCAGGTCCAGGACATCATCGCCACCCTGCGCGATCCGCAGCGGCGGCCTCAGAAGAAGACGGCCGAGCCGAAGTAGGTTGCTCCCCCTCTGGGGGAGCTGTCACGGAGTTACAGAGGGGGAGGGACGTGCGCGGTGGGTGCGGCACGCCCCCTCCACCCCTTCGGGGTCCCCCTCCCCCAGAGAGGGAGGAACTGGCTTGTGGACCTGTCGTCGCGGCGGCTTGAAGCGGCCGCCCAATCGGGCCAAGACACCTTATGGCCCGCGAGATCGTCCTGGACACCGAGACCACCGGCTTCGAGCCGCACCTCGGCCACCGGCTGGTCGAGCTCGCGGCCCTGGAGATCGAGGACTTCATCCCCACGGGGCGGAGCTTCCACGTCTATATCGACCCCGAGCGCGACATGCCGCCGGACGCTGAGCGGGTGCACGGCCTGTCGGCCGCCTTCCTGAAGGGTAAGCCGAAGTTCGCCGCGCCCGAGGTCAGCCACGCCTTCCTCGACTTCGTGGCCGACGCCCCGATCATCGCCCACAACGCCGACTTCGACCGCAGCTTCGTCAATTTCGAGCTGGAAAAGGTGGGCCTGTCGATCCTGCCGGAGACCCGCTGGATCGATACGCTGGCCATGGCCCGCAAGCGGTTTCCGGGGATGCACAACTCCCTGGACGCGCTCTGCAAGCGCTTCAAGATCTCGCTGTCCGAGCGCGAGAAGCACGGGGCGTTGATCGACGCTCGCCTGCTGGCGGCGGTCTATCTGGAGCTGAAGGGGGGCCGGGAGCGCCGGCTCGAGCTGACCGCCGAGCGGACCTCGGTGGCGGTGAGCACGGTCCGACGGATCGGCGACTATGGCGCGCGACCGCGCCCGCTTGGGCCACGTTCCACCGAAGAGGAACGCGCTCGCCACGCCGCCTTCGTCACCGGGGTGATGAAGAACGACGAGCTTTGGAAGAAGTTCGGGATCTGACCTTGGGTGTCATCCCGGACAAGCCGCTTCGCAGCTTTCCGGGATGGCGCCCATTGTCGCCCTGAGGGGTTGGGTCAGGCGTTGCCGATGACCACGCCTTCGCCCTGGGCCTTGCGCGCGGCGTAGACGCCGGCGAAGTCGATGGGGTCGAGCAGGAAGGGCGGGAAGCCGCCGTCCGAGGTGACGTCGGCGATCACCCGGCGAGCGAAGGGGAACAGAAAGCGCGGGCACTCGATGAGCAGCACCGGCTCGATGTCTTCCGGACCCACGCCCTCGATGGCGAACACGCCGCCATACAAGAGCTCGATGTGGAACACCGGGCCGTCTTCGCGGGCGGCGCGGGCCGACAGCTTCAGGTCGACTTCGAAGAAGCCGTCGTCGCGGCCGCGGGCGTTCATCTCGACGCCCATCTCGATCTGCGGCTGGGCGCCGCCGGCGCGCAGCACCTCGGTGGCGCGCGGGTTCTCGAAGGAGAGGTCACGAATGAACTGGGCCAGAACGCGGACGCCGGGTTCAGCGCGGGCTTCGGTGGAACCGGTCGCCGCAGCGGCGGGGTCGATATCGCTCATCTTGCAGGAAAATCCGTATTCTGGCGCAGGCCGCCTGTTATCGCCGGGCTGCTAACATGGCCCCCAGGCGGATGCAATCTCGCCCCAAACCTACGGTCTCTTTCGGGAAAGGTGTTCCGCTCTATATAAACGTAAGCCTGTTCGCAGCCCCCGAGACCCGCTTGCAAATTCTCCAGCTGATCATCTTCGCCGGCCTCGCCGCCGTGGTCCTGTTCCAACTCTACTCTGTGCTGGGCCGCCGGGTGGGGCGCCAACCGGAGGATGGGGCCGGCCCGAAGCCCTTGCCGGGCGCGCCGAGCGTTCCCGACCGGCCGGCGGAGGACAACCTCGCCAGCGGCGTCAGCCTGTCTGGCCTTGCGGCCGTCAAAGGGGTCGATCCCGGATTCGACCTGGCCCATTTCCTGGACGGGGCCCGTTCGGCCTACGCCACCATCGTGCGCGCCTATTCCAGCGGCGACCGCGAAACCCTGAAGCCGCTGCTGTCGCCCATCGTCAACGACGCCTTCGAGGCCGGCATGGCCGCCCGCGAGGCAGAGGGCCGCACCGAAGAGACCGAGTTCACCCAGCCGCCGCGCGCCGACCTGGACAATGCGGCCCTGGACGGGACCACCGCCCGCCTGACCGTCCGCTTCCTGGCCGAGTTCCGCACCCGCGGGAAGGGTCCGGAAGGCGAGACCGTCGACGACCGCCGCACCGCCGAGCTGTGGACCTTCGAACGGGACCTGAAGAGCAAGGACCCCAACTGGATCCTGATCCGCGTCGACGCCGCCGAGGCGTGAGGGTGATTCCAGTCGCTGCGAAGACGGCCAAAGGCTCGTCACCCCAAGACTTGTTCTTGGGGTCCCTCTCACCATCCCTCCCGCGTTTGGTGGCGGTCGTCGGCCGTGCCGTGCGAAACGATGATTCACGTGGGCGTGGACGCAGGGACCCCAAGAACAAGTCTTGGGGTGACGGTGTGGTGTGGGCTGGGCGAAAGCTGGTCGCCCCCGTCACTCTGACCCTCCTGCTCGCCGCCTGCGCCACCACGCCGGCGCCGACGCCGACGCCGGGTCCGCAGCCGAAACCCAAGCCGCCTGAGCCGCCGCCGGCCGAGCGCCTGAAGGCCGAGAGCTTCGCCGATATACCGGGCTGGGAAGCTGAGGATCACGCCGCGGCCTTCACCGCGTTCCGCTCGGTCTGCGGTGCCGCGCGCGAGCCGGAGATGGCCGGCGCCTGCCGCCGCGCCCGGTCGGTGGAGCTGCTCGCCGCGCCCCAGGCCAAGGCCTTCTTCGAGACCAACTTCACCCCCTACCGCGTGGCCGGCGAAGGGGTGCTGACCGCTTACTTCGCCCCGGAATATCCTGGCCGCCGGGTTCCGGACGCTGAGTTTTCCGCGCCTGTCCGCCCCAGGCCCGCCGACATGGTCCTGGCCGGGACCTCCGGCAAGGAGCCGATGCAGCGCCAGCCGGATGGGACCCTGCTGCCCTATCCCGACCGGACCTGGATCGAGACGCAAGGGCCCAAGGACGCCCTGGCCTGGATGCGGCCGGAGGACATGTTCTTCCTGCAGATCCAGGGTTCCGGGGTGCTGACCCTGGAGGACGGGACGCGGATGAAGGCGCTCTACGCCGCCAACAACGGCAAGCCCTTCATCGGCATCGCCAACCAGATGCGCGACAAGGGCCTGCTCGCCCCGGACAATATCTCCGGCGAGGCGATCCGCGGGTGGCTGGCCGATCATCGCGGCCCGGACGCCGATGCGGTGATGCGGCTCAATCCGCGCTTCGCCTATTTCAGCCTGGCGCCCGATGACGGCAAGCCGCCGGCCGGGGCGGCGGGGATTCCCCTGCCGGCCGGCCGCGCCATCGCCGTGGATCCCACCCGCCACGCCATGGGCGAGCTGTTGTGGATCGACGGAACCGCCCCGATCCTGAACGGCGCCTTCCCAGCCTATCGCCGGCTGGTCACCGCCCTGGATGTGGGCGGGGCGATCAAGGGCGACGTCCGTGCGGACCTCTATCTGGGCCAGGGCCAGGCCGCGGGCGCCGAGGCCGGCCGCGTGCGTCACACCCTGCGCATGCACCTGCTGCGCGCCAAGCCCTGAGGCGGCGGTGGTCAAGCGGCCCATTCGACCGGATGAGCTGAAGCTCTGGTCCATGGTGGCCGGCACCGTGCGCCCCCTGCCTGGACGGGCGGTCCCGAAGATGGACCCGGACATCGTGCCCGCCCCGCACGACCCGGATGCGCCGGCCGCGCGCCTGCCGGCGCCGGAGCGCCCAGCGCACAAGCCGTTGCGCCAGGCCAGCCTGGATCCCATCGAGCCTGGCCGCCGCCACCGCATCGCCCGCGAGCGCGAGGAGATCGGCGCGCGCATCGACCTGCACGGCTATGGCCAGGACCAGGCCCGCGCGGCCCTGGAAGGTTTTGTCCGGCGCAATTTCGACGAAGGTCACCGGGCGGTGCTGGTGATCACCGGCAAGGGCCTGCGCGGCGACGGCGTCCTGCGCCGCCTGACCCCGGAATGGCTGGCGGCCCCGGCCCTGCGCGACATGGTCGCCGGGGTGAGCGAGGCGCACCGGCATCATGGGGGAGCGGGGGCGCTGTACGTGGCCCTTAAGCGGAAGCCCCGGCCGCAGGTTTAGGTCCACGAACCAAACGAACACCCCAAGTCCCGCTCACCCCGGCGAATGCCGGGGTCCAGATCGTATGGCGCGGAGATTTGTCATCTGGTTCCCGGCGTTCGCCGGGATGAGCGGATGGAGGCCTGTCTAGGCCTCAGCCCGTCTGCCCCACCGATCCGCCCAACAGGTCACCCCCACATGGGCGGTTACATTGCCCACCGTGCGCGAGAAGTCGGGCAGGGTCTCGACCGCCAGCAAAAGCGGCAGGAGGTCCAGGGGCAGGCCCATCGCCATGGAGATCGGCACCAGGGTGGTGAAGAAGGTGACGGAGCTCGCCACCCCCACGGTCGCCAGGCTGACCAGGCAGGCCACCACCACGCCAATGGCCAGGCGGGCGGGGTCGAGGTGGACGCCGTAGATGTGGGCCACATAGATGGCCACGGCCAGGTTGCCAGGCGGGCTGGTCAGGCGGAAGACCGACACGGCCAGCGGCATGACCACCCCACGCACGGTGGCCTTGACCCCCAGGCGCTCGGTGGTCTCCAGCATCAGCGGCAGGCAGGCCAGGGACGACTGGGTGGAGATCGCCATGGCCTCCACCGGGATCAGGGCCGGGAACAGACGGCGGGGCGCGATTCCGCCGCCGAAGATGGCCATCAGCAGGCCCAGGCCCCCGGCCATCAGGCACATGATCGAGACCACGATCACATACTGGCCGAGCACGCCCACGGCGCCGAAGCCGGTCTGGGCGCCGACCACCAGGGCCAGGAAGAAGACGCCGAAGGGCGCCAGCTTCAGGACCCAGTCGACGATGACCATCATGGTCGCCTGGACGGCGTCGAACAGGGCGAACAGGTGGCCGCGGCGGTCCTCCGACAGGCGGCTGGCGGCCATGCCGAACACCAGGGCGAACAGGCAGATGGAGGCGACGGCGCCGTCGGCGGCGGCCTTGATCGGGTTGGCGGGGACAAAGGACTTCAGCCATTCGCCCAGGGGCGGCACGGGCGGAATGCCGGCGGCCTGGCCCTCGGCGGCCTTGCGTAGGCCCGCGGCGGCTTCGGCCGGCGGCGGCCAGACGGCCAGCAGGGCCGGGGTGAGGATCGCGGTGGCGGTGGTGGCGATCAGCAGCATGACCCCGAAGGTCAACAGCGCCCGGCCGGCGACCCCGCCGCCCGCGACCGTCCCGGCCGCCTGGGCCGCGCCTACCACCAGGAGGGAGAAGACCAGGGGGATGATGGTCATCCTCAGGCTGTCCAGCCAGACCCCGCCGAGCGCGCTCGCATAGGTGACCAGCTGGTCCTGGAACGGCGAATGCAGAGCCGCCAGAGTGGCGCCGATGGCCAGGCCCAGGATGAGGCCGGCGAGAATGCGAAGGGTCAGCGAATTCATGACGCCAGACTTACGGGCGCGGAAGCTGCTGACTAGAGAGAATTTCTTTTGCAACGGCGGCGGGGATGGGCGTCGCTGTCGGATTGACCAGCCCCAACCCCGCTCACTCCGGCGAAGGCCGGGGTCCAGGTCGTAGGGCTCAGCGCTTTGTCATCTGAATCCCGGCCTTCGCCGGGATGCGCGGGGGGGGGAGATGGGCGCCCGCCGCCGCTATCTCGCCATCCGCCGCCGCAACAGCTCCGCGCAGCCGGCCAGGTAGAGGGCGATGGCGATTTCGAAGGCCACGCCGGTGGCGTCGCCAGGATCGACCGGGTCGCCGGGCAGCATGGCCTGGCCGAACAGGGCGATCATCATGTTGTTGGCCAGGTGGGCGCCGATGGCGAACTCCAGCCCGCCCAGGCGGATGGCGGTCCAGGCGAAGGCCGCGCCGATGATCGCCCGCGCCACCAGGGCGTAGGGGCTGAACTCCAGGTGGATCAGGGAGAACAGCAGGCCGGAGATCAGGATGGCCAGGTAGGGCTTGCCGGTCAGGGCCTGGGCCTGCTGCAGCACATAGCCGCGGAACACCGCCTCCTCGGCCCAGGCGGCGAGCAGGAAGCCGACGGCGCTGGCCGCGACATAGATCATCCGCACCTGCAGGGCCGCGCCGCCATCGAAGATCGGCGCTCCGGCCGACAGCGAGGCCTCGCCGTGCAGCAGGCCGGCGATCTGGGACAGAACGGCGGCCCCGGCCAGGCCCAGGCCGAAGCCCAGGGCCAACTGGCGCCAGCGGAACCGCGGCGCGGCGGTGATCCAGCTGCGTAGGGGGCGGCCGAAGATGCGGGCCGCGGCGATCAGGGCGCCAAGCGCCGCAGCCCCCAGGGCCAGGCTGATCTCCAGAACATAGAGCGCCGAACGCACCAGAGGCGGCGGGCCGGCGATTGGGTCGGGGTTCAAGAGGTCAATCCCCAGGGCCGCCAGGGCCTCGACCATGATCCCCGTCGCGGCGACCCCCAGGATGAAGGCCAGGGTCAGCCCCGCCGCCGCCATGGCCAGCACCCGCGACCAGGCCCGGTCGCGGGGACCGGCGGCGGCCAGGAACGGGGCCTCGTTGAGGGCGGGAAGAGCGGTCATGCGGCGAAGGTTAGCCTGGGTCGGGGCGAGCCGCTATGCTCACGCCCATGCGTCGCACCTTGCCCCTGATGCTCGTCCTCCTGACCGCCGGCGCGGCCCATGCGGCCGATCCCAGTGCTGATCGGGGAACGATGCAGCAGAAGGACACCTTCCGCGACGCGGCCTTGGCCCCGCTGGAGGACCTGAACCTCAAGCAGCAGGGGGTGCCCGACGTGCTCGCCCGGGCCAGGTCCAACCCATACGACCTGACAGGCCTGGACCGCTGCGAGGGGATCGCCGGCGAGATCGGCCGCCTGGACGGCGCGCTGGGTCCGGACCTGGACGAGGCCCCACCGCCTGACGAGCGCACCAAGCTGCAGAAGGCCGGCGGCGCGATCAAGGACGCCGGGGTGGCCGAGGTGCGGTCCGAGACCCGCTCGGTGCTGCCGTTCCGGGGCTGGATCCGCAAGCTGACCGGCGCCGCGCGGCACGAGAAGAAGGTGGCCGAGGCGATCCGCGCCGGCGAGGTGCGCCGGGGCTATCTGAAGGGCGTGGGCATGCGGATGAACTGCGCCCCGCCGGCCGCGCCGTCCTGGTTCACGCCTAAGCCGCCGCCCAGCGCGCCGGAACAGGCCAAGGGCGCGCTGGAGGCCCTTTGGCTCAAGCTGCTCGCCTGGTTCCGGAGCTGGTGGCCGTTCTGAACCCTTAGGCCGCGGCGGCGCGGCGGGCGCGGGCCTGCAGGATGCGCGGGCCGGTGTCGTCCAGCCGCACGGCGGTGAGCACCCCCGTCGCATAGACCCCCGTGTCGATCCCGATCCGCGCCGGCAGAACCTGCGGCTCCTCCATCGGCGTGTGGCCGTGGACGATGATCTTCTCGAACCGGCCGGGCGCGGTCAGGAACTCCTGGCGGATCCAGATCAGGTCCTTCTCCACCTGCCGGGCCAGGGGCACGCCGGGGCGAACACCGGCGTGGACAAAGGCGTAGTCGCCAACCTCGATCATCAGTTCGAGGTTGCGATAGAAATTCAGGTGTTCCGGCGGCAAGGCCTCAGCCAAGGCTTCGGAGGCCTTGATCCAGGCCTCGGTGTCGGTGCGCTGGGCTGGGGGCTGGACGCCGTAGGAGGCCAGGGTGGTGTTGCCGCCGAAATCCGCCCAGGTGGCGCCGAAGCTCGGCTCCTCCAGGAACTGCAGCAGGGCCTCCTCGTGGTTGCCCTTCAGGGCGCGCACTTCGAAGGCCGGTTCGGTGCGCAGGCGCAGGATCGCGTCGATCACCTGGGCCGAGGCCGGACCCCGGTCCACATAGTCCCCCAGCAGGATCAGCATCGGCTGCTGGCTGGGCTGGGACGCCAGGGCGTCCTCGGCGATGGCCAGGATCAGCGGATCGAGGGCGTCCAGATGCCCATGCACATCCCCCACCGCATAGACCAGCCGTCCGCCGGTGGAGGCGGTTGGACGCTTGGACTTGGGCTTGAAGAGATTGCGGAACACCGGGGAGAAGCTCCTTGAACGCACCGCAACATAGGCGCGCAGGCCTTAAGCTTCAACGAAGGCCGCTGGCGGATCTGCTGGCAAGCTGGAAGGCTAGGACAAGCCGAGCCGGGGCGCGACCTCGGGTTCAGCGCTCATCGCTCTGGCGGTGATTGATTGATCAGGATGCGGCGGGGCGGAGGCTCAGCCTAAGCGTCCGCCCAGGATCCGCCACAGGAGGAGGGCCCCCGCCAGGCCGGCCAGCGTCCAGATCAGGACGATGACGCCTGCCGCCGCCCAGCTCGTGGGGCGGCTTTCCAGGGCCAGGGCTTGAGCCCGCAGGTCTTCCTTCAGCTCGGGCGGGATCAGCCGCAGGGCCAGCCAAACCCCGGCCGGCACGATCAGCAGGTCATCGAGATAGCCCAGCACCGGCACGAAATCGGGAATGAGGTCGAGGGGCGACAGCGCATAGGCCGCCACGGCGCCGGCCAGCAGCTTCACCTGCAACGGCGTCCTGGGGTCGCGCGCCGCCAGCCACAGGATGATGACATCCCGCTTGATCCGCCGCGCCCAGTCCCTCAGCCGGCCGATCACGCGCGGTGATCCCCCGCAAAGGGTGACGGTCCGTCGATTTGGGGAGTTTCCTGGGACAATCCAATCTCTTGAAAGAGATTGGTGGAGCCGAGGGGAATCGAACCCCTGACCTCCTCATTGCGAACGAGGCGCTCTACCATCTGAGCTACGGCCCCAGGAAGGCGCGGAATAAGCGTTTTCGGAGGGGCCCTGTCAAGCGGAAGAAAGCGGCTGGGCTGTCGCAGGCGGGGCGGGGCGCTTGCCAGTGGGCCGCAAGCCCCGCTAAACCCGGCTCAACAGACCTGGAAGGCACATGGCCACCCTCATTCTCTTCGTGTTCGGCGTGCTCAACGCCCTGATCAATGTCCTGGTCTTCGCGGTGGTCGCCAGCGCGATCCTGTCCTGGCTGGTGGCGTTCGACGTCATCAACCTGCGCAATCCGCTAGTGAACCAGGTGGTGCGGTTCCTGGACGCCATCACCCGGCCGATCCTGCGGCCGTTCCAGCGGATCATTCCGCCGCTGGGTGGGGTCGATATCAGCCCGGTGGTCGCCCTGATCCTCATCACCGTCGCCCAGAGCACCCTGCTGCCGGGCCTGCGGAACTGGCTGCTGGGCCTGGTCGGGGCCTGAGGCCCGTGCGGCTGGCGGTCCGGGTGACGCCCAAGGGCGGCCGGGACGCCGTGGACGGCTGGGGGCTCGATCCCGCCGGCCGGCCGCTGTTGAAGCTGCGGGTCAGCGCGGCGGCCTCGGACGGGGCGGCCAACGCCGCCGTCATCGCCCTGCTGGCCAAGGCCGTGGGTCGGCCCAAGTCCGCCCTGACCATCGTCTCCGGCGAGACCTCGCGGGTGAAGCTGATCGAGATCGACGGGCTGGAGGCTGAGGGCCTGGCGGCCAAGCTCGGGGCGCCGCCTGTGGGGTGAGGCCGGGCTTTTCGTCCACGAACCCCACGAACGAGAATTCAACCGCTCATCCCGGCGAACGCCGGGAACCAGATGACGGACACTGAGCCCTATGACCTGGGCCCCGGCCTTCGCCGGGGTGAGCGGGACTTGGGGTGTTCGTGTGGTTCGTGGATCAAACCCAACAAACCCTACGGATTATACGCCCGCTCCCCATGGGTGGAGACGTCGAGGCCTTCCTCGATGTGCTCGTCGCGGGCGCGTAAGCCCAGGGTCGCCTTCAGGGCCAGGGCGAGGATGAGGGTCGCGACGCCGGACCACAGGCAGGTGACCGCGACGCCCAGGGCCTGGACGCCGAACTGGCGGCCCATGCCCATGCCTTCGGCATAGCCCGCGCCGCCCGCGGCCGGGGAGGCCAGGACCGCGACCAGCAGGGTCCCCAGGATGCCGCCGACTCCGTGGACGGCGAAGACGTCCAGGCTGTCGTCGATGCGCAGCTTGTGCTTCACCAGCTCCACCGCCTGGTAGCAGACGACGCTTCCGGCGGCGCCCAGGACCACGCCGCCCAGGGGGCCGACGAAGCCGGAGGCCGGGGTGACGGTGGCCAGGCCCGCGACCACGCCCGTCACCAGACCGACCATGCTGGGCCGGCCAAACCGGCGCCATTCGATGAAGGCCCAGACCAGGCCGGCGGTGGAGGCCGAGAGGTGGGTGGCGATCAGGGCCGAGCCCGCGTCGCCGTTGGCCGCCAGGGCGCTGCCGCCATTGAAGCCGTACCAGCCGACCCACAGCATGCCGGCGCCGATCATGGTCATGCCCGGATTGTGCGGCGGCGACAGGTCACGCGGATAGCCGTCGCGCGGCCCCACGGCCCAGGCCATGACCAGGGCCGAGACGCCCGCCGTGGCGTGCACCACCAGGCCGCCGGCATAGTCCATGACATGCAGGCCAGCCAGCCAGCCGCCGCCCCACACCCAGTGGCAGACCGGCGCATAGACGAGGAACAGCCACAGGCCGGAGAAGGCCAGAACGGCGGAGAACTTGATGCGCTCGACAAAGGCGCCGACGATCAGGGCCGGGGTGATGACGGCGAAGGTCATCTGGAAGCCGAAGAACACGCTCTCCGGCAAGGCGCCAACCACCGCATGGCGGGCGTCGTGCAGCAGGCCGAACTTGGCGAGGTCGCCGATCCAGCCGCCGGTTCCGGAGAAGGACAGGCTGTAGGCGCCCAGCAGCCACAGGATCGAGGCCAGGCAGGCGATAGCCACGCAGTGGGTCATCACCGACAGCACGTTCTTGGATCGCACCAGGCCGGCATAGAACAGGGCCAGGCCCGGCAGGGTCATGAACAGGACCAGCGCCGTGGCGCTAAGGATCCAGGCGGTGTCGCCCGCATTGACGGCCATGGTGTCGCTTCCCCCTTCGCGTGACCGGGCGCCGGTCCTCGAACAGGGTTATTGCCAGAGCCGCGCGCCGGAGGGCGCCCGCTTTTTCAGCGGTTCAGCGACTTTTTTGGCGAGGTGTGACCGGAAACTAGGCCGCCTCGGCCACGGCGTCTTCGGCGCCGGCCGGGATCACCTGGTCCAGGGCCAGCAGGCTGACGATGGCGGTGTCGATGGTCATGACCCCGGCCACAAAGGCGTTGGAGTCGCGGCTGCCCACTTCCGGGGCGGCCTGGATCAGGCCCTCGGTCACGGTCAGGATGTCGGAGACGGCGTCGACCACCAGGCCCACCTGGGCCTCGCCGATCTGCGCCACCACCACGACCGACGAGGCGCCGGGATTGGACGGACCCAGGCCCAGCCGGGCCGACAGGTCGATGACCGGCAGGATGGCGCCTCGCAGGTTCATCATCCCCAGCACATGCGGCGGGGCGTGCGGCAGGGGGGTGGCGGCCGACCAGCCGCGGATCTCGCGGACGGCCATGATGTCGATGGCGTAAGCCTGGTCGCCAATTCGCACCGAGATCAGCTCGGCGCCCGGCGCGGGGATGCGGGTGTCACCCATGGGACATGGAACCTTTCAGGTCGAGCGCGTCTTGATCGCGTCCAGTGTTGGTGGGACAGAAACACACCCGCCCTTTGCGCCCGGTTAACATGCTGGATGTTCACGCTTTTTTACCATAACTCTTGTGGGCGGCGCGGGGAGCGTGGCAGGAATTGGCCATGAGCCGCGCCGACCTCGCCCGCAAACTCGCCGACGCCCGCCGCATCGTCGCCTTCACTGGGGCGGGAATCTCCACCGAGTCCGGCATCCCCGACTTCCGCTCGCCGGGCGGGGTGTGGAGCCGGATGAAGCCGATCACCTACCAGGAGTTCGTGGCTTCCGAGGACAAGCGGCGCGAGGCCTGGACCCGGGCCTTCACCGGCAAGGCCGGCTGGACCGGCCGGGCGCCCAACACCGGCCACTTCGCCCTGGCCCGGCTGCATGAGCGGGGCCATCTGTCGGCGGTCATCACCCAGAACGTCGACAACCTGCACCAGGATTCCGGCCTGCCGCCGGAGAAGGTGATCGAGCTGCACGGCAACGCCAGCTTCGCTACCTGCCTGGCCTGCGGATCGCGCCACGAGCTGGAGGAGCTGCGCGGCCCGTTCCTCGACCACGGCGAGATCCCGCACTGCCGCGACTGCGGCGGCCTAGTGAAGACCGCGGTGATCTCGTTTGGCCAGTCCATGCCCGCCGGACCCATGGCGCGGGCGGAGTTCGAGACCCTGGCCTGCGACCTGTTCCTGGTGCTGGGCTCGTCGCTCACCGTCTTCCCGGCGGCCGACTTTCCGATCCTGGCCAAGCGCAATGGGGCGACCCTGGTGATCCTCAACCGCGAGCCCACGGACATGGACCAGATCGCCGACCTGGCGCTTCATGACGAGATTGGACCCGCTTTAAGCGAAATCATCGGCTGAAACCGCCGATTTTAAGGCTTTCAGGGGTTCGCAAGCGGACGCTGAGGCAGTATGTGCCTCAGCCATGATCCATCCCAAGAATAATAGCTTCAACGACCGTCAAGCGGCCAGCGCCGCCGCCAAGAAGGCCCTCCTCGAAAAATTCAAGCCGAAGCCGCACGTGCCAGACCTGCAGCTGGAACAGCGCAAGGCCGAGCGCGAGCTGGAGCTCGAGCTGATCCGTGAGGAGCGCCGCAAGGAACGCGAAGAGCGCCGCGCGGTGAAGGCCGTCGAGGACGCCAAGCAGCGCGAAGAAGAAGAGCTGATGGCTGAGGCCCGTGAACTGGCCCTCCGCGCGTCGCAGAAGGCCGCCCGCGACGCCCGCTACGCCGCCCGCAAGCAGCGCCGTAAGTAAACCGCGCCGCAAGTCGGCTCAGACCCCCTCATTTTGGGGTAATTGTGCGGCGCCGCATCTTGGCTTGCCAGGGGCCGCGTGCATAGATGCTGGCAATTGCAGCCCCTAGTTGGTGAACCCCATGTTTGTCGCCTTGATCCTGTCCGCCGGGCTGGTCGTCGCCGCCGATGCGACGCCCGCCGCCTCGACCACCCAGACCACGACGGCCGTCGCCGCCGCCAAGCCGCAGAAGATCTGCAAGAGCATCAAGACGCTCGGCAGCCGCCTGCCGGTGAAGAAGTGCCAGACGGTCGAGGAAGCCGCCGACGAAGAGGCCCAGGCCCAGCAGGCGGTGCGCGACATGCAGCGCAGCGCCCCGCCGCCCAACCAGTAAGACGGACTTAAGCCTCGCCGGTGAGATCCCGGCGGGCCTTTTCCAGTTCCTCGGCGTAGCGGCGGGTGGCGTAGGCCTCGGTCAGCACGCCCAGGACCTGACCGTCCGAATCGACCACGGCGAGTTCATCGCTCTGGGCTCGGTCGAAGGCGGCCATGATCTCCTTGATCGACATTTCCGGCGTGAGCACCGCATGGGCGTTGACCGCCAGGGCGGCCAGCCCGTCCTCGCCCCCACCATCGGCCAAGTCCGCGGACCAGGCCGCGGCCACCGGCGCCAGGCCCGCATAACGGCCTTCCACGTCGGTCAGCACCACCCGCTTGGCCGCGCCCAAGGGAAAGCGGCGGCGGAACTCGGCCAGGCCGGTGTCGGCGGGCAGGACCGGCACATCCTTGCGCATCATCCTGCCCGCCGTGAGGGTGCGGATCCAGCCCACATCGTGGGCGGAACGGATCGTCTCCCCGCGCAGGTGCAGCCGCCAGGTGGAGAAGGAATAGCCGAAGGTCTCGCGCACCACGGCCGAGGCGATCAGCGAGGCCACCAGGGTGGCGGCGGTGACGCTGAAGTCGCCGGTGGTCTCCAGCACCAGGAAGGACATGGTCAGCGGCCCGCCGATGATGGCGACGCCCAAGGCGCCCATGCCGACCAGGGCCGCCACCGTGCCGTTCAGGTGGGGCAGGCCAGGCGCCAGGTTGACCAGCTCGGCGAAGGCCTGGCCCTCCAGGGCGCCGAGGAACAGGGCGGCGAAGAACAGGCCGCCCCGGAAGCCGAAGCTGAGCGAGATGATCGAGGCCGCCGCCTTCATGGCGATCAGGACCAGCAGCATCTTCAGGCCCAGGTCGCGTTCCAGGTCGAGGGCCAGGGCGCCATGGCCGGCCGACAGGGTCTGGGGCGTATAGAGCGCGATCCCCGCCAGCAGCATCCCGCCCAGGGCCGGCCGCAGCCACAGGGGAACCGGCAGCTTCACCGTCCAGCGCTCGGCGGTGGCCACCATCCGCATCAGGGCGACGCCGAACACCGCCGTCGCCAGGCCGAGCAGGGCGTAGAGGCCATAGACCGGCCAGTTCTGGATCGCCTCGACCGTGCTTGACAGCTTGTAGGTGTCGCCGCCCAGGCTGCGGGCCACCAGCACTGCGGCCAGGGCCGCGGCGGCCACCGGGGCGATATTGGCCACGGTATAGGCCCCGATGACGATCTCGAAGGCGTAGAAGGCTCCGGTCAGCGGCGCGCCGAAGGCCGCGGCGATGGCCGCGCCGGCGCCGGCGCCCACCAGGGTGCGCAGGTCCGCCCGGC
>CAZXVO010000048.1:4916-22024 GCA_964643835.1 uncultured Phenylobacterium sp. | reverse complement strand
TGGTCGGCGCGGACGGCGCCACCCATGCCGGCTCCTTTGACATCGGCTATATGGGCGCCCTGCCGGGCATGGTGCTGATGGCCGCCGCCGACGAGGCCGAACTGGCCCGCATGGTCGCCACCGCCGCCGCCATCGACGACCGCCCCTCGGCCTTCCGCTATCCGCGCGGCGAGGGCATGGGCGTTGAGATCCCCGGCGTCGCCGAGCCGCTGGAGATCGGCAAGGGCCGCATCATCCGTGAAGGCACCGCCGTCGCCATCCTGTCCTTCGGCACGCGCCTGGGCGAAAGCCTGAAGGCCGCCGACGCGCTCGCCGCCCGCGGCCTGTCGGCCACCGTCGCCGACGCCCGCTTCGCCAAGCCGCTGGATGTCGACATGGTCCTGCGCCTGGCCCGCGAGCACGAGGCCCTGATCACGGTGGAAGAAGGCGCGATGGGCGGCTTCGGCGCCTTCGTCCTGCAGACCCTGGCCGAACACGGCGCCTTTGACCGTGGCCTGAAGGTCCGCACCCTGACCCTGCCCGACATCTTCCAGGACCAGGACAAGCCGGACGTCATGTACGCCCAGGCCGGCCTAGACGCTGACGGCATCGTCCGCGGCGCCCTGAACGCGCTCGGCCTCGACAATGCTTCGGTGGCGGGGCGGCGGGCCTAGGCCGGCTCTACCGAAACGCCGAGCGCCTGCGCCGCTTCGGCCATCCGGATATCGAAGGTCGCAAGGCTCGCGCCGAGACGCGCCGCGATGGCGATATGCACGGCGTCAGGGGCGCGGAGGTTGAGATTCAGGCGGCGCAGCCAGACTTCGCTGAGGCGAACATCGGCGCTGGTGGTCTCCGCCACATCGAACGCGCGGCTCCATGAGTCGAAATCGGCGAAAAGGGCTGCGGCCTCTGCGGGCGATACGGCGCCCGTCCGGACATAGCGGGCGACAACGGACGCCAGTTCTGCGCGCATGAAGTCGCTGATGATGAGAAACCGGCCCGACCCCGCGACCAGGCTCCTCGCCCTTTGAGTGAGGCTGTCATCGATGAACAGCGAGACGAGGATGCTGGCGTCTAGATAGACGCTCATCGCCAGTCTTCGTCACGCATCCGGATCACCAGATCGACGATACTTTCGCTTCCGTCCCGCGGCTTGATCCGGCGCGCATCCAGCCAGTCGATGTCCGCCTGGGTCACCGCCCGCCCTTTGGGTTCGACGGCTTTCAGCTCGACCACAGGCTTCCCATGCCGCGTGATCACCACGGGCTCCCCGCGAAGCGCGCGCTCGATCAGATCGGAAAGATTGTTCTTCGCCTCGACGACGCTGTGCTGGCTCATGATGCAAATATAGCCAGATGCTGGCTATTTTGTCGATGCACCCTACTTGCAAGGCCCCAGGAACTTGCGCGCCGTGCCGCGCGGGGCGGGCGTCGGCGCGACCGCCAGCTGGGTCTTTGTGGAGATCGCGATCAGGCCGGTGTCGGAAAAGGCGTCGATCACCGGCGCGCGTGTAGCCACCTCAGAGGACAGGCGAACCCCGCCAGCGATGGGTTGGGCCAGGCCGCGCAGGGTCGAGACTTGGGCGCCCGAGGTCAGGATGACGCTCAAGGGGATGTTGTCGCGGCCCGCCGGCCAGCCGCCGGGCGGCGCGGCCAACACCACATTGAAGGTGATCTGGCCGGCGCCCCGCTCGCAGACCATGGTCAGCACCGGCCCCGGCGCGCCGGCCGGCGCATAGGTGAGCGAAACGGCGGCGTCCTTGGGCGTGACCGCCGTCCAGGTTCCGGGCGGCGGAGCAGCGGCGGTCGCGGCGGCGGCGAGAACGGCGAGCATCATGGGACAAGCTTAGCACGCCCAATGCGCCTGCCTCCAGTTGCTCCCCCTCTGGGGGAGCTGGCCCGGAGGGCCTGAGGGGGAGGCGCTCGGCAGAACCAGCCCCAGCCGTCAGAACGGCTGGAAGCGTTCCACCACCGACTGGAGACCCGGCACTTTTTGCACCCGGCTGATGTCGCCGCGGCCGCCGTAGCTGATGCGGGCTTCGGCGATCTGGGTGTGCTTGATGGTGTTGGACGAGGAGATGTCCTCCGGCCGCACGATCCCGGCCACGGTCAGCTGGCGCAGTTCGGCGTTGGTGCGCACTTCCTGGGTGCCCTGGATCACCAAGTTGCCATTGGGCAGCACCGCCGAGACGACGGCGGCGATGGTCAGGGAGATCTTCTCCGCCCGGTTCACGCTGCCCGTGCCGGTATTGCTCGAATTGGTCTTGGTCTGCAGGGCGTTGGTCGGGTCGAAGTTGTTATGCGGCGGCAGCAGCTGGCCGACCTTGTCCTCCAGCCCGAACAGCTTCGGCACTGCGGCGCTCATCGCGCCGGTGCGGCTGGAGGTCGAGGTGTTCTGGGTCTTGGCGCTGTCGTCGATGTCGATCTGGACGGTCAGGATGTCGCCGACCTTGCGCGCCCGCTGGTCGATGAAGAAGGCCCGCGCGCCGGCGCGCCACAGGGAGTTGGCCGAGGCCGGGGCGGCCGGCTGTTCCTGCGGATTGATCACCACCTGCTCCATGGGGGCCAGGGCGGCGGGATAGCCGACGGGCGCGAGTTGCGGCCCCTTCACGGCTTCCTCGACGGTGGAGCAGGCAGCCAGGGGGAACAGGCCGAGGGCGAGGATGAGGGGCAGGCGGTTACGCATGGGGGTGTTCCTTAGCGGAGCGCGATCTGGGAGCGGCCGAGCGCGCGCGCCTGGTCGGCGGCGGGACCGATGGAGGCCAGGCCCGGTCCGGTGACCACGGCCTGGAGGGTCTTCTTGGAGGTGGGGTTCTGCACCAGCAGGGTGTCGCCGATGGCCCCATTGGCCAGGGCCTTGCCCTGGATGGAGAGCGAGATGCCGTCGGCCTCGAAGGCCACGGTGACCACGTCGCCGGTCTTGATCACCTGGGGCGCGGAGACGTCGCGCGCGGAGACGGCGGCGCCCTGGCGCAGGGGGCGGCGGGCGGCCTGGCCGATCACAGCGTCGGCGTCGCGGGGCGAATCGGCCGGGGCGGCGGCGACCTTGGCCCAGACCAGGTCTTCCGGTTGGACCATCTCGCCGGTGGACAGGCTGCGGGCGTAGGTCAGGACCTCGACATTGCCGCGGGCGGGGCCGGCGGCGGTGGCCGCGTCGCCGGCCTTGACCACGATGCGGCGCAGGCCGGTGGCGTTGGCCCAGTCCAGGCCCGCACGGCGCGCGGCGGCCTGCACGGCGTT
Source organism: uncultured Phenylobacterium sp. (assembly GCA_964643835.1). Classification (GTDB taxonomy): domain Bacteria; phylum Pseudomonadota; class Alphaproteobacteria; order Caulobacterales; family Caulobacteraceae; genus Phenylobacterium. The sequence continues at coordinate 18,806 of CAZXVO010000048.1, read as the reverse complement.
CGCATCCAGCACCACCATGGTCCCGCCGCGTTGGGCGATCGCCACGTTCGCCGCGGTGCCCGCGCCCTCGAACACGTCGCCCAGGGTCACTACGCCATCGGCGTCGGTGGTGTCGGACCGCAGTGTGACGCTCTGGCCGGCCAGGGCGGGCGCGGCGGCGAGCGTCAGGACGAGACTGAAGATCAGGGCGCGCATGGCCTTAGGACTTCAGCTGGTTGGCGGTGGACAGCATCTGGTCCGCCGAGGTGATGACCTTGGAGTTCATCTCGTAGGCGCGCTGGGCGGTGATCAGGGCGGTGATCTCGGTGACCGCGTCGACGTTGGACGCTTCGGTGTAGCCCTGCAGGACGCTGCCGAACCCGGTCGAGCCGGGGGCGCCGGTGGTGGGGGCGCCGGAGGAGCCGGTCTGGAGGTACAGGTTGTCGCCTATGGCCTCGAGGCCGGCCTCGTTGATGAAGTTGGCCAGTTCCAGGTTGCCGATCACGTTCGGCGTGGTCGAACCCGGCTGCTCCACCTGCACCTGGCCGGTCTTGGAGACGATGACCTTGGTGGCGTCACCGGGCACGGTGATGGCCGGCTGGACCTGGTAGCCGTCGTCGGTGACCAGCTGGCCCTGGTCGTTCAGGGACAGGTTGCCGGCGCGGGTGAAGGCGACCTCGCCGCTGGGCATCAGCACCTGCAGATAACCCCGACCGTCGATGGCCAGGTCCAGGTCGTTGCCGGTGGCGGTCATCGAGCCCTGCTCGGTGATACGATAGACCGAGCCCGCCTTCACGCCGGCGCCGATCTGGATGCCGGTGGGGACCACGGTGCCCTGGTCCGACGACTGCGAACCGGCCCGCTCGAGGGTCTGGTAGAGGAGGTCCTGGAACTCCGCCCGCTGCCGCTTGAAGCCGACAGTGTTCATGTTGGCGATGTTGTTCGAGATGACCTCGACGTTCAGCTGCTGGGCGGCCATGCCCGTCGCGGCGGTGCGAAGTGCTTGCATCTTTTAAGCTTTCCCTACTGGACCCGGCCCATGCGCTCGATCGAGCGACGGGACAGGTCGGCGGCGTTGTCCATCATCTTGGCCATGGACTCGTAGGCGCGGGTGACCTCGAGCATCCGGGTGATCTGGGCGATGGAATTGACGTTGGAGCTTTCCAGCATCCCCTGGCGGATCAGGCTGGCCGAGGCCGGGGCGGGCTGGGAATTGGAGGTGTTCTTGTAGAGGTTGTCGCCGGTCTTCTCGAGCACCGACAGGCTGTCGAAGGTCACCGCGCCGATCTTGCCGACCCGCTCTGAGCCCTGGCTGACCGTGCCGTCGCGGCCGATCATGACCGCGCCCTTTTCCGGATCGATGGTGATCTCGCCGCCGCCTTCGTCCAGCACGGCCTTGCCATCCTGGGTGGTCACCCGGCCCAGCTCGTCCATGCGGAAGTGGCCGTCACGGGTGTAGCGCTCGCCTTCCGGCGTCGAGATCTTGAAGAAGCCGGGGCCCTCGATGGCGACGTCCAGCGTGCCTTCGGTGCGGTGCAGGGCGCCCTGGCCGAAATCGCGGGCCACGCCGCGGTCCAGCACGAACTTGACCGGCTTGGGCGCGCTGAACGTCTGGGCTGGCGCCTGGGGCGCCTCGCCCACCATCAGGCTCTCGACCTTGAAGCCGGTGGTGTCGGCGTTGGCGATGTTGTTCGCGATGATGTCGAGCTCGCGGCGCAGCGTCATCTGACGCGACAGGCCGACATAGAGGGTGTTGTCCATGGCGATGTTTACGCTTGGGCTTGTGCGACACTTTCGTACGCCAATCCGCTGCAAGCTTTGGGCCAGTCTGAAAGCTCAATGAAAACAACAAACAATAAAGTTAACGGCCGCCCATCGGCGGAAATTGCCGGGTACGATTTGGACCGCGTTAACAGGAGTTAAAAACCGATCCTTAACCAAGGGCGCGGCATGCAGAGGGGATAAGATTCTAAGGATGCGCGCGCGTGGCCAAGGAAAAGGTCAAGGAAGCCCCCGCTGGCGAAGGCGGAGAGGGCGCTGAGGGCGAAGAAGCCCCGGCGAAGAAGAAGCCGCCGATGATGATCATCATCATCGCGGCCGCTGTGCTGGTCCTGGGCGGCGGCGGAGCCGCGGCCTTTTTCCTGATGAAGCCCAAGCCGGCCGCCGAGGGCGAAAAGGCCGGCGAGCACGGCAAGGAAAAGAAGAAAGAGAAAAAGAAGGAAGAGAAGAAGGAGGGGGGCAAGGAGGACAAGAACGCCCCCAAGATCTCCGAGGGGCCGAACGGCGTGATGTTCGTCACCCTGCCCGACGTGGTGGTCAACATGCAGACCGCCGACGGCCGGCCGACCTTCCTGAAGCTCAAGCTCACCCTCGAAATGCCTGACGAGGAAGCTGTGGAGACGTTGGAGCCGAACATGCCCAGGATGCAGGACATGTTCCAGACCTTCCTGCGTGAACTCCGGCCAGAAGACCTCCAGGGCAGCCAGGGCTCGTATCAGCTGCGCATGGAGATCCAGCGCCGCGTGAACCTCGTCATCGCGCCGGCCAAGTGCAACGCCGTCCTGATCGAGGAGATGTTGATCAACTAGGGCCGTCAGGCTCTCAGGATCGCTTACCAGCATGGCGGACGAGTTCGAAAATAGCGGCGGCGGCGACGAGGGCGGCTGGGATCTGGATCCCGCCGCCGAGGGCGCCATCGGCTCCGAGCGCATCCTCAACCAGGACGAAATCGACAGCCTGCTTGGCTTCGACCTGTCCGACGAAGAGGCCGCTGAACGCTCGGGCATCCGCGCCATCATCAATTCCGCGCTCGTCAGTTACGAGCGCCTGCCCATGCTCGAAATCGTCTTCGACCGCCTCGTGCGGTACATGACGACGAGCCTGCGGAACTTCACCTCGGACAATGTCGAGGTCAGCCTCGACAACATCTCCTCGATCCGGTTCGGCGACTATCTGAACTCGATCCCGCTGCCGGCCATCCTGTCGGTGTTCAAGGCTGAGGAGCTGGAGAACTACGGCCTGCTGACCGTGGACTCCAACCTGATCTACTCCATCGTCGACGTGCTTCTGGGCGGCCGGCGCGGCACCGCGGCCATGCGCATCGAGGGCCGGCCCTACACCACCATCGAACGCGTGCTGGTCCAGCGGATGGTCGAGGTGGTGCTGGCCGACGCCCAGCTGGCCTTCGAGCCCCTGACCCCGGTGAGCTTCACCCTCGACCGGCTGGAGACCAACCCGCGCTTCGCCGCCATCGCCCGGCCGGCCAACGCCGCCATCCTGGTCAAGCTGCGCGTCGACATGGAAGACCGCGGGGGCAGAATCGAGCTCCTGCTGCCCTATGCCACCCTCGAGCCCATCCGGAAGATGCTGCTGCAGCAGTTCATGGGCGAGAAGTTCGGCCGCGACAACATCTGGGAAGGCCACTTGGCCACCGAGCTCTGGACCACCCAGATCGACATCCGCGCCATCCTCGACGAGCAGCAGATCAGCCTCAAGGAAGTCCTCAATCTCGAGGTCGGCCAGACGATCATGCTGAACGCCACGCCGGACAGTCTGGTCGAGCTGCGCGCCGGCCAGATCCCGCTGACCCAGGGCCGTATGGGCCGCCGCAACCATCACATCGCCGTCCGCGTCGAGGCGCCCCTGTCGCCCAAGGCCCGGCAAGCTGTGCAGAGGATGAAATGAGCATCGTCGCCCTCGGCCTGAACCTGTTGCTCGCCGCCCTGCTGCTGGCCGCGCTGGCCATGGGCTTCCGCCTGAACAGCCGCCTGAAGGCGCTGAAGGACAGTCATGAGGGCTTCGCCCGCGCCGTCGCCGAGCTGGACGCCGCCGCCGCCCGGGCCGAACAGGGCCTGGCCGACCTACGGGCCGCCACGGATGAAGCCACCGACGAACTGGCCGACCGGATCGAGAAGGCCCGCACCCTGACCGCCAAGCTGGACCGCCAGCTGCAGTCGGCGTCGGAGGCCGGCCCCCAGTCTGCTCCCGTCTCCGGCCCGCCGCCCGCGGCCCTGCGTGACGCCGCCGCCCGCGGCGACATCGATTTCGCCGCCGACGTCGAGCGGGTGACCCATAAGCTGGGCAGCCTGTTGTCCGGCGCGCGTGAGCCGCGTCCGCGTCGGACGCCGGAGCCCGTCCTGCGCCGCGAGCCTGCGCCCACCCGCCAGCGTCCCGCCTTCGAGGACGAGCTGTTCGCCGAGCCCGGCGAAGTTGAACCCCGGCGCGCCGAGACCTCGCGCGTCGAGTCCCCGCCCATTCAGGCCCAGGACGAGCCTCGCCGCCGTCCGCTGCGTAGCGTCATGGGAGGCCGTCGATGAAGAACATGCCCCGTATCCTGCCCCTGGTCGGCGTCGCCCTGGCCGGCGTGCTGGCGGTCAACGCCCTGGCCGGCGCCCGCAGCCTGCCCGACATGCTGAAGGGCGCCCGCGCCTTCGCCGAGGAAGCGGTCAAGCCGTCCAAGGCCGACAAGGAGGCTGAGAAGGCCGCCGCGGCCGGTGACGCCGCCGTCGACGCCTCGGCCCTGCCGCCCGAAGGCGCCAGGCCGCCGGCCCCGGTGGTCGCCGCCTGCGCCCCCACCGCCGCCGAACTGGCCAAGGAAGCCGGGCTCTCGCCCGCCGAGCTCCAGGTCCTGCAGAACCTCGGCGCCCGCCGCGGCGAACTGGACCAGCGCGAGAACGACCTCGACACCCAGCTGGCCCTGATGGCCGCCGCCGAAGCCAAGCTCGACGCCAAGATCAAGTCCTTGACCGGGCTGAAGGGCGACATCCAGGGGCTGATGGGCCAGGCCGACCAGGCTCAGGAGGCCGAGATCGCCCGGATGGTGAAGGTGTTCGAGAGCATGAAGCCCAAGGACGCCGCGCCGCGCCTGGTGCTGCTGGACGACAAGGTCCGCCTGCCCATCGCCGCCAAGATGAAGGAAAAGTCCCTGGCCGCGATCCTCGCCCAGATGGCCCCCTCGGACGCCAAGACCCTGACCGAGGCGCTCTCGGACCGGTTCGAAAAGGCCCAGGGCCTGGCCGCCAGCGCCAATGACGCCGCCAACGCCGCGGCCGCGGGCGTGAAGACGCCTTCGCCCAAGCAGGCCGCCGCGCCCGCCGCCGGCGCCAAGCCGCAGGGGACCAAGAAGGGCTGATATGAGCCTGCGCCGAGCCCTCCATTCCAGCGTCGCGGCGGTCTGTACCCCCCGGGCGCCGCCGCGGGGGGGGGGGGCGGCGCCGAGGGGGGGGGCGGGGGCGCGGCGCGGGGCGCTGCCGGGGCAGGTGGGCGAGGCGCGGGACTTCACCCGCATCGAGCTGCACTGGGCGGGCGGCGCGCGCACCACGACCAGCCGTAATGGCCAGGTCCTTAGCCTGAAGTTCGACCGGGACGCCAACCCGGACATCGCCCGGCTGAAGTACAGCCCGCCCAAGTGGCTGAAGACCGCCGAGGCTCGCCATGCCGGCGGTCGGCTGGAACTGGTCCTGACCCTGGCCGACGGCGCCGACGCCAAGGTGGGCTCGGCCGACGGGGCCACCTACGTCAACCTGTTCGAAAAGCCCGCCGAGGAGGTGGCGGCCCCCGCCGCTGATCCGACGGCCCCCGGCGCCGCGCCGGTCGAGGTCGCCGAAGCCCCGCAGATCGAGCCGGAGCCCGAGCGCCCCAATCCCGTCCCGCCCGGCGGCGTGGTCCACATGACCGCGGCCATGTCCAACGGCCAGGTCCAGCTGACCTTTCCCTGGGCCAACCCCAATGGCGCGGCCGTGTTCCGGCGCGGCGCGGCGGTCTGGGTGGTGTTCGACGCCGCCGCCATCATCGACGTCTCCCGCGCCCCGCGCGGCCTGAAACAGTTCTCCACCGTCCAGGCGGTGAAGGGCGAGGACTATTCCGCCGTCCGCATCGCCTCGCCGGTCGGCACCCCGGTCTTCGCCTCGAACCTGGGCGGGACCTGGACCATCTCCCTGGGCTCAGGGCCGCAAGGCCAGGCCTCGCCGATCCGCATCGGCCGTGACGACGTCGGCGGTCCCGCCGCCCTGAAGGCCGAGATCGCCGGCTCCACCCGCGCCGTCCGGGTTCAGGACCCGGTGGTCGGCGACACCCTGTCCGTCGTCACCGCCCTTGGCCCGTCCAAGGGCGTGCAGATGCGCCGCGAGTACGTCCAGATGGCGGTGCTCCCCTCGGCCCAGGGCCTGGGGATGGAGTCCTACGTCGACGACCTGCATGTGGAGCGCGAGGGCGACCTCGTCCATATCGGCCGGCCGACGGGCCTGGCCCTGTCGCCGGTCTTCGCCCAGGTCCGCCAGATCGAGGCCAGCCTCGGCGCCCCCCAACCTGCGTCGATGCCAGGCCTGATCGACGACGTGAACTGGCCGCGCACCGGCGAGACCGGGTTCCTCGGCCGCTACAGCCAACTGCTCAACGCCGCCACCGAAGAAGGCGCGGTCGCCAAGGACGCACCGATCGCCGCGCGCATGGCGCTGGCCCGGTTCCTGGTCGGCTCCCAGCTGTCCTTTGAGGCCATCGGCCTGCTCAACGACCTGGCCCGGACCAATCCCGAGGTGCTGGACAACCCGGAGTTCCGCGGCCTGCGCGGCATCTCGCGGGTCATGGCCCGTCGCTATAAGGAAGCCCAGGCCGACTTCGCCGCCCCCATCCTGTCGGATGATCCGTCCATCGCCCTGTGGCGGTCCTACGCCGCGGCCCAGCTGGCCCAGTGGCCCGAGGCGCGCAGCCATTTCCTCGACGGCTCGGAAGCCTTCGGCCTGTTCTCGCCCATGTGGAAGCAGCGCTTCGCCCGCGCCGACGCTCAGGCGGCCCTGGCGCTAGGCGACATCGACGGCGCCGATCGCTCCATCAAGCTGGCCCTCAGCGACAAGGCCGAGCCGCTGGAGGAACTGGCCACCCGCCTGATCCAGGCCCAGGTGATCGAGGCCAAGGGCCAGCCCCAACGGGCGCTGGGCGTCTATCAGGCGATCATGAAGGCGCCGACCGAGTCCCTGACGGCGCCTGCCACCCTGCGCGCCACCCAGATCAAGCTGCAGTTGGGCCAGATCTCGCCGGTCGACGCGGCCAATGTCTTCGCGGGCCTGCGCTATCGCTGGCGCGGCGACGCCACCGAGCTCGAGACCATCCGTGCGCTTGGCCAGCTCTATCTCAGCCAGGGCCGCTACCGCGAGGCGCTGGAGGCCTTCAAGTCGGCCCCGCCGGCCCAGGCGGACAAGCCGGAATCCATCCAGATTCAGGCCGACCTGACCAACGCCTTCCGCGCCCTGTTCCTGGATGGCGCGGCCGATGGCCTGGAGCCGGTCCAGGCGCTCGCCCTGTTCTACGATTTCCAGGACCTGACGCCGCTGGGCGCCGACGGCGACCTGATGGTGCGCAAGCTGGTCCGCCGCCTGGTGGACGTGGACCTGCTGGACCAGGCCGCGAGCCTGTTGAAGTACCAGGTGGAAAATCGTCTGGATGGGGTGCCGCGGGCCCAGGTCGCCACCGACCTCGCCACCATCTACCTGATGGATCGCAAGCCCGAGCAGGCCCTGCAGGCCATCAACAACTCGCGCACCACCGTCCTGCCCAACGCGCTCAACGCCGAGCGCCGCCTGATCGAGGGCCGCGCCCTGATGAACCTTGGCCGCCTCGATGGCGCCGAGGAGATGATCGAGCGCGACACCACCCGCGAAGGCCAGGACCTGCGCACCGAGATCGCCTGGAAGCGCAAGGACTGGCCCACGGCCGGCGCCATGTTCGAGAAGTCGCTGGGCGACCGCTTCAAGCTCCCGCAGGCCCTGACCAGCGAGGAAGAGGGCAAGCTGCTGCGCGCCGGGGTGTCCTACAGCCTGGCCGGCGATGACGCCGCCCTGGCGAGGCTCTATTCCCGCTATCAGAGCTTCATCGCCCAGGCCCACAATCCCGACGCCCTGCAGGTGGCCCTGTCGGGAATGTCGTCCGGCCAGCTGGGCGTCGCCGACTTCGGCCGGGTGACCGCCGACAACGAGTCCTTCGCCGGCTGGGTCGGCAAGATGAAGGTCAAGTTCCGCGAAAAGCCGGCCCCCGTGGGCGCCACGACCCGCCAGGCCGCCAATCCCCCCGGCAAGACCGCCGAAGCCGCCCCTGCCAAGGGTAAGGCGAAGGGCTAAACCCCAAACTCCGTCATCCTCCGGTCGCCCAAAGGGCGATCCGGGGGACCCAAGGTTGCTCCCGGACTCTCAAAGGCCGCCTGGGTCCCCCGGATCCTTGCTGGCGCAAGGCCCGGAGGATGACGCTGTTTTGAGTCATCTCCACCGCTCATCCCGGCGAACGCCGGGATCCAGGTGAAACGCGTCGGGATGGCCGGAGGCGAACTTGAGCGCTTCCGCCCACCTCGAAGCCATACGATCTGGGTCCCGGCCTTCGCCGGGATGTGCGGATTTCGGGCTACCGCCGCAACTGCGGGATCATGCGGGCCAGCACATCATCCTTGCGCACATGGTGGTGCCACAGGGCCGCTGCGGCGTGCAGGCCGATGATCGCCAAGAGGACCCAGGCGCCGCGCTCGTGCCATTCGCCCAGCTGCTCGGCCAGCTCGCGGTCGTGGCCGGTGAAGGACGGCACGGGGATCACGCCGAACAGGGTGGGATGGGCGCGCGCCGCGCCGGTCATGATGAAGCCCAGCGCCGGCAAGCTCACCAACAGCAGATAAAGCAGACCGTGCGAGGCTTTGGCGGCCATCCGCAGCAGAGGCGGGGTGTCGTCGTCCGGCTGGATCGCCCGGACGCGCAGAACGATCCGGCCGAGGGTCAGGAGCGCCACAATGAGGCCCAGGACGCGGTGCACGTCCATCAGCGTGCGCTGAGCCGCCCGACTCTCCACGAGCTCATGGCCCCACCCAATCGCGAAGATCGATACGACAAGAAGTGCAGTAGTCCAGTGGACCCATACGGCTTCTTTTTGCGGGTAATTATCAGTAACGGATTCGTCTGATCCCATATTAGTTGCACCTGATTTGCGTATTTGAGTCTTGGGGACTCATCGAAAATTCTCCAACACCGCTAGACCCGCGGCTGTGGTGGAAATATGGCGACGCAGATATTTCGAACATCATGTCGCATTTGTAATTTTTAGGCTTGAACGCCTGCTTTGGTCTGACTAATCGACGGCCGACGCGATGCCGCGCCGGGGCCGGGGGGCCTATGCGGGACGGGTTCATGTCGAGTTTATTTGCGGGCGTTCCGGCGCCGCGCTGGCTGGTCGCCGGCGGAGTCGCCTTCGGAGTCGGGATCGTGGCTGCGGGACCGGCCGCCGCCATTCCGGCCTTTTCGGTGCAGACGGGTGAGGAGTGCGCCGCCTGCCATGTCGGCGGCTTCGGACCCCAGCTCACCCAGCACGGCCGCATCTTCAAGATGGAAGGCTACGGGGCGACCCAGTCCTGGATCAACGCCTCCAACAAGCAGGGCCTGGCGCTCGCGGCCATGGCCGTCGCCAACTACACCCACACCGCCAAGGCTCAGAGTGCGGCGCCGGCGGATCACTTCAACGCCAACAACAATGTCGCCCTGCAGGAAGCCTCAATCTTCCTGGGGGGCCGGGCCATGCCGGGCGTCGGCATCTTCGCCCAGGCGACCTATTCGGGCGTCGATCGCAAGGCCTCGCTGGACAACTTCGATATCCGCATCGCCCACGAGACCAAGCTGGCCGGCAAGGACGCAGTGCTCGGGATCTCGGTGAACAACAATCCCACGGTCCAGGATGTGTGGAACACCACGCCGGCCTGGGGCTTCCCCTACACGTCGCCGGACCTGGCGCCGGCCCAGTCGGGGGCGCCCCTGGTCTATGGCGGCCTGGAGCAGCAGGTGCTGGGGACCAGCGGCTATATCTGGTTTGACGACAAGGTCTATGTCGAGCTCGGCGGCTATCGCGCGCTCAGCGACAACCTGCTCCACACCCTGAACCTCAGTCAGGATGCTGTGGTCGACGGGACGGCGCCCTACTGGCGAGTGGCCTACAGCCACAGCGCCCATGGCCGTACGGCCACACTCGGCGCCTTCGGCCTTGACGCCAAGCTGCGGCCGGATCCCACGGTCAGCGACACCGACCGCTATTCCGACATCGGCATCGACGCCAGCTACCAGGCCCAGTTGCCCAAGAAGGCGGTCCTGTCCTTCAACGCCGCCTATGTGAAGGAACGTCGGACCCTGGGCGTCAGCTTCGCCGCCGGCGAGGCGGATCAGCGAAAGGGCAATCTCACCAGCCTGACCCTGGACACGTCCTATTACTGGGATCGCAAGTACGGGGTGACCGCCGGCCTGTTCCGCACCACCGGCAGCGCCGACGACATCCTGTTCGCGCCGGAGGCTGACGCCGGCAGCCGCACCGGCAAGCCGGACACCGAGGGCTTCCGCCTACAGGCCGACTGGACCCCCTTCGGCCAGGAAGGCTCATGGGGCGCGCCTCACGCCAACCTGCGGCTGGGCGTGCAGTACACCGGCTATTCGAAGTTCAACGGCGCCAGCTCGAACTATGACGGCTTCGGCCGCGACGCCAAGGACAACAACACCCTGTCAGTCTTTGCCTGGACGGCCTTCTGATCATGAAAAAGCTTCTCAGCCTCGCGGCCCTCGGCCTGGCCCTGTCCGCCTCCAGCCTGGCCCGCGCCGCCGATCCGGACCATGGCGCCGACCTCTTCGATGAGAACTGCGGGGAGTGCCACAGCGTGGCGTCGGCCATGCACAACAAGAAGGGGCCCAGCCTCTATCATGTGCTCGGGCGCAAGGTCGCGACCTCGCCCGGCTTCACCTACTCGCCCTCGCTGGCGGGGACGGGCCTGACCTGGACGCCTCAGACCCTCGACGCCTACCTGACCAATCCCAAGAAGGTGGCCCCCGACGGCAAGATGAAGTTCGACGGCTTCAACAAGCCCGCCGACCGCGCCGACGTCATCGCCTTCCTGGCCCAGGCGAAGTAACCCGCCACACCCCCACGCTCCGTCATCCTCCGGTCGCCCAAGGGGCGATCCGGGGGATCACGGTAGCATCTAGGTGTCATCCCGCATGGAGCGGCGGAGCCGCGGAAGTGCGGGACCCATAGACACTGATTTCTCCGGACAACCCCGCGCGTATAGGTCCCGGCTCTCCGCTTCGCTGCGGCCGGGATGACAACGGGAGGCTGAAGGTCACGGTTGGGGCGGGGCCTCCGAAACCGCACATCCCGGCGAATGCCGGGATCCAGGTCAGAGGGCTCGGAGGGGCGGTCGGCCCAATCCGTTCGCGTTCTGAATATCGGGCGCGTGTCACCTGGATCCCGGCATTCGCCGGGATGTGCGGGGAGGTGGTGGCGCCTACCCCCCAGCGCCCCGCTGGAAGCTCTCAACCAGACTGCCCGACACCAGTCGCCAGCCGTCGACGAGCACGAAAAAGATCAGCTTGAAGGGCAATGAGACCACCACGGGGGGGAGCATCATCATCCCCATGCTCATCAGGACGCTCGCCACCACCAGGTCGATGACCAGGAAGGGGATGAACAACAGGAAGCCGATCTCGAAGGCGCGTTTCAGCTCCGAGATCATGAAGGCCGGGGTCACGACCCGCAGCGGAAGCTCCTGCAGGGTCTGGGGCCGCTCGACCTTGGACAGGCGCACGAACAGGGCCAGGTCCTCGCGGTCGACCTGGGCCAGCATGAAGCTCTTCACCGGGGCGCCGGCGGCGTCGAAGGCTTCGGGCAACTCCATCTGCTGGTCGAGCAGCGGCTTGATCCCGTCGTCATAGGCCTTCTGGAAGGTCGGCCCCATGACGATGGCGGTCAGGAACAGGGCGAGGCTGATGATCACCGCGTTGGGCGGGCTCTGCTGCAGGCCGAGCGCCGTGCGCAGCAGGGACAGGACCACCACGATGCGCACGAAGGCCGTGGTCATGATGACGATGGACGGGGCCAGCGACAGGACGGTCAGAAGGCCCATCAGCTGGACCACCCGCTCGGTCAGGCCGGCGCCGGACCCCAGATTGATGTTCACGGCTTGCGCCGCGGCATGGGCGGGGAACAACAGGCCGGCCACCGTGGCCAGCACCGCATAGCCGAAGGCGCGGCGCAGATCCTGTGGCGACAGGGCGGACAGGCCCATCTGGGCGGCGAGGCGGGACAGGAGCTTGCGCATCAGGCGTCGGCCTTGGCGGGTTTCGAACGGGATTTTGCGGCGGGGGCAGGGGGCAGCACCTGGCCGTCGCCCAACAGGATCAGGCGCTCCTCGCCGTCGCAGGACACCAGCACCAGGCGCCGCGCGGGATCGAGGACCAGACTCTCCACCACCTTCAGGCGCCGTTCGCTGGGCGCGCGGGACAGGCGCTCCACCAGGTCCGGACCGAACCGGCGCAGGGCCACGGCGCACAGGCCGATCAGGCCCATGGTCAGGGTCAGCGCGAATACGGCGCGGAGAACATCGGCGAAATGCATCGCGGGAACAGGGGCCTCCGACCGGCGCGCGCCGGTCACTCCCACCTCTGCGCCAGAGGGTCTTAAGGAGCGATTAACCCTATTTGTTCACCATGTTCGGCATGGACATCACCGACATTCCGCTCTTCTCGATGCTGCGGGGCCGGCTCGGATATCTGTCCGAGCGACAGAAGGTGATCGCCCAGAATGTCGCCAACTCCGACACCCCTGGCTACACGCCCAGCGACCTGAAGCCCTACAGCTTCGAGGCCCAGATGAAGGCCCAGTCGCAGTCTGCGGGCATGATGACCACCACCCAGCCTGGCCACATGCTGCCGCCGTCCCAGCGCGGCAAGTCAGCCCTGGGGAGCAGCTTCAAGGCCCAGCGCAAGCCGGACTCCGAAACCACCCTCGACGGCAACTCCGTCGTGCTGGAGGAGGAGATGATGAAGATGAGCGACGCCCGCATGAACTTCGACGCGGCGGTGGGCTTCTATCAGAAGTCCTTGAACCTGCTGCGCATGGCCTCGCGCGCGCCGGGCCGCTGATAGGAGACGCCGATGGCCGAGATCAGCAGCATGGGGCGTCAGGCCCAGGCGATCGCCACCTCCGCCCTGCGCGCCCAGCAGGCCCGGATGCGGGTCATCGCCGAGAACATCGCCAACGCCAATTCCACCTCCAAGACCGCCGGCGGCGATCCCTATCGCCGTCAGATCCCGGTGTTCGAGCCGACCAAGGTCGACGGCGCGGAGGGCGTACGGATGTCCAAGGTCGAGCCCGACCAGAAGCCCTTCAAGACCGCCTACGAGCCCGGCAATCCGTCCGCCGACGCTCAAGGCTATGTGAAACTGCCCAATGTCGACAGCCTGGTTGAGGCCCTCGACATGAAGGAGGCGCAGCGCGCCTACGAGGCCAACCTCAATGTCATCGAGACCGCGCGCGCCATGGATGGCCGCATCCTCGATCTGCTGAAGAAGTAGGAGCCTAGGCCATGATGACCGCGCTCGCCGCCGCCAAGGCCTACGCCGCGACCTCCAAGCACGGCGTCTCCGCCCCCATGGGCCAGGAGGAGGGCGGCCTCGACTTCGGGGCCATGGTCAAGAACGCCATGACCGACGCCATGCAGGCGTCGAAGAAGGCCGAGCATCAGATGGTGCTGCAGAGCCAGGGCAAGGCCGAACTGATCGACGTGGTCACCGCCATCTCCGCGGCCGAGACCAGCCTGGAGACGGTCATGGCCGTCCGCGACCAGGTGATCAGCGCCTACCAGGAAATCATGCGGATGCCGATCTGAGGGTTGGCTCGCGCAAGCGAGCAAGCCCTCAGTGTCATCCCGGCCGCAGCGAAGCGAAGGGCCGGGACCCATAGACACAGATCTATCCGGACAGCCCCGCGCGTATGGGCCCCGGACAAGCGCTGCGCGCTTTCCGGGGTGACACCCTTATGGACCTGCTTGGGGTCCGAGCCCCACCACCACTCCCGTCATCCTCCGGTCGCCCGCAGGGCGATCCGGGGGACCCCTCGGGCATATCCGGT
>CAZXVO010000048.1:0-4906 GCA_964643835.1 uncultured Phenylobacterium sp. | reverse complement strand
GCGCGGGGTTGGGGGGGTGGGGGGGGCGCCCCCACCCAACACCCCGCCACCCCCCGGCCGCCCGCCGGGCGATCCGGGGGACCCAAGCTGACGCTCCGAAGCTGGCAAGCCGCTTGGGTCCCCCGGATCCTTGCTGGCGCAAGGCCCGGAGGATGACGGGCTTGGGGTGTTGAGGGGCCATGCAAAATCAAACTGCCTGACCCAGCGTCCGCCCTGCTAGCTTGGCCGTGACCGCAACACGGAACACCTCCATGGCCGCTGATCTCTTCGCTCCGCTTCCCCTGGCCTGTGGCGCGACCCTGCCCAACCGCATCGCCAAGGCCGCCACCCAGGAAGCCCTGGCCGGCCCGGGGCAGCTGCCGGACAAGCATCTGTTCAACGCCTACGCCCGCTGGTCGCGGGGCGGGTCAGGCCTGCTGCTCACCGGCAATGTGATGATCGACGGCCGCGCCTGCACCGGCCCCGCCGACTGTGTGCTGGAAGAGACCACCGACCTCGGCCCCTATCGCGAGTGGGCCAAGGCCTCCAAGTCGGGCGGCGCCCAGGTCTGGATGCAGATCAACCACCCCGGCCGCCAGGTCCAGGCTGACCAGGGCGGGGAGGGGTGGTCGGCGTCGGATGTGCCGCTCGCTCTTGGCTCGGCCTCCAAGCTGTTCGTGAAGCCGCGGGCCATGACCGAGGCTGAGATCCTGGAGACCATCGGCCGCTTCGCCGCCACCGCCCGGCTCGCCGACCTGGCCGGTTTCGATGGCGTCCAGGTGCACGCCGCCCATGGCTACCTGATCTCCCAGTTCCTTTCGCCCCTGGCCAACCACCGCACCGACCGCTGGGGCGGCTCCATCGAGAACCGCGCCCGGCTGCTGGTCGAGGCGGTGAAGGCGGTGCGCGCCGCCGTGCGGCCGGACTTCGCGGTCTCGGTGAAGCTGAACTCCGCCGACTTCCAGCGCGGCGGCTTCGACCAGGACGATGCGCGGGCCGTGGTCGGCTATCTCAACGACCTGGGCGTTGATCTCGTGGAGCTCTCGGGCGGCAGCTATGAGAGCCCGGCCATGCAGGGCGAGGCCGCCGATGGCCGCACCCTGGCGCGTGAGGCCTACTTCCTCGAGTTCGCCGTCGACCTGCGCAAGATCGCCAAGATGCCGCTGATGTGCACCGGCGGGGTGCGCCGCAAGGAAGTCGCCGAGCAGGTCCTGGCCAGCGGCGTCGACGTGGTGGGGATCGCCACGGCCCTGTCCATCGATCCCGACCTGCCCAAGCACTGGCGTGCGAATGGCCCCGACGCTCCGCCGGCCCGCAAGCTGAAGAGCAAGAACAAGACCCTGGTCAGCATGGGCCACATGGCCTTCGTGGGCGCCCAGATCGGCCGCATGGGTAAGGGGCAGGAGCCCGCGCCCAAGGCCTCGCCGCTGTTCGCCCTGATCGGCGGCCAGCTCGCCCGATCAGGTCAGGTCAAGCGCTACCGCGCCTGGCTTTCTGCGCGAAAGAAGTAAGGAAAAACAAATATATCAGACAATGATCTCAGGCGTTGTCTGAACTCTCCGGGGTGAGCAAAACCACTTCATCAAGTGGCTAAAGTCCGCCGGTCGCAGGCCTTCGTTAACCATATTCCGCCAGTTTGCCGGGGTATGGTTAACGCTTGCCCGAGAGAGTTTGCATGAACGGCGCGGAGGTTCTGGACGTCGGTCGCGACGCCATCTGGCTCACCATCCAGCTGTCAGCGCCCGTGCTGATCGTCGGCCTGATCGTCGGCGTCGGCATCGGCCTGATGCAGGCGCTCACCCAGATCCAGGAATCGACTCTGGTGTTCGCCCCGAAGATCGTCGCGGTGTTCGCCTCGCTGCTGTTCTTCCTGCCGCTGATGGGCGCTCTGATGAACACCTTCATGCAGCACATCGCCGCCCGCATCGCGGCGATGTAGTCGGCCTGTGGGACCCTACGCCACCGCAGCCCAGATCTACGCCGGCGGACTGATCTTCGCCCGCCTCGCCGCGCTTGTGATGCTGATCCCGGGGATCGGTGACACGGTGGTCCCGGCGCGGGTGCGCATGGCCTTCGCCTTCCTGATGACCCTGATGTTGCTGCCTGTGGTCGCCCCGGTGGTCCCGCCGGTTCCGGGCAATGTCAGCGACATGGCCTTTGCGGTCATCGGCCAGATCCTGATCGGCCTGATGATCGGCGGCGTCCTGCGGATGTTCATGGCCGCTTTGGCGGTCGCAGGCGAAGTGGTCTCGATCCAGACCACCTTGTCCTTCGCCCAAACCGCGGCGCCCGGCATCGCCCAGAACTCCACGACGCTCGCCACCTTCCTGTCGCTGATCGGCACGGTGCTGATCGTGACCACGGACTTGCACCACCTGTTCCTGGCCGGGATCGTGAAGTCCTACAGCCTGTTCCCGTTCGGCCGTCCCGTGCCGCTGGCGGACGCCGGCGAGTTGGCCGTGCGGACCATGTCGGACGCCTTCAAGATGGGCATCCAGCTGTCGGCGCCGGTCGCCGTCTTCGCCCTGATCTTCAACGTCGCCACCGGCCTGGTCGGCCGCGTGATGCCCCAGTTCCAGGTCTTCTTCGTCGCCTCGCCGCTGATCGTGCTGCTGGGCCTGTCGATCTTCGCCCTCAGCCTGGGCCTGGTCGGCATGGTCTGGGTCAACGGCTATCGCGACCTGCTCGCTGTGTTCGGAGGCTAAATGGCCGACGATCCCGAGTCGAAAACAGAAGAACCAACAGCCCGAAAGCTCGCGGATGCGCGGGCCAAGGGCGACGTCGTCAAGACGATGGACCTGCCCCAGCTGGCCTCCTTTACGGCGGCGGCGGCGGTGCTCGCCATGGCGGGCGGCTGGATGAGCCGCGACATGGCCCTGGCGCTCAAGCCCTTCCTGGAGCATCCGGAAGCCTTCTCGGTCGGCGGCGGCGGCGGGGTCCAGGTGGCCCGCCAGGCCCTGATGGCCGCGACGCCCCTGCTGGCCGCGGTGCTGGGCGCCTCCATGATCGCCGGCGTCGCCGGCAACGTGGCCCAGACGGGCCTGCTCTGGACGCCCAGCAAGCTCGCGCCCACCCTCGACAAGCTCTCGCCGATGGCCGGCTTCAAGCGGCTGTTCGGGCTCGACGCCCTGATGCAGTTCGCCAAGTCGACGGTGAAGGTCTTCATCCTGTCCTGGATTGTCTGGACGGTGATCAAGCCGCACCTGCGCGAGCTGGAGAACCTGGCGGCCATGGAGCCCATGGCCATCCTGCCCTTCGCCGCCGACATCCTGCGTCGCCTGGTGTTCACCGTGGCGGGGTTCCTGCTGCTGGTCGCGGGCTTCGACTGGTTCTGGCAACGCCAACGCTTCATGGCGCGGCACCGGATGTCGAAGGAAGAGCTGAAGGAAGACTACAAGCAGACCGAAGGCGACCCGCACGTCAAAGCTAAGCAGCGTCAGATCCGCATCCAGCGCTCGCGGCGGCGGATGATGCAGGCGGTGCCGAACGCGACCGTGGTGGTCATGAACCCGACCCACTACGCCGTCGCCCTGAAGTACGAGGCCGGCGAGGCCGAGGCGCCGATGTGCGTGGCCAAGGGGCTGGACGCCGTCGCCTTGAAGATCCGCGCCATCGCCGAGGAGAACGGCGTTCCGGTGGTCGAGGACCCGCCCTTGGCGCGGGCGCTCTACGCGGCGATCGAGATCGACGACTTCATTCCGCCCAAGCACTACGAGGCGGTGGCAAAGATCATCGGCTTCATCCTGAACGGCGAGAAGAAGCCGGCGGGGGCCGTATGACGCTCCGGTATTCCCCCGCGTGCGCGCCGCAACTCTGGCGCGAAGGGCGCCATTCGGTGAAAAACCCTTTCCGAGTCTATAGTTATGAGTGATTCGTCTGGGGCTTCGGCCCCGTCAACAGGACCACGGCTGGGACACCCCATGGCCGAGCTTGAACATCGCGCGCCCGCGCGCCGCCGTTTCGACCCGCTCACCGCCGCCGCCGTGGTGTTCTTTGTCATGGCTGTGGTGTTCGCCGCCGCGCCCGCGGTCAACGCCGGCCCTGCGACCCTGGCCGGCCTGCTGCTGCTGATCGGCCTGGCGGGTGTGGCCTGCCTGGGCCTGTTCGTGCTGCGCGCCTCCAGCGAACCGCCGGCCGACCAGGAGCCGCGCGCCGACAAGCTGATCGACGCCCTGTCCGAACCCGCGGCCATCGCCGCCGCCGATGGCCGGATCCAGGCCGCCAATGGAGCCTGGCGCAATCTGCTGGGCGCCGCCGCGCGGCTGCCGAAGACCGGCGCCTCGGCCTCTAGCCTGTTCTCGGCCCTGACCGCCGCTCGACGCGAAGGCCTGGGCCAGGCCTCGATCCGGGCCCAGGGCGTGGAGCATCAGGCGACCGTCGCGGCCCTGGGCGAGCGTCGCTATCTTGTGCGCCTGGCCGGTCCGCCGGCCGACCAGCTGGCCCTGCCGCGCGCCGCCGCAGAGGTCCTGACCGCCTTCACCAGCGCCAAGCCGCCGCCGCCCAAGGTGCTGGACGCCTTCGCCGCCGCCTCGCCCTTCGGCGCCGCCCTGCTGGACGGCGAAGACCCTTTCGAGGCCGTGGTCGTCGAAGCCAATCCGACCTTGGCGGCCACCCCCGGCTATGGCGGCCTGGGCTCGGCCTTCGGCGGGCTGATCGAGCCGGCGTCCCGCGCCGACGCCGCCGCGCGGCTCAAGGATGAGGCCTTTGCGGGCCAGGCCCTGGAAGTGCGGCTGGCCTACGACCCGACCAAGATCGCCCACCTCTACCTGTCCCGCGGCGAGGGCCGCTGGGTCGCCTATCTGGTGGACGTCTCCGAACAGAAGCAGATCGAGCTGCAGCTGGCCCAGAGCCAGAAGATGCAGGCCATCGGCCAGCTGGCCGCCGGCATCGCCCACGACTTCAACAACCTGCTGACCGCGATCCAGCT
>CAZXVO010000047.1:0-22498 GCA_964643835.1 uncultured Phenylobacterium sp. | reverse complement strand
GTGACCCAAGTTCCCTCTCCCCTCGGGGAGGGGGTCAGGGTGAGGGGGCCCGCCGCACCGCCTCAAGGGCGGCTCGCCACTCACTTGCCGCCCAGCCTCACGCCCGTCAGGATAGCGCCAATGCGCAAATTGCTGACGCTGTGGGACCAGAACATTAGGCGGCTCGCCGAGCGCTTGCCGCCCATGGAGCGGGCGCAGGCTATTCGGCGCTGGCGGCTCTTCCCCCTGCTCCCGGTCATCCCGATAGCTGTTCTGCTTCAAGCGCTCGGCGCCCCCCTGGTCGTAAAGACCTGTGCGATCCTCACCGTCG
Source organism: uncultured Phenylobacterium sp. (assembly GCA_964643835.1). Taxonomy (GTDB): domain Bacteria; phylum Pseudomonadota; class Alphaproteobacteria; order Caulobacterales; family Caulobacteraceae; genus Phenylobacterium. Next base: position 22,188 of record CAZXVO010000047.1, on the reverse strand, counting down.
CCGCAGGCGCCCTTGGGATCTACGGGCTGGCTTGCGCACGCCTGATAAAGCACGGCCACGCCTACGACCGCACGCCACCCTGGCAGCCCTGGCACGAGAGCCGCGAAGGTCGACTATTCCTCGAAGCCCTGCGCCCGTTCCCCGCGGAAAACCTCCGCAATCTCAACCTGGACACCGAACTCAATCGCGGGCTCGGACTAAGGGGTGACCATCTGCAGGGCCTGCTGGCGGACCTCGCCGCCCTGTGTCGGGTGGAGCGCTTGCCCCTCGGCCCCGGTCCCTTCGCACCCTCTGATGGCGTCAGCCCTCTGGAGGCCCTGCAGCAGGCGAGAGCTGAGTATCAGAGCCTCACCGTGGGACGCTTGCTGGAGGCGATGGCGCAGGCGTTGGCCCATTGGGATGCGCCCCTCACCCCAGCCCTCTCCCCGCACGCGGGGCGAGGGAGCCGGTGAGCCCATCCCCTCTCCCCGCGGGGGGGGGGCGAGGGTGAGGGGGCCGTCCAGCTCAGGCCTTGTCGCGGATCCGCATCGCGCCGCCGCTGCCGGTGCGGACCTCGAAGCGGTTGGTCGCGCGGATCAGGTCGGACAGCTTGTGGAAGCCATAGGTCCGCTGGTCGAAGTCCGGATAGGCGTTGCGCAGCCGGTCGCCGATGCCGCCCACGGCGATCCAGCCGTCGTCATCCTCGTCCATGTCGGCGATGACCGCGGCGATCAGGCGCGCGGCCTCCACCGGCTTCCTGCGGGCCGGCGCGGCCTCGGGCGCGGGCTGGCGGGCGGCGCCCGCCTCGACCGGCACGTTCAGGTTCTCGGTGTAGATGAAGCGCGTGCAGGCCTGGCGGAAACTCTCCGGCGTCTTCTGCTCGCCGAAGCCATAGACATCGACGCCCTCCTCCCGGATGCGGGCGGCCAGGCGCGTGAAGTCGGCGTCCGAGGACACCAGGCAGAAGCCGTCGAACCGGCCGGAGTGCAGCAGGTCCATGGCGTCGATCACCAGGGCGATATCGCCGGAGTTCTTGCCCTTGGTGTTGGCGAAGTTCTGCTGCGGCTGGATGGCGAAGCGGGCCAGGACCTTGGTCCAGCCGGCCAGTTGGGCGCTGGCGAAGTCGCCATAGATGCGCCGGGCCGAGGCCTCGCCCAGGGAGGCGATCTCGGTGAACAGGGCCTCGGCGATGCGTGGAGAGGCGTTCTCGGCGTCGATCAGGACGGCGAGGCGCGGCGGATGTCTGTCTTGGTTCATAGGCTCTCTGGGTGGGGGCCCCGGCCCGGGCGGTCAGCCCTGGTCGGCGGGGGCCACGGTCTTCTTGCGGGGCGCCTTCTTGGGCGGCGCCTCGGGCGGCGTGCGGGCCGCGAACTCGGTGTCGATCACCTGCAGGATTTCCGCCGCCGCCTTGGCCTGGGCCGGGAAACCCTCCCGGGACAGGCGTTCGGCGTTGGCGCGCAGGCTGGTCAGGTCGTCCAGGCTCATGCCGGGGATCTTGTCGCTCAGGGTGGTCATGCGCACACCGCCAGGTCGCGAATCTGGCCCGTATGGACCAGGCGCCAGCCGGACAGTTCGCGGAACCCCAGTTCCACCGTGACCTTGTCGCCGGCCCGGGGGCCTTGGGCGCCCAGGGCGCTGGACGGCAGGGCGGTGACGATGTGACCGTTGGCCAGCCGGACGCTACGCGCGCCCTTGGCCAGGATCTCGGTGACCAGGCCCTCGAAGGCTGTGGCCAGGGCGAAGACGGAATTCGGATGGGGCATTTGCAGACCTCCAGGTTGGCCGCAGGGAAAGTCCTGGCGGCCTGTCGGGTCTGGTTGAGCGGCTGGTATCGCGTTAGCGGCGCACGCAAGTCGAGGCGACAACGGGGATATGGGGTGGTGCGGGCCTGTTTACAAGCGCAGCGCCCAATTCCGATTGCAATTTAAAAGCGGTTTGCGATGCTGAGGCGTACACATCAGGAGCGCCCCATGATCACCGTCTATGGCGAAGGCCGCGGCTTCCGCGTCGTCTGGCTGCTGGAGGAGATGGGCCTGGCCTATCGCCTGCGCGATGTGGACCTCATCAAGGGCGTCGAGAACGACCCGGAGTTCCTGGCCATCAATCCCGGTGGGTTCATCCCGGCCCTGCAGGACGGCGACACCGTGATGGTCGAGTCCATCGCCATCATGGAGTACCTGCTCGCCCGCTATGGCCCGAGCCCCCTGGCCCCAGCCCCCGTCGAGCCCGCCTTCCCGGCCTATCAGCAGTTCCTGCACCTGGGCGAGGCGGGCCTGGCCGCGTCGGCCTTCTTCGTGCTCGGCGCCCGCAAGCTGGGGCCGGAGAGCGACCGCGAGAGCTTCAGCGCCCGCCAGGCCCAGCACGTCTTCGATAGCCGCCTGCGCCTGGTGACCCGGCGGCTGGCGGAAGCCCCCTACATGGCTGGCGAGACCTTCACCGCCGCCGACATCTCGGTGGCCTACGCCCTGCAACTGGGCAAGCTCGGCGCGGACCTGGAGATCGGCGAGGCGGCCGCCGCCTACGTCGCCCGTCTGAAGACCCGCCCCGGCTTCCAGCGGGCGCTGGCCGCCTGCCACGCCACCCGCGGTTTCTGGGAGAGCAAGGAAGCCTGAGCGCCCTCCCCTCTCCCCCACCACAACCGTCATGGCCGGGCTTGTCCCGGCCACCCATACGCGCCTGATCCTGCAAGTCGGAGTTCATGGGTGGCCGGGGCAAGCCCGGCCATGACGGTTAGTATATTGTTTTTACTATATAAATACACCTTGCCGCCTTCCCCAACCCCCTTCGTCCATGTTGACGTCAAACGTCACGGACGATTCCGGTCGTCGGTTTCGGCCCTCCCGTGAGACCCTCAAGGCCTCACGGTCTTTGACATCAGATCTGCGCGAACATCACCGCCGCCGCGGCGGCCATGATCGCCACCGCCGCCCAGCCGACGATCCTCTGGGAGCGGGTGGCGGTGAACCGGCCCATGATCTCGCGGTTCTGGGACATCAGCATGATCAGCACCATCAGCGGCACGGCGATCACCCCGTTCAGCACCGCGCTCCAGAACAGCGCCTGCATCGGGTCCATCGGCGACCAGTCGAGCGCCACGCCGGCCAGGATGGCCAGGCCAATGACGCCGTAAAAGCCCCTCGCCTCCTCCAGCCGCCGCTCCAGGCTGGCCCGCCAGCCCATGGCCTCGGACAGCGCATAGGCCGCCGAGGCCGCCAGCACCGGGACGGCCAGCAGGCCGGTGGCGATGATGCCGAGTGCGAACAGCAGGAAGGCGAAGTCGCCGGCCAACGGCTTGAGCGCCGCGGCCGCCTGGGCCGCGCTGTCGATCCTGGTGATCCCCGCCGCATGCAGGGTCACCGCCGTCGACAGCATGACGAAGAAGCCGATGCCGTTGGCGTAGGCCATGCCCACATAGGTGTCCCAACCGATCCGCTTCAGCTCGAATTCCGCCTCTTCCGGGTGGAACTTCAGCGGGTGCTCATCCTTGTGGATCGACAGGTCCTCCACCTCCTCGGCGGTCTGCCAGAAGAACAGGTAGGGGCTGATGGTCGTGCCGAACACGGCGACGACCACGGTGGCGGTCTCGAGATTGAACCGGATCTGCGGCGCGAACGAGCGCACCAGGACCTGGGTCCAGTCCAGATGAGTGGCGAAGGCCACCGCCACATAGGCGAACAGGGTCACCGTCATCCACTTCAGGAAGCCGACATAGCGGTGATAGGGCACGAACACCTGCAAGAGCAGGGTGAAGCCCGCCAGGCCCAGGGTGTAGAGGTGCCGCCCGCCCCCGAACACCAGCTGGGCCGCCTCGCCCATGGCGGCGATGTCGGCGGCGATGTTCAAGGTGTTGGCCAGGACCAGCAGGGCGACAGCGCCCAGCACCACGGGCCTGGGGAAGACCCGTCGCATGTTGAGCGCCAGGCCCCGGCCGGTGACGCGCCCGATCCTGCCGCAGATCGACTGGAAAGCGGCCATGAAGGGATAGGTGACGAAGGCCGTCCACAGCATGTCCAGGCCGAAGCGAGCGCCGGCCTCGGAATGGGTGGCGATGCCGCCCGGATCCTCATCGGCGGCCCCGGTGATCAGGCCCGGCCCCAACGCGGTGAAGGGGTTGAAACGGCGCGCCGGCTTGGTCTGATCGGTCACGGAGGTCCCCTTCGGACTGCGCCCGGCCTCCTTGCCAAGCCTGCCCGGCAAAGTCGAGCCGCGGCGACGTTTTGACACTTGTGTCAAATCATTGACCGAACCCCGTTCTGGGCGCAGTCTCGCGACAGTACCCAGCTTGAGCCGGGTGCAACGAGGGCGCGCACCGGCGGCCCGCACTTCAAGACCAGCCGGTCACGCCCGAACGGGCGCCCGTCGCAATCTGGGTTGGGGCATTCGCCCCCAGTCAGAAAAGCGAGGGAAGAACATGCAGACCGAAACCGGCTCCGAAGTCGAAGCCCGCGCCGCGCATCGCAAGGGCCAGTTCACCCAGCGGTTCGAGGGCGCCACCGACATGCTGATCGTGGGCATCATCATTGCGCTCGGCGCAGCCATGCTGGTGGGCCTGATCACCGCCAGCGGCGCGGCGCCCTGGATGAAGTAGAGCGGTTCCGCCCGCCTGGGCTTCGGCCCAGGTCGGCTGGATCGTTTCAGACTGTGCAAGCCGCAAAGCCTCGGCTACGACCTCCTCAACTAAACAACGATAAGGGAGGAAGGTCATGGCTGGACGGGTTGCGGGCAAGGTCGCCCTGGTCACCGGCGGGGCGAGCGGCATCGGGCGAGCCTGCGCTGAGCGGCTGGCCGAAGAAGGCGCTGTCATCGTGGTCACCGACCTGCAGGACGCCAAGGGCGCCGAGGTTGTCGAGGCCATCAAGGCGGCCGGCGGCAAGGCCGAGTATCACCATCACGACGTGACCTCCGAGGCCGCCTGGATCGAGGTCGCGAGCAAAATCAAGGCCGCGCACGGCCGGCTCGACATCCTGGTCAACAACGCCGGCATCGGCATCTCGGCCTCGGTCCTCGACATGTCCCTGGCGGACTTCCAGCGCCAGGTGGCGATCAATGTCGACGGCGTCTTCCTGGGGACCAAGCACTCGATCCCGGTCATGCGCCTGTCCGGCGACGGCGGCTCGATCATCAACATGTCCTCGGTGGCCGGCCTGAAGGGCTCGGCGATCCTGGCCGGCTATTGCGCGACCAAGGGCGCGGTGCGGCTGTTCACCAAGTCGGTGGCCCTGGAATGCGCCCAGGCCAAGGACGGCATCCGGGTGAACTCGGTCCATCCCGGCATCATCGAGACCCCGATCTGGGACGACATCATCGGCACTGGCGAGCCCGGCGACAACGCCCGCCCGCCCAGGCCCCAGACCCTGGACGCCATGACCACCGAGGCCGTGCCGCTGGGCAAGAAGGGCTGGCCGATTGACATCGCCAACGGCGTCCTGTGGCTGGCCTCGAACGAGAGCGCCTATGTCACCGGGGCCGAGCTGGTCATCGACGGCGGGTTCTCCATCCGCTAACGGGACCGCATGACCGCCACGCTTCACGTCGTCTTCGGCCCCACGGGCGCCGGAAAGTCCACCTACGCCAAGGCCCTCGCCCGCTCGGAGCCGGCCGTCCACTTCGCCATCGACGACTGGATGGCCCGGCTGTTCGCGCCCGACATGCCCGATCCGGTCGAGTACGAATGGATGACCGACCGGGTGGAGCGGTGCGAGGCCCAGATCTGGGCGACCCTGGCCTCGGTCATGGCGGCCGGGGTCTCCACCGTGCTCGACCTTGGCCTGATGCGCCGGGCCGACCGGGCGCGGGTGGCCGAGATTGCGCGGGCCGTCGACCTGCCCTTCCAGTTCCACTTCGTCACCGCCCCGCCCCTGGTGCGGCGTCAGCGGATGCTGGAGCGCAACGAGGTCAGCGGCGACGGCTTCTCCTTCGCCGTGACCCCGCAGATGTTCGAGTTCATGGAAGGCGTCTTCGAGGCCCCGACCCCCGAAGAGCTGACGGGCTGCATCGTCTCTGAGACCGCCTAACCAGCGGCCAGCAGGGTCGCGGCGCCCGCGGCGATGATCGCCACCCCGATCAGCCGGCTCCGCGTCAGGCGCTCCTTCAGATAGAAGACCGCGATGGCGACGCCGAACAGGATCGAGGTCTCGCGAAGCGCCGCCAGCCGGGGCGTGTCCCCCAGCCGATAGGCCCACAGCGCCAGCCCATAGGTGACCAGGGAGAAGGCGCCCGCGACCATCCCGGACTTCCACTGGTCCCGCGCGGCCAGCAGGAACCGCGGGCCCCGCCACAGGGCGAAGATGGTCCCGATCACCATGCCGTCGACCAGGTAGATCCAGACGATGTAGGTCGCCGCCGTCGGCGCGGCGCGAACCCCTTGCGCGTCCAGCACCGTATAGGCCGCGATGGTGACGCCGGTCGCCGCCGCCCAGGCCAGGCTGCGGCGCGAGACGTGCCGCCCCAGCCCCACGGTCAGCACCCCGGCCGAGACCAGCAGCACGCCGATCCCGGTCATCAGGCTGAGCGGCTCGGAGAACACCCCTACCGCCACGGCGGCGGCCAGGGCCGGAGCCACGCCCCGCGAGATCGGATAGGCGACGGAGAAGTCGGCCCCCTCGAACGCCTTGATCAGACAGAACAGGTAGGCGAAGTGCACGAAGCCTGAAGTCACCAGCCACGGCCAGGCCGCGCCCGGCAGCGGCAGGATGAAGGCGAACGGCAGGACGATCAGGGCCGAAAAGCCGTCCATCAGCGCCCGGCTGGACATCTTGTCGTCGCCGGATTTCAGAATCGCATTGACCACCGCGTGCGCCGCGCCGGAGGCGATGATCATCAGGGCGGCGGTCTGGACGGGGGTCATGGCTGCGCCGCAGCTAATCCTGATTCCCTTGTCCAACAGTCGCTTGCGCCGAGGTCCGTCGCATCCGCCCACAGGCATGCTGCAACGCACCCCTTGAGTTTTGGACGCCCGCAACCTATCCTCTCACCCCCCGGACGCCTGCGCCCGCGGCCGGAAACACTCCCAAAGGCGACCTGAGCACCATCCGCTATGGAAAAAGTCCCGATGACCGCCGGGGGCTATCAAGCCCTCGACGAGGATCTGAAGCGTTTGAAGACCATCGAACGGCCGGCGGTGATCGCCGCCATCGCGGAGGCGCGCGCCCACGGAGACCTCTCCGAAAACGCCGAGTACCATGCCGCCAAGGAGCGGCAGGGCTGGATTGAAGGCCAGATCGCCGACATCGAAGACAAGATGGCTCGCGCCCAGGTCATCGACGTGTCCAAGCTGTCCGGCACCCAGGTGAAGTTCGGCGCCACCGTCTCGGTGGTCGACGAGGACACCGAGGAAGAGGCCCGCTACCAGATCGTCGGCGAGCACGAAGCCGACGTGAAGTCGGGCCGGATCTCCATCTCCTCGCCCATCGCCCGTGCGATGATCGGCAAGGAGACCGGCGACGTGGTCGAGGTGAACACCCCCGGCGGCGTGAAGGCCTACGAGATCTCCAAGGTCGAGTGGATCTAGCCGCACCGCGGCCATATTGATCGATCAGGACACGGCGGCTTGCAGCAGCAGGCCGCCGTCCCCTTATCGGAACCAGGGATAAAGCGCTTGGCGAAGCCCCCCACACCGCCGCCGCTGACCATCTGGGCCGTCTCTGACGGTCGGGCGGGAAACGCCGGCCCGGCGCTGGGCCTGGCCGAGGCCATTCAGCGCAAGCGCAAGGCCGAGATCGTCGTCAAGACTATCGCCTGGAAGGGCCGGATCGGGCGGCTGCCCTGGTTCCTCAATCCCTTTCCGATGAAGGCCCTGGCGCCCGACAGCGGGATCGAGCCGCCCTGGCCGGACCTGTGGATCGCCGCCGGCCGCGCCACCCTGCCCCTGTCCATGCGCCTGCGCGCCTGGTCCAAGAAGCAGACCTTCGTGGTCCAGATCCAGGACCCGCGCATGCCGACCACGCCCTTCGACCTGGTGGTGGCGCCCAAGCATGACCGGACCCACGGCGACAACGTCCTGCAGATCACCGGCTCGCCGCACCGGGTCACGCCCAAGAAGCTGAAGGCCGAACTGGCCCGCTTCAAGGAGATGATCGATCCCCTGCCCCGTCCCCGCGTGGCCGTGCTGATCGGCGGCAAATCCAAGGCCCACAACCTGTCGCCGGAACGGGCCGCGGCCATGGCCCACGAGATCGAACTGCCGATCGCCCAGGAGGGCGGCTCGGTCATGGTCACCTTCTCGCGCCGCACGCCGGAGCCGGCCCGCGCCATCCTGTCCTCGCGGCTCAAGCACATGCCAGGCGTGATCTGGGAAGGCGGAGGCGAGAACCCCTATTTCGCGTTCCTGGCCGCCGCCGACTACATCCTGGCCACCGAGGACAGCGCCAACATGGCCACCGAGGCGGCCTCCACCGGCAAGCCGGTCTTCATCCTGAAGATGGACGGCGACAGCCTGAAGTTCCGCCTGTTCCACGAGGACCTGGAGCGCATCGGCGCGGCCCGGCCCTTCGGCGGGACCCTGCACAAGTGGAAGTATCCGGCCTTGAACGAGACCGACCGCGCCGCCGACGAAGTGCTGCGGCTGATGGCCGAACGGACCCCCTTATGAGCGTTGAGATCCGCCCCGCCGCCAATGGCGACGTCCCCGCCATCGTGACCATCGATCCGGCCATGGCCATCGCCGAACGCCGGCACGACTATGTGACCAAGGCCATCGGCGGCCATGGCGGCGCTTTCGTGAAAGTCCTGGTCCTGGACGGCGCAGTGGCGGGTTTCGCCATCATGGGCGAGTTCTTCGGCCACCCCTTCCTGGAACGCATCGCCACCGCCGAGAACCGCCGCCGCGCTGGCGTCGCCTCGGCCCTGATGGCCAATATCGAGATGGGGATCGAGGACGACCGCATGTTCGTTTCGACCAATGAGTCCAACGATGTGATGCGGACCCTGCTGGTCTCCCGCGGCTACAAGGTCTCCGGCATGGTCGAGAACCTAGATCCGGGCGATCCGGAGCTGTTCTTCGTCATCTTCAAGACCGACATCGACGCCGCCATCGAGGCTGCGCGCTAACGTCGTCTTTTCAGCCCGCCAAGTTGGGCGTTTCGTACAGTCACGATGATTCCTTCCGGGCCCCGCATCCTGTTCATCGCCAACGCCGGCCCTAAGGTCGGCGGCGGACACGTCATGCGTTCCGCCACCCTGGCCCGGGCGCTGGCGGCCCGCGGGGCGGTCTGCGCCATGGCCGCCTCGCCCGAGGTCGCGGCGGTGCTCGACGCCTTCGCCCCCGATCTCGTCCGCGAACCGGTGACCTCGCTCGCGCCGGACGACTTGGCGGACGCCCTGACCGGCCAGGACTTCGAGGCCATCGTCTTCGATCACTACGGCCTGGACCGCAACGCGCATGAGGCCCTGGCCCATGGCCGCCCGGCCCTGATTATCGACGACCTCGCCGACCGGCCGCTGGGCGGCGACATGGTGCTGGACTCCGGCCCGGCGCGGAGCCCGACCGACTACACCCTGCTGGTGGAAAGCCATGTGCGGCTGCTCCTGGGGCCGGCCTTCGCCCCGGTCCGGCCGGAGTTCGCCGACCTGCGCGACGCCGCCCTCGCCCGTCGCGGCGGGCCGGTGCGCCGGGTGCTGCTGTCCATGGGCCTGACCGATCCCGGCGGTCTGACCCCGCGCCTGGTCGACCGCCTGCGCCTGCGCCTGGGCGACATCGGCCTCGACATCGTCATGGGCGCCAGCGCCCCGGGGCTGAAGGGCCTGGCCCGGCTGGCGGCGCATGACCCGCGCCTCTCCCTGCACGTCGACACCCCGAACATGGGCCAGCTGATCGCCGAGGCCGACATCGGCTTCGGAGCGGCCGGCTCCACCACCTGGGAACGCTGCGTCCTGGGCCTGCCCCAGGCCATCGTGGTGGTGGCAGAGAACCAGCGCCCGGCCGCCCAGGCCCTGTCCGAGCGCGGCGCGGCCCTGGTTATCGACGGCGGAGCTACGGATCTCGACCAGCAGGTCGACCGCGCCATCGTCCGCATGTTCACCGACCCGAACCTGCGCGAACGCCTGTCCGCCACCGCCGCGGCCCTCTGCGACGGACGCGGGGCGGCGCGCACCGCCGAGGCCTTCCTGGGCCTGATCGCCGAGCGCGGCGCACCGCCGCAGATGGCCCCGCCCGCGCCTTAACCCTCTTTTCGCATCCCAAGGCCTAGGTTGGGGCCAACAAGCGAGGCGCCGAATGCGCCCGGGATAGGGGTCAATGGGACAGCATGTCCGCGTCGGGGGGGCGAAACTCCCCAAGGTTCGCATCATCGGCGGAGGCCTAACCGGCATCCTCGCCGCCTTCCAAGCCCACGAGCTGGGCGTTCGCGACATCGAACTGCACGACCGGTTCGACCAGCTGGGCGGTCAGGCGGTTCCGCGCCAGGACCACGGCCTTGAGCTGCGCGAACGCGACCTGACCTTCGGCTCCGCCGCCGATCCCGTCCGCCGTCTGCTGGAAAGCCACGGGGTTCCCTTCGAGGAGATCGAGAACCGCAAGGGCGCGGTCACCGCCTGCAATGGCGACCTGACCTATACCCGCGACTTCAACGGCCCGGCCCTGCGCGCCCGCGACCTGGCCCTGTCCCCGATCACCGGCGACAGCCTGGCGGACCGCATCCGCGCCTATCCGACCGATATCGCCCAGGCCCTGTCGCGCATCTGCCAGTGGCGGCTCGGCGCCTGGCTGGACGAGGTTCACGCCGACACCGCCGCCGCCATCGGCGTCGGCCGCGTCTTTCCGGTCGGCCCGGAGATCGTCGAGATCGCCGGCCTGAAACGCGCCGACGCCAGCCACGACGCCCTCTACGGTATCCCCGCGCCCCTATGGGGCCGGCTGCAGAGCCTGGGCGCCTCGACGCCGAAGGATGGCCTGGCTCCGTTCTTCATGCGCCTGCGCCAGGCCCTGGTCCGCCTGGGCGTCACCATCACCGCCCCCTCCTTCGTCAGCCCTCACGCCGCTCTCGAGGGCCGGGACGCCGACGAGGTGGTGGTCTGGGCCGCCGACCCGCGCCCGCTGTTCAAGCCCTTCGACCTCGAGGCGCCCAAGCCCGAGGCGCACAGCCTGGTCACCTACATCCTGAAGGTCCGCTACGCCGGCCATCCGCCGCTGGAGGTGCGCAACTTCACGGCCCAGGGCGCGGTCACCCGCCTGCGCCTCTATGAGACCCGCGGCCAGGTGCTGCTGGCGGCCGAGTGCCTGACCGAGACCCGCGACAACGACCTGCGGCGCGAGATCCATCGGCAGATGGCCGGCTTCGGCGGGGCCGGCCTGTCGCTCGGCGAGACCCTGGCGATCCGCATGGAGCCGCGCTGGGACATCCTGAGCCTGGATGCGGCCCGCAAGCTCACCCACCTGCGCAAGGCCCTGGCCCGCAGCGAGGGCTGCGCCTTCGTCGCCCCGCGCTGGGAAGAGCAGGATGTCGCCACGCGCCACGCGGCCCTGACCCTGGACCTCGCCCAGGCGCTGCAGGTCCCGGCCCCGGCTGTGCTCGCCGCCTGACCTGTCGGGAACGGACACGTCGCAACGTCCTGGGCTAAAGGTCCAGGACGAGGGCCCGCATGACCGCCAAGACCATCGACGACTATCTCGCGCCCCTGCCCGCCGACCAGCGCGCGGCGCTTGAAGCCCTGCGCCGCCAGATCCTGGCCGCCGCGCCCGGCTCTACGGAGTGCATCAGCTACGGCATGCCGGGCTTCCGCCGGCACGGCGTCCTGGTCTGGATGGGCGCGGCCAAGCGGCACTGCGCCCTCTATCCCCACGGCCTGACCCCGGAACAACAGGCCGAACTCGCCGGCTATGACATCAGCAAGGGCACGATCCGTTTCAGCCCCGACAAGCCCCTGCCCGAGGACCTGATCCGCGCCATCGTCGAACGCCGGGTGCGCGAAGACGACGCCGAAGCCGCCCGCAAGGCGGAGAAGCGGAAGCGGCCTCAATCCGGCTGACAGAGGCCCCAGACGAACTGCGGCCACTGCCCCGATGCGCGCGGGCGGAATCTGACCTAAATAGCAGCCATGGCTGAACAGACCCCCCGCTCCACCCGCTGCCTGATCCTGGGTTCAGGCCCGGCCGGCTACACCGCCGCCATCTACGCCGCGCGCGCCCTGCTCCAGCCGGTGCTGATCGCCGGCCTCCAGCCCGGCGGCCAACTGACGATCACCACCGACGTTGAAAACTATCCGGGCTTCGCCGACGTCATCCAGGGCCCCTGGCTGATGGACCAGATGCGCGCCCAGGCCGAGCACGTGGGCGCCGAGCTGATCAACGACATCGTCATCAAGGCCGACCTGTCCCAGCGCCCGTTCCGCCTGGAATGCGATAGCGGCGAAGTCTGGCTGGCCGAGACCCTGATTATCGCCACCGGCGCCCAGGCCAAGTGGCTGGGCCTGCCCAGCGAGCAGAAGTTCCAGGGCTTCGGCGTCTCGGCCTGCGCCACCTGCGATGGCTTCTTCTATCGCGGCAAGGAGGTCGTGGTGGTGGGCGGCGGCAACACCGCGGTCGAGGAAGCCCTGTTCCTCACCAACTTCGCGTCCAAGGTCACCATCGTCCATCGCCGCGATGAGTTCCGAGCCGAGCGCATCCTGCAGGAACGCGCCTTCAAGCACCCGAAGATCGAGATCATCTGGAACCATGCGGTGGACGAGGTGCTGGGCGCCACCGACCCGCTGGGCGTCACAGGCCTGAAGCTGGCCCACGCCGACACCGGCGAGACCCGCGAGATCCCCTGCGACGGCCTGTTCGTCGCTATCGGCCACGCCCCGTCCTCCGAGCTGTTCAAAGACCAGCTGGAGATGGACGCCGCGGGCTATCTGCACGTGACCCCTGGTACGGCCTCGACCGCCATTCCCGGCGTGTTCGCCGCCGGCGACGTCACCGACGACGTCTACCGCCAGGCAGTCACCGCAGCCGGCATGGGCTGCATGGCCGCCCTGGAGGCGGTGCGCCTGCTGGCCGAGGAAGACCACGCGCGCGAGCACCATCCGATCAGCCACGCCGACGCCAACAAGATCGGCGTCTGGTGAGCCGGCCTACGGCCTGATATCTCCCTAGCGGAAGCTGGCCCTCCCCGGGCCGGCCAATCCCCCGTTTTTCGAGCCCGACGAGGCCGCAGCCTATGACCAACCTGATCGTGCGGGGCGGCCGCCCGCTTCGCGGCGCCATTTCCCCGTCGGCGAACAAGAACGCCGTCCTGCCGGTGCTCTGCGCCACCCTGCTGACCGACAAGCCGGTCACCCTGCACCGGGTGCCGGACATCACCGATGTCCGCAAGATCCTGGAGTTCTTCGGCAATCTCGGCTCGACCGTGGACATGGACTACGCCACGGGCACGCTGAAGCTGCGCCACGGCGAGGGCCTGAACCCCAAGGCCGCGCACCTGCCGCTGGGCATGCGCTCGACCCTGATGCTGATCCCGCCGCTCCTGCACCGGTTCGGCGCGGCCTCCATCGAGGAGGACGCCACCGGCTGCACCCTGGGCGCCCGCGAGATCGACCCGCACATCGAGGTCTTCCAGACCTTCGGGGCCGAGGTCCGCCGCACGCCTGAGGCGCTCTACATCTCCACGCCCAAGGGCTTCCACGCCGCTGACCATTGGCTGGACTACGCCTCGGTGACCACCACAGAGAACTTCGCCCTGTGCGCCGCCACCGCCCGCGGCCGGTCCCAGCTGACCAACGCCGCCTGTGAGCCGCACGTCCAGGAGTTCTGCGCCTTCCTCGCCCAGATGGGGGCGGACGTCTCCGGCGTCGGCGGCTCGCGCCTGACCCTTGAGGGCGTCGACACGCTGTCGGGGACCGAGTTCACCTTCGCCGACGACTTCCACGAGGTCGCCACCTTCCTGGCCATGGGCGCCATCACCGGCGGCGAGGTCAGCGTCAAGAACGGCGCGGTGGAACAGTTCCCCCTGCTCGACCGCACCTTCGCCAAGTTCGGCGTCGAGGTGACCCACAAGGACGGCTGGTCCAGCGCCCGCATCGATGGGGCCCTGAAGGTGCGCGAGCCCTTCACCTCCAACATCCTGACCAAGGTCGAGGCCGCGCCCTGGCCCTATGTCCCCGCGGACCTGCTGCCGATCTTCGTGGCCCTGGGCGTGCGCGCCGAAGGCTCGGTGATGTTCTGGAACAAGGTCTATGAGGGCGCGCTCGGCTGGACCCAGGAGCTGGGCAAGTTCGGCGCCCACGCCGTCCTGTGCGACCCGCACCGCCTGATCACCTACGGCGGCAAGCCGCTGATGCCGGCGACGGTGGAGAGCCCCTACATCATCCGCGTGGCCATCGCCCTCTTCATGCTGGCCGCCAGCATCGAGGGCCAGTCGACCATCCTCAACGCCGCACCCATCAAGCGCGCCCACCCCAGGTTCGTCGAAAACCTCAACGCCCTGGGCGCCGACGTGGAGTGGGTGGTCGGGGATTGAACCTCAACAGGCTCGCCGTGATCCAGCAAGCTTGACCGAATGGAACAAATAAAGAACATTTCTCTGGAAGACGGTTGCTAAGCCGACTTTCTGGGGGTACAAAAATGGAGATCGAGTTCGATCCCCGTAAGGACGCCGCGAACTTGGCCAAGCATGGCGTGTCGCTGGCGCGGGCCTCGGAATTCGATGTGAAGACGTCTTTTCGGGACACGCGCTTTGTCGATGTCCGGTTTCTGAGCTTTGGCCTGTTGGATGGGTTGCCTCATTCATTGGCCTACACCCTTCCCCGGCGGGGCGTCATGCGAGCCATAAGCCTGCGCCGGGCCCATCTGAGGGAGTATCGTCGTCATGTCGTCGAAGAGAGAGATTGAGGCTCGGCTCGCGGCGCTTCCCGAGCCGGATCTGGACGACCCTGATAATCCCGAATGGACCGAGGAGATGTTCGCCAAGGCCTGGACGGCGGAGACCGCGCCGGCGGAGCTTCAGGAGGTGTTCAAGGCCTTGCGCGGACGCCCCAAGGCCGAGCGCCCCAAGGTGGCGGTGAAGATCCGCCTGGACCAGGACATCGTCGAGCACTTCAAGGCCGGCGGCCGCGGCTGGCAGACCCGGCTCAACGCCGCCCTGGCGGAGATCGTGGCGAAAGCCGGCTGATCTTGACCTAAGGGCGCCATTGCGACCCGCCCGTTGAGGTTTAGACTTCCGGGAAAATATACCGGGAGGACAACCGATGTTTGATCTTGTGATCCGTGGCGGCGAGGTCGTGGACGGCACGGGCGCTGCGAAGCGCAAAGCCGACGTGGCCATCAAGGACGGCAAGATCGCCAAGGTCGGCTTCGTGCCTGAGGCGGGCGCCCGCGAGATCGACGCCACCGGCCTGCTGGTCACCCCCGGCTGGGTCGACATCCACACCCACTATGACGGCCAGGTCACCTGGGACTCCTATCTGTCGCCGTCATGCTGGCACGGGGTCACCACCGTGGTCATGGGCAATTGCGGCGTCGGCTTCGCCCCTGCCCGCCCCGACCGCCACGACTGGCTGATCAGCGTGATGGAGGCGGTGGAGGACATCCCCGGCGCCGCCCTGGCCGAGGGCATCAAGTGGGACTGGGAGACCTTCCCCGAATACCTCGACAGCCTGGACCGCCGCCCCCGCGTGCTCGACGTCGCGGCCCAGGCGCCGCACAGCGCCATCCGCGCCTATGTCATGGACCAGCGCGGCGCGGCCAATGACGTGGCGACGCCGGAAGAGATCGCCGAGATGGCCCGCATCACCCGCGAGGCCGTGGAGGCGGGGGCCCTGGGTTTCTCCACCTCGCGCACCGCCCTGCACCGCACCCGCGACGGCGAGGTCATTCCCGGCACCTTCGCTGGCGCTGACGAGATGATCGCCATCGGCCGCGCCCTGGGCGAGGCCGGCCACGGGGTGTTCGAGCTGGCCTCGGACATGACCATCCCGGAGGACGAGTTCGCCTGGATGCGGACCTTCGCCAAGGAGACCGGCCTGCCGGTTGCCTACAGCCTGCTGCAGTCGCCGGTGCAGCCGGACAAGTGGCGCGACATGCTGGCCCTGACCGCGGAGGCGCGTGAAGACGGCGCCGACATCACCGCCGCCATCGCCTGCCGCCCTACCGGCCTGGTGCTCGGCTGGCAGTCCACCGTGCATCCCTTCATGCGCAAGACCGCCTACCGCGCCATCGCACACCTGCCCTTCGCCGAGCGCCTGCAGCATCTGAAGGACCCGGCCGTCCGCGAGGCGATCATCACCGAGCCCGAGGGGCCGGCCGCGCGCCTGGGTGCCGCCTTCTTCCACGGCTTCGACAAGATGTTCCGTCTGGAGCGCGACGGCCGCCTCGACTACGAGCCGCGCGCCGAAGACTCCATCGCCGCCGAGGCCGCCCGCACGGGCCGTGCGCCTGAGGCGGTCATCTACGACATGCTGATGGAGAACAACGGCCAGGGCTATATCTACCTGCCGCTCCTGAACTACGCCCGCTTCGACTTCGAGCACATCGTCGAGATGATGAAGGACCCGGCGACCGTGCTCAGCCTGTCAGACGGCGGCGCGCACTGCGGGGTGATCTGCGACGCCAGCTTCCCCACCTACATGCTGTCCTACTGGGTCCGCGACCGCGTGCGCGGCGAGCGCTTCCCCCTGGAGCAGATCGTCGCCAAGCAGACCCGCGACACCGCCCGCCTCTATGGCCTGAATGATCGCGGCGTGCTCGCGCCCGGCATGAAGGCCGACGTCAATATCATTGATTTTGATAAGCTTTCGATCCGCGCGCCAGAAATGGTCTTTGATCTGCCGGCCCAAGGCCGCCGGCTGATCCAGAGGGCCGATGGCTATGTCGCCACCATCGTCTCCGGGGTCGTCACCTTCCAGAACGGCGAGGCTACCGGCGAGATGCCCGGCAAGCTGATCCGCGGCCCGCAGACCGCGCCGGTGCTGATGGCCGCGGAGTAGATGCGCGCGGAGTCGGCGGACGCTAAGCTGGCGGTATGATCCGTCTCGCCCGCGCTTCCGACCACGCCGCCATCGCCCAGATCAACGACGCCGCCTTCGGTGGGCCGGACGAGAGCCGGATCGTCGCGGCCCTGCGCGCCGACGGGGACATGCTGTTCGAACTGGTCTGTGAAGCCGAGGGCGAGGTCGCGGGTCACATCGCCTTCTCGCGCCTCTGGGCCGACAGCGTGAACCTCTACGCCGCCCTCGCGCCGATGAGCGTGCGCCCCGGTCTCCAGCGGACGGGCGTGGGCTCGCGGCTGGTCGCGGCGGGCACGGAGATGGCCAAGGAGTTCGGCGCCCACGGCGTCCTGGTGCTTGGCCATGTCGACTACTATCCGCGCTTCGGCTTTAGCCGCGAAACGGCGCTGAAGGTCGCCTCGCCCTATTCCAAGAGCCCGGCCTTCATGGCCCTGGCCCTGCAGGACGGCGCCTTCGACGCGCCGCTCGCCGTCGCCTATCCGGACGCCTTCAAGGGTTAGGCTTGGCCGGGGCGGCCTGTTCGGCCTCTATCCTAGCCAGGCTCTCATTGATCCGCCGGATCTCGTCGGGCGTAGGCTTGCGGCGCGGCGCATAGAGCATGCCGGACCCGCCTGGCGTCAGGCCGCCAGGCTCGGCCACCGAATAGGTGCGGCTCTCGCCTTCCAGGGTCAGGGTCACCACCCGCGGCGGCGGGGCGACCGCCAGTTCGGCGGGCGGCGCGGCGCCCTGGGTGCGCTTGTCCCAGCCGCTGAGGATGTCGAAGCTCAGCTGGTCCTCGCCCCCGGCATAGCGTCCGGTGAAGGCGGCCGGCTCGCCCCAGGGGCCGGTCCAGCGATAGAAGATGTGCGCCCCGATCTGCTTCATCTTGACCAGGGTCGGCGCCCAGTACGGCGCCACATAGACCGCGTGATAGTGGGTGGCCGAGCCGACCTCCTTGGTCACGAAGCCGGCCAGGGCCCGCTCCGCCACGGTCCGCGCCCGCGCCCACAGCCCGGCCTCGGGGACCTGGGTCAGCGATCCGTCGCAGGTGAAGGTGAACTGGCAGCCGGTCTGGCGCGCCGCCCCCTGATAGACCACCCCGCACACCGACTTCGGATAGGCCGGATGCCGCAGCCGGTTCAGCACCACCTGGGCCACCGCCTCCTGGCCAAGTTCCGGCTCGCGGGCGCTCTCGTAATAGACCGCCTGGGTCAGGCAGGTCAGGGCGCGTTCGCGGTCGGCGGCGCCCGTGTCGAGCACAAAGGGCCGCATGGGCAGGATCGGCCCCTTGGCGAAGGGCCGCAGGGCGTTGATCTCCATCGCCGTCTGGTCGGTGGCGGTTCCGAAGCCCAGGTCGGGCGGCGCATCGACATTGAGGCTGGCCCAGCCCAGCGGCCGCCCCCACAGATCCGCCCGACGCACGGGATCGTGCCGCCGCGCCAGGGCCAGCATCGCCGGGTCCATGTCCGCGGTCAGCCGCTGCAGGCCGGCGTCCGAAAAGGTCTGGGCGATAGTGGCCACGCCCGGCCCATGCCCGGAACGCCACGGCAGATAGGCGCTGGCGCAGGCGCTGAGCAGAAGGCTGAGCCCAACCGCCAACAGGGTGATGTGTCGCGTCGGGATCAAGGTTGGGCTGGCGCCGGGCTGCGTGTCATTTCAAGCTCTTGGCGCCGCCTTGCGACCGCAACATGGCGGCGGGTGCGAAGCCTGTCCTGCGATATCCGCAGTTGCGCCGCCCGGCCAGGGGTCTATTCCTTGAGGATGCCGCCAGGATGGGCGGCGCGGGAGTGAAATAGAGACGGTGAAGCGGCCTATCCGGCTCATCGCCCGCAGGTCGCCGCCGGCTTGGCAGGCGTTCGGCGTTACGGCGCTGGCGCTGCTGATCGCGGTTCTGACGCGCGGTGCGATCCTGGGGTGGCCCAACGCGGCGGGACTTTCGGCCAGCTATTTCCCCGCCTACATCCTGGCGACCCTGTTCGGCGGCGGACGCTGGGGCTGGGTCTCGCTTGGAACATCCCTGATCCTTGGCGTGCTGACGCCTACGACCTTCCCCAATGGCGTCTCTTTCGTCGGCGTCTTCATCGTCTTCGCCATTTCCGGCGCGGCCACAGTCCTGGTCGCCTCGGCCCTGCGCGAGACCGTCCTGCGCCTCGACGAGGCCCACCGCGATCAGCAGCAGGCCCGCCAGGCCCTTGTGGAAGCTGAGGCCCGCCTCCGCCTGGCCCAGGAGGTCGGCGGTGTCGGATTCTGGGACTGGGACCTCGAGAGCGGCGAGGTCGTCTGGTCGCCCATGGTGTTTCGCAACCTCGCCCTCGGTCCGGACGCCCCGGCCGGCCACACGTCCATCCTCGCGGCCGCACATCCTGACGAGCGGCCCCGGTTGCAGCAGGCGTTGAGGGAGGTCCAGGCGGGCCGCATCGAAGATGTGGAATTTCGCGTGGTCGGGGCCCAGGGTGAAACGCGCTGGGTGTTGTCGCGTGGCGACGCCTTGCGTGACGCGGAGGGTCGGCCGATCCGCGCCCTTGGCGTGAACATCGACGTCACCGAGCGTCGTCGGGCGTTCGAGCGCCTGGAGGAGAGCGAGGCCCGGTTCCGAAATCTGGCCGACAGCGCCCCCATCCTGATGTGGGTGTCCCGGGCCGGCGGCAAGCGCGAGTTCGTCAACCGCGCCTATGTGGAGTTCCTGGGCGCCTCCTACGAGAACGCCATCGACTTCGACTGGCGCTTGCGGCTGCACCCCGACGACCTCGATCGTATCCTGGCCGAACAGGTCGCCGGCGAGGCTTCCCGGCAGATGTTTGTGCTTGAGGCGCGCTATCTGCGCGCCGATGGCGCCTGGCGCTGGGTGCGCTCGGTATCCCAGCCCCGGCGGGCGGTGGACGGCGACTTCGAGGGGTTCATCGGAGTCGGCTACGACATCACCGACGCCAAGCAGGCCGAAGCCGATCTCATGCGCATCAACGAGCTGCTGGAAACCCGCGTCAGGGAGGCCCTGGCCGAGCGCGACCAGGCCGAGGCCGCCCTGAGCCACGCCCAGCGTCTGGAGGCTGTGGGCAAGTTGACCGGCGGCGTGGCCCACGACTTCAACAATCTGCTGACCGTCATCATCGGCGCCCTGGACATGATGCAGCGGCGCCCCGATGACACCTCCCGCCGGGCCAACATGATCGACGCCGCCATGGGAGCCGCCCGCCGGGGCGAGCGTCTGACCCAGCAGCTCCTGGCCTTTTCCCGTCGCCAGGCCCTGAAACCCGAGCCGGTCAGGGTCGACGCCGCGGTGATCGACGCCGAACCGCTGCTGCGCCGCGCGGTGGGCGAGGCGGTCAGCCTGACCTTCGTCCCCAATGCGCCGGAGGTCGTGGCGATGATCGACGCCGGCCAGTTCCAGGCGGCCCTGATGAACCTGGTGGTCAACGCGCGCGATGCGGTGACCCAGGGCGGCGCCATCCGGGTCGAAACCGATGTCTGCGACCTGGCGCCGGGGGCCGCGCCGGAGACGCCGCCTGGTCGCTATGTCCGGGTGTCCGTCCACGACACGGGGGTCGGCATGGACGCCGAAACCCTGGCGCACGTCTTCGAACCCTTCTTCACCACCAAGGGCGTGGGCAAGGGCACAGGCCTGGGCTTGTCCCAGGTCTACGGATTCGCCCGGCAGAGCGGCGGCGGTGTCACCATCGACTCCGCGCCAGGCAAGGGCGCCAGCGTGCGTCTGCACCTGCCCCTGTCCGGGGTCGAGATTCCCGAGGCTCCGCCAGAATCGCAAGCCGCCGACCGCGCGCCGGGCCTCAGGGTGCTGCTGGTCGAGGACGACGCGGCCGTGGCGGCCATGGTGGCCGCCCTCCTGGAGGAACAGGGGCACGAGGTGGTCCATGCCGACAGCGTCGCCCCGGCGCTCGACCGGCTGCGCGAAGGGTCGCCCTTTGGCCTGCTGATCACGGATCTGATCATGCCTGGCGGAAGAACGGGGGTCGATCTGGCCCGCGAAGCCGTCGCCCTGCGCCCCGGGCTGCCGGTGCTGCTGGCCTCCGGCTACACCGGCGACGCCCTGGCCGCCGCCGAGGGCGCCCCCTGGCCCCTGCTGCGCAAGCCCTTCAGCGGCGAGGACCTGGCCCAGGCCATCGCCGACCTCATCAGCCCGGCGGAAGGTCGGGTCTAGAAAATCTGTCATACGCCGCACTTGGCGCCAGGGATGAAGGCGGCTATATCTCCCTCATCGGTTTTGCTCTCTTTGAGCATATCCGAGACGCCGACGGGCCCCCGAGACCCCCCGCGGCGGTTTTTTTGGTCGGTGAAATGCTCACTGTGAGCATAAGGAGGCGCCGATGGCCGATGGTTTCCAGTTCGATTTCACCCCCGAGGTGGAACGCGCCACTCTCCCCGCCTGGGAGAAGGTCAAGCATCACGTCACCCCCATGGAGTGGCGCGCCAAGGCGCCCCTGATCGCCGAGATCAATCGGCTGAAGCGGCAGAAGAACGCCGTCATCCTGGCCCACAACTACATGACGCCGGACATCTTCCACGGCGTGGGCGACTATATCGGCGACAGCCTGGGCCTGGCCAAGGAAGCCGCGCGCTCGGACGCCGCGGTGATCATCCAGGCCGGCGTCCACTTCATGGCCGAGACCTCCAAGATCCTGTCGCCGGAAAAGCGCGTGCTGATCCCCGACATGCTCGCCGGCTGTTCGCTGGCCTCCTCGATCACCGGCGCCGATGTGCGGCTGATCAAGCAGCGCTATCCGGGCCTGCCGGTTGTCACCTATGTGAACACCACCGCCGACGTGAAGGCCGAGACCGACATCTGCTGCACCAGCGCCAACGCTGTGCAGGTGGTGGAGGAAGCCGCCCGCCAGTGGGGCGTCGACCGGGTCATCCTGATCCCCGACGAGTTCCTGGCCCGCAACGTCGCCCGCCAGACCGAGGTCGGCATCATCGCCTGGAAGGGCCGCTGCGAGGTGCATGAGCGCTTCACCGCCGCCGACATCCTGGAGATCAAGGCCGCCTATCCGGGGGCCGAGGTCCTGGCCCACCCCGAGTGCCCGGCCGAGGTGCTGGAAGTGTCCGACTTCGCCGGCTCCACGGCGGCGATGAACGACTATGTCCTGCAGCGGAAGCCCAAGCAGGTGGTGCTGATCACCGAGTGCTCGATGGCCGACAACGTCGCCGTGGACGCCATCGACACCGAGTTCGTGCGCCCCTGCAACCTGTGCCCGCACATGAAGCGGATCACGCTGGAGAACATCTACGAGACCCTGGTGCACGACCGCTACGAGGTCACCGTCGACCCGGCGATCGCCGCCCGCGCCCGCGTGGCCG
>CAZXVO010000046.1:0-22632 GCA_964643835.1 uncultured Phenylobacterium sp. | reverse complement strand
GTCTGGGTGCCGCCGATCCGCAACCGCATCGACATGCTGGCCACCGGCATCAAGAGCCCGATCGGGGTGAAGGTCTCGGGCGCTGACCTCGCCCAGCTCGACCGCATCGCCCACGACGTCGAGACGGTGGCCAAGCGCGTCCCCGGCGTCAGCTCGGCGCTCGCCGAGCGGCTGACGGGCGGGCGCTATGTCGATGTCGACATCGACCGCGCCGCGGCCGCGCGCTTTGGCCTCAACATCGCCGACGTGCAGGAGATCGTCTCCGGCGCGATCGGCGGCGAGACGGTGAGCCAGACCGTCGAAGGGCTGGCCCGCTATCCGATCAATGTCCGCTATCCGCGCGAGATCCGCGACAGCCTGGAGGGCCTGCGAAGCCTGCCGATCCTGACGCCCGCGGGCCAACAGATCACGCTCGGCACGGTGGCGAAGATCGAGATCGCCGACGGTCCGCCGATGCTGAAGACCGAGAACGCGCGGCCCTCGACCTGGGTCTATATCGACGTGCGCGGCCGCGACCTGAACGCCGTCGTCCAGGACCTGCAGCGCGCCGTGGCCAAGGACGTCAAGCTCTCGCCGGGCGTCTCGATCGCCTATTCCGGCCAGTTCGAATATCTGCAGCGCGCCGTCGAGCGGCTGAAGATCGTCGTGCCGGCGACGCTCTTGATCATCTTCGTCCTGCTCTACGTCACCTTCGGCCGCTTCGACGAGGCGGCCCTGATCATGGCCACCTTGCCCTTCGCGCTGACCGGCGGCATCTGGGCGCTCTACCTGCTCGGGTTCCACCAGTCCGTCGCCACCGGCGTCGGCTTCATCGCGCTGGCCGGCGTCTCGGCTGAGTTCGGGGTGGTGATGCTGATCTACCTGAAGCACGCGCTGGCGGACCGCGGTCCCAATCCCAGCGGCGACGACCTGACCGCAGCCGTACGCGAAGGCGCCCTGCTCCGCGTCCGCCCCAAGGCCATGACCGTGGCCGTCATCCTGGCCGGCCTCGCGCCCATCCTCATCGGCCACGGCGCCGGTTCCGAAGTCATGAGCCGGATCGCCGCCCCGATGATCGGCGGGATGCTGACCGCGCCGCTGCTCTCGATGCTGGTCATCCCCGCGGGATACCTGCTGCTGCGCCGCCGATGGCCCGCCAACCCTCCCCTCACCGCTTCAACCCAAGGAGAAACCCCATGAAGCACCTGATCCTCACCGCCGCCGCTCTCGGTCTGGCCGGAACCCTCGCCGCCTGCGGCCAGAAGGAGGCGGCCACGGTCGAGGCTGGCGCGGCGCCGCCCGCGCCGGCGGCGGCCGCGCCGGTCGCTTCCGGCTCCAACATGACGGGCATGGCGATGCCTGCGGACGCCAAGATGGCCAAGGGCACGGGGACGGTCACCGCCGTGGACGCCACCGCCGGGACCATCACCGTGGACCATGCGCCCATTCCCGAGGCCGAGTGGCCCGCGATGACCATGGGCTTCAAGGCGACTCCGGCGCTAGCCCAGTCGGTCAAGGTCGGCGACAAGGTGGCCTTCGACCTCAAGCTGCAAGGCGGCGCCGGCGAAATCACGGCGATTCAGAAGCAATAGCTCACCCAGGAAGACGCTCGGGCGCCGCGCCCGGGCGTCCCGTGACGAGAACAGTATGCCGCCCGAGTTGGTCGCTCCTCAGCCACGAGACGGCATCGCGGCGGTGTCCAATCGTCGATGGATGAGGGAGACCAGCGACAGCAGATCCTCCGCATCCTCCAGGCTCATGTCCCAGCGGATCCTCGCCTCGTGGGCGGTCGGGTTGCGAAACATGCCGAAGGTTCCGATCACCAGGTTCGCAAAGCCGCGCTGCTCGTCCTGCTCGCTCTTCGTCCGGCGAGGATTTATCGCGAGCATCGGCGTGTCGCCGCCCAATGCGCGGTTCACCAGTGGCGCGCCGTCGTCGATCAGGCCGGTCCTCGCCCTGAGCTTGTCGGCGATGCTCTTCACCGCCTCCAAGACTGCGTGGAAATAGTTCTCCGCGACCCACTCAGGTCGGCAGAAAGCCAGCACGTCGGGATGGACGTTGCGCCTCAGCAGGTCGGCCCGAAGATCGCGAGCACGCTTCTCGGCCTCGCCAATGGTCGAGGCGACGGCGACGTTCGAGAGCTTGCCCGCAGCATCGACTTCCAGTCCCATCAAGACGAGCGTCTCGTTCAGGCGTAGTCGCAGGGGCTCGTACCCCTCGCGCTTGCCGAGCCACCGGACCGGCGCCATCGCGCGCCTGATGACTTCGAGGATCGCGGTCCGGTTCTGGCGTTTGTTCTGATCGGCGGCGAAGGCCGCCAGCAACCGATTGCGCTTGTTGGCAGTGGGATCGGGATCCGCCATCTTCAAGGTGTTGAGGACGTGACCGATCTCGGTGCCGGTCAGCCCCAGCGTCGTATCGCCCAGGGCGCCCGCGATCCCTTCGACCTCGATTTGCGAAAACACAGCCACGCCATGGACCTCCCCTGCGATGCCGGGCGCGGACCCCGGCCGCCAATTTCGCGGACGCGCCAGCTATGGTGTGACGAGGGCCTTCAGATTGTCGACCAGGGCCCGCCGCATGGTCTCAGCCGGGACCCCGCGTAGCGCAGCCAATTCCGGGATCATCCGGGAGACATCTGCCGGCCGGCTCGGCCGCCCGTCATTCTGGGTAAAGGGTCCATCGGTCTCGGACAGAAGGCGGTTCATCGGCAACGCCGCGACCACCTCGCGATGGCGCGGCTGGAGCAGCATCTGGGCGTTGACGGAGAAGTAGCAGCCCAATTCCGCCGCCCGCCTCGCCTCGGCTTTGGTCCCGGTGAACCAGTGCATCACCGCCCGGCCCCGATCGGGCGGCAACAGACTCTCAAGATGGCCGAGAACTTGGCCGACCGCGCGGACGCTATGGATGGTGAGGATCTTCCCGCCGGCCTCGGCGCAGGCGCTCAACACCCGCTCGAACACGGCCTTCTGATCCTCGAACGATCGGTAAAATCGCGGCCCGGCGTCCAGCCCGACCTCGCCGACATAGGTCGCTTCGGGCAGCAGCGCCTCCCACAGGGCGATCTCTGACTTCCGTTCGGCGACGACCTGCGGGTGGAGCCCGAGTGCGACGCGGACATGGCTCGAGCGACTGGCGAGCTCGATATTGCGCCGCCAAGCCTTCGGCGTGGTCGTCACCGCCAAGGTCGCGACTTGGTGGCGGTCGCATTCTTCGATCAGAGCAGGGTGATCAGGATAGAGATCGAGATGACAGTGCATGTCGATCAGTCGAGGGACGATGGGCGACATCAGAAGGGCCGTGCGACCACGCCGGCCAGCAATGCTCCGACCTCGTGCAGGCCATTAACATAGACCTGCTCATAGGCCGGCAACTCGGCCGGAGCGTCGTTGAGCGGACCGGGCTGGTGGATGCGGAATCGCGCCGAGCGCGGGCGGGCCGCCAGCTGGGTGATCGCCAGCTGGAAGGACCGTACATGCTCCCCCTGCGCTTTCGCCGAATTGAGCGGCCCGGCGTGAAGGTTGGCCAGGGTGTAGGCGGTGTCGTCCGCACCGAGACCGGCCTGGAGCGCCGCCCGGCGGATCAGACAGGGGACACAGTGCCCGCAATGCTGCGGAGGGGCGCCGGACCAGCGGGCCTTGGCCGGCGAGCTGCAGGACATCGTCTCCTTGGCGGACTTTCGCAGGAAGGCCTGGTCGGCGCAGCCGCGGGCCATCTCGCCCTTTGTCTGATGACGGTATCGGTTGAGCAGGGTCGCGCGGATGCCCAGGCGAGCGAGCAACTCGTTCCACCGCGCCATGTAGAAGGGATGGGTCGTGCGGGTGCTGAGGGAGCCGAGGCGCAGCGGATCGAGCGGCACGTTCAGGGAAATCAGCCCATTCTCCGGCACGTGGATCGTCACGTCGTCATCGATCGCGTCGGCGGCCAAGGCCGCCAGGGCGAAGAACAGGAATGAGCGTCCACGAAGCGAGTTCTCGACTGCCGAGCCCGCTACGACATCGGTCGGAAAACCCACCCTGGCCCGTAGATGCATGAACCCGGACTTGGGGTAGTGTTTCTCGATCCGGTCGGCGCAGAAGGTCTGGTGCGCGCTCGTCACCCCGTCCCAATAGTGGCTCACCAGCATCGGCGATCGGCCGGCGGCGAGAAGGTCTATGGCGCCGATGAAACTGTCGAGGCCGCCTGAGAACAGGCAGACGTCCGGGGGTCGGTACATCGCCAACCGAGTCGGCGCCGGCGCCAGTCGCTTCAACCCCGCGGCGCGGGCGCGGAAGCGCAGCGACCAGCGATCACCGGTCAGGAAGTTCAGCATCTGGACGAGGAGACTGTCCACGGACGCCCAGAGGCCCGGGTCGGAGACCGGAAGCTCCAGGGCGATCTGCCGGGTCCAACCGTCCTGGGACTCGGAATGCCGGTTGACCCGCGTATCGGCGGCGGTAAGGGCCGCGGCGAGCACCGCCAGGTCGACCGCGACCTCGCTGGGCCGTAATCCGACCGCGGCCAGTTGCTCCAGGGCCTGACCGAGGCCGAAATCGAGACGGCGGTCCCCGCTGATGAACGAGATCTCCGTCCTGAGCGTCCCGGTGGCTGGCGGGATGCGGGTCCGGTCCCGATCGCCGAGCCTGCAAACCACGCTGTGCGGCCTCATGCGTCATCTCCGAGGATGGCCAGCATCTCGAACGCGGCCGCATAGATACCGTTCGCGGCGCCGACAACGGCCCGGTCGCTGAGGCTCGCGACCCCATCGAGCCGGCCCGCCAACTCGCTCCGCACCGTGCCGGCCACGAAGTCGTGCAGCTGCGCCTGCAGCTTGTCGATGGCGCCCACATCGTGGGGAATACTGACGCCCTTAGCGCCGATGTCGTTGAGGATCCGGGCTTCGATCGTGCGGGCGACCACGTCCAGGAAGAACTCTTCCAGCTGGCCGGCCGTCAGGTCGTCGAAGGGGCCGAGTCCCTCCTCGGCCAGGGCGTCGATCGCCTCGAGCATGCCCTGGCGGGCGATGGCTTCGTCCAGGGAGCCGCCCGGCGGACAGATGACTTCGAGCAGCGCGAGGAAGACATCTTCAGCGGGCCGACCGGCCAGATCGCCCAGGTTCACTCGGCGCAGCGCTTCCGCCGGGCCGTCACGGCTGAAATCACGGACGACGCCGAGGAGACGGCCGGCCGACGCTCGAGCCTCGCCCATGCGCCGGGCGGCGCGGTCGCTTCCCCCTACCCCGTCGCGCACATAGCGCGAGACGCCCCGCGCCAGGGCGTCGCGATTGCCGGTCCGGGCGAACTGGTTGAAGGCCGTCCTGGCGCCGCGCAAGGAGCCGGCGCCGCTGACGTCGGGTGTGATGCGCAGCGCCCGCGGCCCAAACGCCCGCCCGCCGGGCCGGGTGGGGTCGCGCCCGCCCACCCCGGGCGCGGGGGGGGTGCCGGCCCCGGCCGGGGGGCCCCCCCCCGGGGCCCCCGGGGGGGGGGGGGGGCGCGCGCGGCGACGCCCGCCGCAGGGTCGTCCACCCAACTCGGGATGAGTCCGATCTGAGGGCCGCCGTAGGCGCTGGACGTGCCCATGATCAGCCCGGCCGCTTGAGTTTAGCGGCGGCAGCCGCCGCCGCCTTCAGCCCGGCGCTGCCCGCCGTCGTGGCCCAGACCTGTTGCAAGGCGGCGAATTCAGCGACCAGGCCAGGCTCTACGAAAGCCCCGCCCCAGCTCGTCGCCGCCCAGCCGCCGACCTTCTCGGTCGGGAGGTCCTGTAGGAAGGAGAGCAGTCGCCGCTGCAGGGGCGCGCGCAGCCGCGCGAGCAGCGCCAGGCCGGCGACGCCCGCCGGAGCCGTGACCAGCTTGTCAGAAGACAGGATACGCGCCTGTAGGGCGTCGAAGACCTGTTCAGCCTCGGGTTCGGTGAGCCGGCCGACCTCCGGCTCGGCCGACCGCGCAGCCATCGCTGAACCGCTGAGCCGATCGACGAGGGCTTCCAGATGGTCGGCGGCGATCACGCCGGCGAAGAAGCTGCGCTTGTCGCGGGTGACGAAGACGTAAGGCCGCAAATCGACGTCGGCCAGGGGCGGATCGATGGCGGCCCAGCCCTTGGCCCAGTCGCTCTTGAGCCAATCGTCGATCTCGGGCGCTGAGCGCGAGGTCGATTTGGCGCGAGATCGGCCCGCCGGTTCGGCGATTTCGGCCTCCTTCGGCGCCGTCTCGAGGGCGGCCAGAGCCGGCACCTTGCCGTTGGACGCCGCCGCGGCCAGCCGCGAGAGCTGTTCATACAGGTCCGGCGCGAACCGTTCGGCGAGCATGATCTTGGCCAACACCGGTAGCTCGATCTCGTCCCCGAAGCCGCGCTCCTCAGCGATCGCGCGCCGAAGCGCCATGGAATTCAGGAAACGCTTGATCTGCCGTGGGTTGCCGCGCGTCCCGTCGGTGAGCAGGCGGGTGATCTGTGCGCTGATGCGCAAGGCCTCGTCGACGGGCGGCGGTATGGCGCCCGCCAAGGCGGCCTGGACCGCCTTGCGATCGAGGCCGCGGCTCGCCCAGGGCCGGCGGAGATCTTCCCGGGCCGCGGCGAGCAAGGCCTGGAACTGCGGAGCCCCCTCCCCTAGCGCGCGCTGGGTGAGCAGAAGCGTCACGTAGGCCCGGGTCTCCGCCAGACCGAGGGCGGGTATCCGGAACGGAACCTGGATGAGCTTTTCCAGGTAGTTCCGGGCGTAGCTCATCGGACCGGTCGTGGCCGGCAACTCGGGAAAATGGCGGCGGACTGAGTATTCGATCATCGCCTCGTCGGCGGCGATCACGAACGCGGTCCGCGGCACGAACAGGAACAAGCGGATCGCTTCGAGTGTGGCGATGGCCGTCTCGGGCAAGCAGCGGTCGAGGTCGTCGATCAGCACCACCAGCTGGTCGATGTCGGCGGCGTCGAGGAGTTCGTCGAACTCCTTGCGGAACGCATGCATCTGATCGGGGACAGTCTCGGACGCGGAATCGGCCGCCTTCAGCAGCCCGCCGGCCTGTTCGGTCACCGCCTTGAGGTTCTCCGCGGTGATCAGCTCGGCGGGGTTGGCGACCAGACCGGACAGGCCATCATAGAGCGCCTTCAGCAGATCGGGGGACGGGATGCCCGTTGCAGCGGTGAACGCCAGCCCCCCCGCCTTGTGGGCGACCTTGAACCAGTCGACGCGTTTGAGCACCTTCTTCGCCGCCTCGGCCACCTTGGTCGAGGTCGGCCGCGCGCGGCGCAGCTCCGAGACCAGTGTCTCGATCACCACAGCCTTGGCGTCTTCGAATCCCTCGAAGACCCAGCCGTTGAACCAGAGGGTGACGACGCGCTTGTCGCCTTCGAAGGCGGCCGACGTCATCTTCAGGACGCTGGATTTGCCCGCGCCCCAGTCGCCATGCACGCCGATGGTCACCGGCACGGTGGCGCTCTGTCGGATCAGGCGCACAACCGTTCGCGCGACCGCCTCGTAGTAGAGGAGGTCGACGGCCGTCTCTTGATCGCTGAGGAAGAACGGGTCGCTTCGAACGGTCAACGGGGAAGTCTCGCAAGGCGTCGGATGGCAGGCTGAGCGCCGTGGCCACACCCGCTGCGATCAGGTTCAGGTTAAGCCTGTCGTGGTAAAGCTGTCCACATCCTGTCGGGGCCAGCGCAAGGCTGTGGCGGCCGGCGCTCCGCACCTTCTAGCGACCGCCAAGAACCTCGATGACCGGACAGGATGGCGCCGTGCCGCCGGCGCACCGGCCGACGGCGTCGTCCAACACCATCTCCAGACGGCGGAGATCCTCGATCTTGGCGCGGACCGCGAAGAGGTGGGCCGCGGCGATCGGCTCGACCTCCGCGCAGGTCCGGCGGCCAGGCTCGGAAAGGGCGATCAGGGCGCGGATGTCGTCCAGGCTGAAACCGAGCTCGCGCGCGCGCCGGATGAAAACGAGGCGCTGGCGGTGCTCCGGCCGGTAGTCGCGATGACCGCCGCTGGTGCGGTCGGGCTCCGGCATCAGGCCGACGCGTTCGTAGTAGCGAACAGTCTCCAGATTCACCCCGGCGTCCGCGGCCAGGCGGCCGCGCGTCAGTCCATGTCCCATGGCGCAGAAAGTCCTTGTTCCTGTAGTGGCTACAGGTTGCAGACTAGCATCAAGCGCGACGGAGGTCTGGATGTCATTGGGAAGTGAGCGGCGCCCCCGCGGAACGGCCGAAGCCGCCGTGGGCTGGGCGGCCGCTGTCGGGGCTGGCGCCGCCCTGCTGGCCTGGATCTCGTGCTGTGTGCTCCCGATCGCCTTGTCGCTCGCTGGTCTGAGCCTCGCCGGGACCGCGTGGGTGGCCGGCCAGAGGACATGGCTGACCTTCGCCGCGGGGGGGGTGCTCGCCCTGGGTTGGGTGATGACCTGGCGTCGCCGACGGGCCTGCGCGCGCGCCAGTTCATGCGCCGTCCCTTCCCGATTGACGGTAGGCCTGCTGACCGTCGCCACCCTTCTGACCCTCGCGGCCTTGGCCTGGCAACCGCTCTTGGAGCCCAGGCTGCTCGCAATCCTCAGGACCCTCGGATGACCCCTACGACGTTGCAGCTCGCCTCCACCCTTACTTGCCCGGCCTGCGCAGCCCGGACGACCCAGATCATGCCAACCGACGCGTGCCAGTATTTCTTCGACTGCCCAAGCTGCGGCGCCGTCCTCAAACCCAAGCCCGGCGACTGCTGCGTGTTCTGCTCCTATGCGGACGTGCCCTGCCCTCCGGTCCAACAGGATGGAAAAGGCTGCTGCGGCTCGACGCCGATACCGCCGCGACCTTCCACAGGCTGGAGGTCGTAGACTGCCCAGGAGGGTCGCCAAGGGCGCCGCTCAAGCCTTCCCGATGACATCCCGGACGATGGCGATGATCACCCAGGCATAGGCCCCGAGCATCGGGAGGGCCGTGGTGGCGACGCCGAAGGCGCGGCCGCCGGCCCCGTGCGGATAGCCGAGAAGGAAGGTCGCGCGGCCAAGACAGAAGAGCGCCACGGAGCCGAGGACGTAGGCAATCGGCGCCTCCCCCTCGACGGTGGCGAGCGCGACATGGCCGACGATGGCGATGAACGCCTGCTCCAAGGTATTCTGCAGGAAGGCCGCGGGCACCGCCAGTCGGGCGCTGGGCGCGCCGAAGGCGGAGCCGGGGTTGTCGTCCTTCGACTCGAACCGGACCTTCGCCACCATACGAATGGCGATCACCACCCAGAGCGCCACGACCAGGTCGGCGCGCAGGACGAGGGCGAGCCGCTCCGCCACGCCGGTCGGGAAGTTGAACCAGACCGGAAGAGCGAGGGTGACCAAGGCGAGTGTCGGAGCGCAGACCAGGAAGGCGATCAGCGAACGGCGCCTCACGCGCCTCTGTTCGAGAGGAAGATCCACCTTGGGCGGTTGCGGCGTTCGGGTCATCGCCGCCGCCGATGGCGCGAGCGCCGCGCCCAGATCCGGTAGGTGTCGCCGAACACTTCCGGATGGTTCAGCTCGTGGCGATGCAGGGCCGTGAGGTCCTGAATCGCCCCTAGAGCAGGGTGTTCGGCGAGGAAACGCGTCCGGTCCGCGGCGTGGCCGAACTGTAGCCCGAGGAATTCCAAGCCGGCGTCGTCCAGCAGCTGACCCACTTGCGGCAGGGTGAAACGATGCTCATTGACGTGGAAGACAAGGTCGCGGCAGTCCGACGTGGTCCAGAAATCGGAGGCGGGGCTCAACACCGTCTCCAGTTCGGGGGAGCGGGGTCGGAC
Source organism: uncultured Phenylobacterium sp. (assembly GCA_964643835.1). Taxonomy (GTDB): domain Bacteria; phylum Pseudomonadota; class Alphaproteobacteria; order Caulobacterales; family Caulobacteraceae; genus Phenylobacterium. Next base: position 12,935 of record CAZXVO010000046.1, on the reverse strand, counting down.
CATCAGGTCATGGCGGAGGTCGCGGACCCCTTCGGGTGTGGCGGGATAGCCCCGGGCGGCGATGTGGGCCCGGGCCTCGACGACGCCCTGGCGTCCGAGCTCGCTGTAGAGGCCGATGAACAGCAGGCCGCCGGGCTTGAGCAGATCCGACAGCACCTGCAGGCCCGCGGCCGGGTCGGCCATGTGGTGCAGCACGCCGAAACTGTCGATGAGATCGAACCGCTCGGTGAGGACCGGAAGGTCGAGGATGTCGGCTTGCAGGTGCTCGACGTTCGCGAGGCCGTATTCTTGGGTCTTCCGCATCGCGTAGCCGAGGCTCGCGCCGCTGAGGTCGACGGCCAAGATCGACGCGTCCTTGTAGGTGTTGGCGACCCGCATGGTCTCCAGTCCGGTGCCGCAGCCGGCGATGAGGACACGCGGGCGCTCGACCTCCGGCGCCTGGCCCTCCCCAAGATGTGGCAGCGCGATGCGCACGGCGTCGGCGAAGGCAAGCGGAGTGCCGACGCCGCACCGCGTCCACCGGGGATAGGGGCTCTCTTCGTATTGCCGCTGGACCGCAACGGAGATGAGGTCGGTGGCCGCCTTGAGCACCGCCAACCCGGCGCGCAATTCCCTCTCCAGCGCCGGTTCGGCGACCTGCTCGCGGACTAGGTCGGCGATGGCCGGAACGAGATCGCGCAAGAGTCTAGCCGCGTGCGGGGTCGTGCTCAGAGGGCGGTAAGCCGCCAGGATGGCGATCCGGACAGCGTCGCCCGGACGGCGGCCCAAGTCATCGCGGTCGAGCAACTTGCCGAGCTGTTCGACGCCCCGGTGTTCGTCAGGGCTGACGAAGTAGGCGTACTCGTTGAGGAAGGCCTGGCGGGCCAAGCGGGCCGCCAGGGCTAATTCGTCGTCCAGAGCCTCGGGCGCTTCAACAGCTGCCGCGAGCAGATCCGCACGCAGCCGCACCATGAGCAACTCGACCGCAATGCTTGGAATCGGCGCCGCTTCGAGCAACGCGAGGAACAGCGGATCCTGGACCAGCCGCGCGGCGACTGCGCCGTCTTCGGCGATGATCCGCGCGATGTCGGCCGGCCGCGCCTCAATGGCGTGCAGCAGCCTGTCGATCTCAGCGTCCTGCCGCAGAACGGCCAGGGTCGCCGTAGCCAGATTGCGCGGATTGACGTCGTCGTGATCGAAGAGCTGCAGCAGGACGCTCCGGAACATCTCGCCGGAGGGCGCGACCTTGGTGTGCCGCAGGCTGCTGGCCAGCAGGCGCCACAGGCCCGGCGTCTGCGGGCTCAAGTCCACGGCGCGGGCCAGGTCTTCGAGGCCTTCGAGGCCCTGACCGAGCTGCAGGCGGGCCACCCCGAGGTTCGACCACAACCCCGGGGCCATCGGATGGCTTGGGGGCATGCCGTCCAGCGCTGTGGCGAAGAGCGGCCCAGCCCGGGACGGCTCACCGCGCCGAAGGAGCAGGAGGCCGTAGCCGTTGAGCGCCACCGGCAACCTCGGCGAGAGGCGTAGCGCGGTCTGGTAGCGCTGTTCGGCCGCCTGCCCCCGTCCAAGGCCGCGCAGCGCCTCGGCGGCGAAAGCGAAGGCTTCGGCGAAGTCCGGTTTCAGCGCTGCGGCGCGCTCGAAGTACGGCAGGGCCTTGGCCAAGGCGTGGGCCCGTCGATGGGCCTCACCGAGATTGAACTGGATGAACGGGTTCTTGGGCTGACCCGCCAACGCGCGTTGGAAGAGCGCGAGGGCCTCGGCTGTCCGCCCTTCCTGCATCGCCACGCCGGCCACGACGTTCAGCGCTGACGGATCGGCAGGCGCGAAGCCAAGGGCGAGGCGGGCTTCGGTCTCGGCCGCGCGCCATCGCCCGGCATTGTAGTGATCGACGGCCCGGCCGACAGCCTGCACGAATTCAGGGCGGGCCGACGCCGCGCCGCGGACGGACGGATGGCGGGCGGCCATGGATCGCCCTCCCCGCTAGGGCGCGTCCGCCGCGTGGACCGCGGCGGCGCGACGGTTGTGGAGGAAGCCGGCGATCAGCACGCCCAGCGCAGAGAACTGCGCGGCCAGCGTCTGTAGGGTGGCGTAGAAGCCGAGCACCTCGATGCGCGGCAAGCCCCGCACCGCGGAGACGCTGATCATCCCGGCCTCCTGCAGCGCAGCGACGCCCTTGCCCGCCAGCACCACGGCCAGGACCGCCACCAGGGCGGCGCTGAACGCGAAGAACTTCCCGATCGGCAGCTTGCGGCTGTACCGCAGCATGATCCAGGCGACGGCGCCCAAGGCGGCGACGGCGACACCCGCACCGGCCAGGACAGCCGGCGCGGTCGCAGGGTTCCAGAGCGCGGCGTAGAAGAGGATGGTCTCGAACACCTCGCGGTAGACCACGACGAAGGTCAGCAGGAACAGGAACCAAGCCGAGCGGCGCGAGAGCGCGCGTGAGAGCTTCTCACGGATGTAGCGCTGCCAGGCGTCGGCCTGGCTCTTGCCGTGCATCCAGATTCCGACGCTGAGCAGCACAACCGCCGCGAAGAGGGCGCCGAAGCCCTCCGTCAGTTCTCGGCTCGCGCCGCTGATGGTGATCAAATAGGTCGCCGCCACCCGGGGGGCGACGCCGGCGGCGAGCGCGCTCGCCCAGCCACCGTGGACATAGGCCAGCACGTCCTGCCGCTCAGCCTTGCGCAGGAAGGCGATCATGGCCACCACGATGAGCAGCGCTTCCAGGCCTTCGCGGAGCAGCACGGTGAAGGCGCCCAGGAACGCCGAAGCCATGTCGGCCTTGGCCGGCGCGAGGATCGCCTCGGTCTCGCCGAACAAGTCCTCGATGAGGACCGCCTGTTCTCGCACAGCCTCGACCGGGACGCCGCGAGCGATGCGCTGCCGGAACTCGCCCATGGCCGCCTCGATTCGCGCCAGCAGGGCGCGGTCGCGGGCGGCGATCGCCGGCTCCACCGGCTCAACGCCGTCGAGATAGGTCGAAAGCGCCAGATCGGTGGCCGCCCGCCGGTCTCCCGCCGCATAGGCCCTGACGGTCGCGGCGAGCTTCGCCCGCGCCACGTCCAACACTGGACCATCGGAGGGAGTGGTCACAACCTCGGGCGACCGACGCAAGAAGGCTGTGAGGTCCCCCGCGTTCTTCGCGCCGAGGGTCGCAGCCAAGCTGGCCGGAGTAACACGGGTGATCGCCGCCAGATCTGGAAACGCCGCGCGAACCTCGGGATCGCTACGCCACAGACGCTCCCCGCGCTGCGCGGCCTCGGCGTCATAAGCGAAGCGGCCCACATAGAAGGCCAGCGCCCAGCGGTCCTCGGCCGGCAGGTGGGCGAAGCTCGCCATCGCCGTGCCGTCCAAACCCTGATCGATCACCTGGTAGAGCGCGAAGACACTGCGGTGATCGGCGCGCGCGCGATCGGCGAAAGCGATCGGCGGCGGGTCCATGCCCTTGGCGTCGGGCCCCTTCCCGTCGCCGTTCACGCCGTGGCATGAGGCGCATTGCTCGCCGAAGAGCGCCGCGCCACGCTGAAGGTCCGGAGTGCCCTGCGGCGCGAGCGCGACGGGGTAGGCCGCCAGGAGCTCGGCAGCCAGGCTCCGCGCCCTGGTCGCCACAAGCGCCGGCGAGGCCTTCTGGGAGATGGCTTTCTCGAGTTCGACGGCGCCGCGTTCGAGCCCCGGTTTGGACGCGATGCCGGGCAAACTCTTCAAGCGGGTGCGGACGGAACCCGAAAACTCCACCATCTCGGCGTATTCCGCCGGGTTGGACACTCGGCCGTTCTCGACGGCGCCCGCATAGTCCACGGCCACATAGTCGAGCAGCCGCCAGATCGTCTCCGCGGGCGTCGCCTCGGCGCGGGCCCCGCCGGCCAACACAGCCCAGCTGACAACGATGAGACTGAGAAGCAGTATCCTTCGAAGGCCGCACTCGATCGAAGTGGGCAGGCGCGCGCAATCAGCTGACATGTGCGGGTTCGTTCAGCTCGCGGCGGGCGTCTTTGATGATCTCAGTGGCCGAATGCAGGAACAGCAGCGCAATGGCCGCGGCCACAACCAAGTCGGGCCAGGCGCTGTGCGTCCAGTAGACCAGGCCGGCCGCAACGATCACGGCGACATTGGCCAGGGCGTCATTGCGCGAGAACAGCCAGACGGCGCGGACGTTGGAGTCGCCTTCCTTGAAGCGAGAGAGGATCCAGGCGGCCACGACGTTGACCGCCAGCGCTGCAATGCCGATCCCGCCCATCAGCTCCGCCTCGGGGGGAATAGCGTTCAGAGCGCGCCACGCCGCCATCCCGATGACGACGACGCCCAGTCCGGCCAGGAAGAGGCCCTGGACCAAGGCCACCCGCGCCCGCGCACGTTCGGTCCAGGCGAGGGCCAGGAGGCCGACGAAGGTGATCGAGCCATCGCCGAGAAAGTCCAGGGCGTCAGCTTTCAGCGCCTGGCTCCCGGCCAGGAAGCCGCCGACGATCTCGAACAGGCCGAAGCCCACATTGAGCACGACCACGATCCAGAGCGCGCGGCGGTAGGCGGGGTCGTGCTGCGCGCGTTCGGTATCCCCGTGGCATCCGCAGCTGTCGGCGTCATCAGTCATGGCCTTGGCGTAACACCTCTAGTCGGTAGAGGATCAAGCCCTGATTTCACCCAACAGCGACCGCCTATCGATGGGCGATGGTCGGTTTGCCGCCAGCCGCCCAACCCGGCCGCCGGGGCCGGCCTTCCGTCGCAAGAGTCCTGACCGAGCGGTCCCAGTTCGTCACGCGGGCTTGCGCCGCCGCGCAGAAGCCAGATCGGAGATCAGGAAGCCTGCCAGGCCGACGACACCAATGTCGGCCATGTTGAACGCCGGCCAGTGCGCTCCGGCGATATGGAAGTCCAAGAAGTCGGTCACGGCCCCGTCGCGCGCCCGATCGACGATGTTGCCGATCGCCCCGCCGAGCACAAGGCCAAGACAGAGCGCTGGAACAAGGCGGCGGCTGCGCAGAATCAAGACCGCCAGGACGGCCACGATGGCGCCCGTCAGGCCGATGATCAGCAAGCTGGAGGTCCCGGCGGCGTTGAAGAGGCCGAAGGTCACCCCGCGATTGTGCGACAGGGTCAGGTCCAGGTAGGGCGCGAGCGTCTGCTGCGCGCTCGGCCGCGCCATGAGCCTCAAGCCGGCCGACCGGGTATCGGTCTAATCGGTCGACTTGGTCGGGCTAGCGCGCCGGGTTTCGCTAGGACCATGCTGGTCGCGCGTCAGGGCGCAGCCGCCCTGGCGCCAAACCTAGAATGAAGGCTGCGAGGAGCCCGCGCACCGCGCGTGGCGGGAAGCGCCGTCGAGCGGCCGCCGGCGCCCCCAACGGCGCCCCCAGGGGGGGGCCCGCAGGAGCCGCGTTAGCGGCGGGACCGAGCACGCCCGCCGGCCGCTCTCCGACTCGGGGGCCGCGGGGGCGTCCCTGCTCGAAAATGGCGCCGAGACGCACGGCTCCGCCCTGGGGGAAGACGTTCCCCAATTGGCGTTAAGGCTTCAAGATCAGTAGCGCGAGACCACCCAAGACGACGCCGACTAAGGTGATCACCCCATAGACCCACAGCGACCGCCGGCGCCGCAGGCGCGCGCCGCGGCTAAGACGAGTGGTCGACTGGATCATTCAGCCATTAGACGCGATGTGGCCCAGGACGCCAAGGTCGCACCCCTGGGGCGCCCACACTCATCCACATTGCATGAATTCTTAATGGCATTCCTTGCAAACTGGCCTCGGAGGCCTAGATTGGAGCCATGAGCAAGTTCGACCAGTTCAAGGCCAAGCTCCGCCCCGGGCAGACCTACCGCCGGGCGGATCTGGCCCCATGGTCGACGGCGGTCGATCGCCACCTCAAGGCCGCGGGGCCGGCCGGGGTGCTGGCCAAGCTGTCTGGCGGCCTCTACTACGCGCCCAAGCACACCGCCTTCGGGAAGGCCCCACCCGGGGACGAGACACTGGTCTCGACCTTCCTGAAGGGCGGTCCGTTCCTGCTGGCCTCACCGAACGCCTACAACGCGCTCGGGGTCGGGACGACCCAGCTGCACAACAAGACCGTGGTCTATAACCACAAGCGCCACGGCAAGTTCGCGCTCGGCGGTCGGACCTATGACTTCCGGATGAAGCCCGCCTTCCCGAAGAAGCTCACAGCTGAGTTTCTGCTGGTCGATCTGGTCAACAATCTCGACCAGTTGGGGGAGAGCGCCGAGGAGGTCCTGGGGCGCGTCAAGGCGCGCCTGGCCGCCAGTGACCGGGCGCGGGTTAAGCAGGCCGCCCAGTCCTACGGCTCCGAACGGGCCAAGAAGTTCTTCGCCCGGGCCCTGGCCGAGGTCGGGGCGCAGGATGCCGCGTGATTTCCTGCACAGCCACCCCCAGTTCACCGATCTGATCCGGATCGTCGCCGACGACCAGGGCATCGCACCCGCGCTGGTCGAGAAGGACTATTGGATCATGCAGAGCCTCTACGGCCTGCAGCAATTGGGCCTGACCTTCGAATTGAAGGGCGGAACTTCGCTGTCCAAAGGATACGGACTGATCAGCCGGTTCTCGGAGGACATCGACATCCGCATCGAACCGCCGGCGGACCCGCCGGTGATGACTGGCCGCAACCACGACAAGCCGGCGCACATCGGGAGCCGCAAGGACTTCTACGACCGCCTCGCCCAGACCATCACGATCGACGGGATCACCTCCGTCGAACGCGACACGGCCTTCGACGACACCCGGCAATACCGCAGCGCCGGCATCCGCCTGACCTACGCCAGCGCCAACGGCTCGGTCGAGGGCCTGAAGGACGGGGTCCTGTTGGAGGTGGGATTCGACGACGTCGCACCCAACGAAGCGCGAGACATCAGCTCTTGGGCCTACGACTACGCCGCCAGCCAGGTCGCGGTCATCGACAACCGCGCCCTGGGCGTCGCCTGTTATCACCCTGGCCACACCCTGGTCGAAAAGCTGCAGGCGATCTCGACAAAGTTCCGCCAGCAGCAAGAGACCGGCGCGTTCCCGCCGAACTTCATGCGCCACCATTACGACGTCTATGCGCTGCTCCAGGACCCGACTGTCCAAGCCTTCATCGGCACGCAAGCCTACCTCGACCACAAGGCCAAGCGGTTTCCCAAGGCGGACAACCCGGTCATCGCCGAGAACGAAGCCTTCGCCCTGAGCGACCCTGACGTCCGTCGGAAACTGCAGAGGGCCTACGTTACTTCAGGCGCGCTCTATTTCCGGGGTCAGCCGGACTTCGACGATATCCTGGCCAAGATCGCAGACTGGGCGCCGCGCCTCTGAAGATTCACGCGCTCGCGATCCCCGGCCCTAAAGGCTGACAGACTCAAGGAGGTAGGTTTCCGCCTCGCGGCCGACCAACCGGCTGACCTCCCTTACCCGTCGGCCATTTGGCGCTCGCTCGATGAAGATCACCACATTGATCGCCTGGGTGATAGCCCGGTAGGGAATCCGCGGCGTCGCCTCTCCGATCAGATCCTCGAGCCGCGTCAGCCCCTCCAGCGCGCTGTTGGCGGGGATGGTCGCCAGCCCGCCGGGATGGCCCGTATTCCAGGCCTTGAGCAGATCCAGGGCCGAGCCGTCGCGAACTTCGCCGATGATAATGCGATCGGGTCGCAGGCGCAGCGTATCCCTGACCAGATCCGTCATGGTGACCACCGGCTCAGTGCGCTTGGTCAGCATCTGCACCTTGTCCTCGGCCGAACACTGTAGCTCCGCCGTGTCCTCGATCAGCACCACGCGGTCGGTCGCGAACGCGGGCTCGGCGAGGATGGCGTTCGCCAAGGTGGTCTTGCCCGATCCCGTACCGCCGACGATCAGCAGGTTGTCGCGGTTCACCGCGGCCGCGCGGATCGCAGCCGCCTGGCCGGCCGTCATGATCGCCTGCTCGACGTAGTCGTCGAGGGTGAACACCACCTCGGGGCGTTTCCGAATGGCGAAGGCGGGGCTCGGCACGATCGGCATGAAGGCGCCCTGGAACCGCTCGCCGGTCTCCGGCAGGGTCGCGCTGACCCGTGGCCGGTCACGGGTGACGACCTCGCCCACGTGGTCCGCCAAGAGGCGGAGGATTCGATCGGCGTCGGCGCTGGCCAGGCTCTGCCCGGTGAACGAACGCCCCTCCCCTATCTTGTCGACCCAGATCTTGCCGTCGGGATTGACCATTACCTCGACCACCATTCGGTCGGCGAGCGCCGCGGCGATCACCGGGCCCATGGCCTGCTTCAGCGCCGCGACCTTGCGGTCCTGAGCGATCGGGTGCGAAACGGCCATGGAAACTCCAGGTAAATCGAGAAGGCGCTAGGCGGCGCCGGGCAGACTGTCGTCTTCGTCGGGCCGCAGGTTTTCGATGGAGTGCGCTGATATGTACTCGCCGGCGTCGATCGCCTCCGTCGGGGCGGGCTCGGCCGGCGTGGCGATCGGTGTGATGGCCTCGTGCGGCGCGGGCGCGGCCTTCACCGGCCGCACCCCCTTCCAGTCGATGGTCGCTGTCCCAGGCAGGTCCGCCTGGCCCCGGGATTGCCGGACCTTGGCCGGCACACCGTGGAAATAGTCGCCCGTGCGATCCTGGAAGAACGGCTCCTCGTAGTAGCGAATCTTGTCCGCCAGGATCGGCTTGCAGTTGTTGACGAACAGGAACTGCTTGCGGTCGTCGAGGCCGCGGACGTCCTCCTCGGAGAGGATGTAGCGCTGCTGCTCCGACTGCGACGTCGAGCGATGCGCCCGGCCGAACAGGGTGCGCGGATCGCTGAAGCTCTCGCGCATCTCCAGCGCCTTGCCGGCGCGCCGCACCACCTTCTCGATGCTGGTCGGCTCCGAGGTCGCGAAGGCCGCGGTGATGTGCATGTTGTCGAACAGGGGCGTGCGGTCGCCGTACTTCGAAAACACGTCGTTGAAGCTCTGGCAGATCAGGTGGGCGGTGATGCCGTAGCCGGCCATCTCGCCCATGGCGTTCTCCAGGAACGGCAGGCTGCCGAGCTTGGGAAACTCGTCGAGCATCAACAGCAAGCGATGCAGCTTTTTGCGCCCTCGGCTGTCGACGTGTTCGCTCTCCATCAGGCTGTTGATGGTCTGGCGTGTGAACACCCGCACCAGGAACGCCAGCCGGTCGGCGTGGGCCTGCGGCGTGATCATGTAGAAGCTCACCGGCGCGGTCGAGCACACCAAGTCGCCGATCGAGAAGTCGGACCAGCTGGTGGCGTATTCGACCAGCGGATCGGCCCACAGCGACAAGGAGGCCCGGCAAGTGGCCAGCACGCTCGACTTCACCCGCTCGTCGAGATTGGCCAGCGCCGTGGCGCCCAGCAGCACCTCAGGATGCACCTCGGCGATCGGCTGGCCGTCGGGGCTTCGGGCCTTGCCGTCGGGTGAGTGATAGTCGGGCCGATGCCGATGCAGCGTGTGCTGCATAGCGTGCAGGGTCGCATCGATGTTGATCAGCAGCCGGCGAACCTGGGCCAGGTTCTTCCGGTCGTCCGGCTCGCTGTAGAGCACATGCAGGATCACCGCGGTGAAGAAGTCCGTGGCGCTCTGGTCCCAGAAGTTCAGGTCGCCGGCCTTGCGGCCCAGCGGGTCGACCAGGATGCCGACGACATTCTGGATGTCGGCGATCTCCATCGGCCCCTTGCGAACCTCGAACAGCGGGTTCCAGCGCACGGTGTTGGGGTCGGTCGGCGCGAAATAGAAGACGTGGCTGAAGGTCTTTCGATGGTCGGCGGTGATGTGCCAGAGCTCGCCCTTGCGGTCGTAGATGAAGGCGCTTTCCGGCCAGGAGACCAGGGTCGGGACCACGTGGCCGGCTCCCTTTCCGCTGCGCGAGGCGCCGACGATGATGGCGTGCTCGATGCCGCGATAGGCGAGGTAGCGATCGCCGAACCGGCCGAGCACTCGGCCGCTCAGCTGCTTGCCGGCCTGGATCAACTTGGCCCGCTCGACATCGGGCATCGTCGCCCAGGCGCCCTTGCCGAACTTCGGCGGCGAGCGCCGCAGGCGACGGCTCAGGCCGATGGCCGCCATCGCCGGAATGAACAGGACCGCCAGCGGCAGCAAGGCCGCCATCTCGAAGGCGTCGGGATAGGTTCGCGCATAGCGGCCGTACCAGCCGATAAAGGCCCAGGGCGGATAGATCCGCACCGCTCCGACGTCGAACAGTCCCGGGCCGAACTCGCGCGGATAGTGGAAGACATGCGCCACATATTGCGTCGAGAACGACCCCGCCAGCAGCAGCAGCACCGCGGTCACCGGGAGCAGGATGCGCGCCTTCTGGGCCTTGGTCATCGCACGCGCTCCTCTACCGGCCGGGGAACAGGTTGCGGCCGATCGACCGCCCCTGCCCTCGGTTCAGCCGTTCCACCGCCAGCTGCCGCGCCTGGGCTGGATAGGCCTGGATCGCCGCCCTGGCCGGCGTCCCGACATCGCGCACGAACCGTGTCGCGTCGGGCGAGGTACGCGGCACGCTCAACGCCACCTGACCGAGCTCATGGGCGACGCGCAGGTCGTTGTAGGTGCGCGTCGCGGTGACGATGCGCTTGTCCATCCGCTTGATCTTTCGCTCCAGCGTGCGGCGTTGCCGGGCGACATCAGCCGCAGCCGCGACGCTCGGCTGACGTCGCGCCGCAATGAACGCCAGACCGGCCTCCGAGCGGGCCCAGGCCTGGCGAACCTGCAGCGCCGCCTCGTGGCGCCGAATGTCTCCCCGGGCCCGTGCCAGGGCGTTCAGCTCGGCATGTTTGGCCCAGATCATCCGCGCCGGATTGCGGATCCACTGGACCAATCGCAGACGCTTTTCGCGGGTCTTTTTGACCCGCTGTTCGGTGTGCTGCAGACGCGCCCGTGCGCCCTTCAGAGCGATCGCCGCCTCCGCCGTCAGCTCACGCTCGGCCTGGCGTTCGGTCAGCACTTTCGGCGGCGTAAGCGCATCGCGATCCCGCGCCCATTGGTCTCGCTGCGCAACCAAATCGTCGCGGACTTTCGCGGCGTCGGTCACCAGTTTCGGCACCGGAACCAGGATGATCGGTTCGCGCGCGGCGAGCTTGTCGATGGTCTCCTCCAGCGCCACGTGCACCTCGCGAACCTTGCGGTTGCGGGCCCGCACGTCACGGTTCTGCTCGCCTCGTTCGGAGGCGATGTTCTTGCGCTCCAGCGCCGTCGCCGCCGGTCCCATATGCACCGTCGGTGCGCGGTCCACGCCGCGCTCCGCGAGGCTCAAATGCGAGACTTGCGGCGCGTTCGGACCCAGGTGTCGACGCAGGTGTTCGTTCTGGATCTTGGCCCAGCCCGCACGCCATTCCCGCACCTGCTCGGGCGTGCGCCAGCTGCGGTCCTTCAGGCCAAGTCCCTTCGGCCCGACCCGCCGCGTGGTCACCAGGATATGGGCGTGGAAATTGCGCTGGTCGCCCTCCTTCCCTGGCCGGTGCATGGCGATGTCGGCGATCATCCCCTTGGCCACTAGGTGCTCCTGGACGAAGGCCCGGACCAGTTCGCGGCGTTGCTCGAAATCGAGCTCATGCGGCAAGGCCACCAGCAGCTCCCGGGCCGGCACCCCATCCCGCCGGGACTCCGCCGCCTCGGCCGCGTTCCACAGCCGCTCGCGGTCCTGCAGCGCCGCCGGCGCCGTCTCGGGCGCCATGATCTCGGCGTGCTCGATGCCATCCTTGTTGGCGAAGTCGAACTCCATCGCCAGCCGTTCGTCGACCAGCGCCGCGCCCGACCGATAGGCCGCCGCCGCCACGGCGGACCGGCCGGCGGCCCTTTGGATGGTCTGAACCTGGCACAGGAATGACGCCACGCTGCACTCTCTTCAGGCCGGCTTGGCCGGCGGATCGCTAAGGGCCCTGGCCCTTGGCTCAAACCCCGGCCGTCGCCGGCCGCAGCGGGGTTTGAGGGTGTCGGGCGGAGCCTGACCGCATCCGTCGGTGGGCGTAGCCCAACCGATGGGTATATGCGCCATTGTCCACAAACTGCTCTGCCGACCACTATCGACCATCCCGCCGCATTTTGGTAGAGGCAGCCCATCACGTTCTTTTTCGCCACGGATGGTGCGTGTCATGGCGACCGTCGATAAGCGCCGCCGCAATGCCCGCCGCTCCAAATACCGGCCCCGCACCGACGCCCAGAAGCAGCGCCGCAAGGAGCTCTGGGCCGCCCGCGAAGCCGACCGCAAGGCCGGTCGCCGCCTGTCCGAAGAAGAGGCCCTCACCCTGCGCCTGGAGGAGCTCGAGGCCGCGCTCCGGGATCAGGGCCACGTCGGAATCCACAATCGCCGCCACGTCACACCGCTGGACGAGATCGAAGACGACGTCCAACGCTTCGCTGTCCTCAAGGCCCGGGTCGAACGCCTCGAAGCGCTCTGGGCGATCAACCAACGCAAGCGTGAGACCCGGGGCAAGATCATCATCGGCGGCGCCCTTCTGGCCGAAGCCGCCGACTTCGAGGTCGAGGATCGCGATGCCCTGCTCGAGCGCCTGGTCGACATTCTCGACCGGCGCGTCGAGCGTGTGCGCGACCGGCTCACCGTTCGCGAACTCCTCGGCAACGCGCCGCTGCCGTTGCGGCCCGGCGGCGATCTCGACGAGGACGCCGAGACCGCGCTGGCCGCCGCCGGCGAGGTCCTCCCGGACTTCGACGCCATGGCCCAAGCAGCGCTCGCCGACGACGATGATGACGGTCTCAACCCCGGCGAAATCGACCCCGACTATGCAGACCTGGACGGCGTCTGGGAGGCCCCGTCCTAGCGCCGGCCGCGATCGCTTCCGCGGCCGTCCGGAAGGATGAACATCACGCGCGCCGGATCGACCGCAACCGCCATCTCCGGAGCCGGAGATGCGGCCTCTTCGGGGGCCACGAGGGGCGCAGGGACAGCGGAGGAATCCAGCGTCCTGGGTAGCAGCGCCGAGCGCTCGGCGGCCCGGTTCGCGCCGACGAAGATGACCATCGGCGGGGCGGCCGCCGCCG
>CAZXVO010000045.1:6738-22999 GCA_964643835.1 uncultured Phenylobacterium sp. | reverse complement strand
GATCGTCCGCGGCCGCCTGGACAAGATGTTCGTCTAGGCGACCACGACGTCAAACCCCGCACGCCCGCCCCGCGAGACCGGGGGGGGGGCGTCTTCGTATCAGGCCTTGGCCTTGTCGAGCGCCTGGGACAGGTCGGCCAGGATGTCGTCGATGTGCTCCAGGCCGATGGACAGGCGCACATAGCCTTCCGACACGCCCGACTGCGCCTGTTCTTCCGGCGTCAGCTGCGAATGGGTGGTCGAGGCCGGGTGGATCGCCAGGCTGCGCGCGTCGCCGATATTGGCCACGTGGTAGAATAGCTCGAGCGCGTCGATGAACTTCCGGCCCGCCTCGCGGCCGCCCTTCAGCTCGAAGCCCAGCAGGCCGCCAAGCCCGCCCTTCAGGTAGCGGTTCGCCCGCTCCGCCTGGACGCCGGTCTGCACCGACGGATGGATCACGGCGGTCACGTCATCGCGGCCCTTCAGGAAGGCGGCGACCTTGACCGCGTTCTCGCAGTGGCGGGCCATGCGCAGGGGCAGGGTCTCCAGGCCTTGCAGGATCTGGAAGGCGTTGAACGGCGACAGGGCCGCGCCCAGGTCGCGCAGCAGCACCGTGCGGGCGCGCAGCACATAGGCCACCGGCCCCATGGGCGCCGCCGCCACGCTCCAGACCGCGCCGTGATAGCTGGGGTCGGGGGTGTTCAGGTTCGGCTGGCGCTGCGGGTGGGCGGCCCAGTCGAAATTGCCGCCGTCGACGATCATGCCGCCGATCGAGGTGCCATGGCCGCCAATGAACTTGGTGGTCGAATAGACCACGATCGCCGCCCCGTGTTCGAAGGGCCGGCAGAGCAGCGGGGCTGCGGTGTTGTCGACGATCAGCGGGATGCCCAGGGGCCGGCCCAGGGCGGCGATCTCGGCCATGGGCGCGACCACCAGCTTCGGATTGGGCAAGGTCTCCATGTACCAGGCCCGCGTGCGCTCATCGCTGGCCTTCACGAAGGCCTGCGGGTCGGACGGATCCACGAAGCGGACCTCGATCCCCATGTCCTTCAGGGTGTTGGCGAACAGATTCCAGGTGCCGCCGTAGAGGTCGGTGGACGACACCACATTGTCGCCGGCCCGGGCCAGGTTCTGGATCGAATAGGCAGAGGCCGCCTGGCCGGAGGCCACCGCCAACGCCGCCGCGCCGCCTTCCAGCGCCGCGATGCGCGCTTCCAGGATGCCGGTCGTGGGGTTGCCGAGGCGCGTATAGATGTTGCCGCCTTCCTTCAGGGCGAACAGGTTGGCGGCGTGCTCGGCGTCGTTGAACTGGTACGAGGTCGTCTGGAAGATCGGCGGGGCCACCGCGCCGGTGCCCGGATCGGCCCGCCAACCGGCGTGCAGCACAAGGGTCTCGGGGTGAAGGGGGCGCTGTGTCATGGGAACTCCTAGCGTTTTCCGGCCTGTACTTGAGGCGGCGCACTATAGGCGCCGACGCGGACCCGGCCAGATGCCGTAGCGGCGGAATTCTCGAGCCAGGATGATAGACGATTTGTCCTTCCCGCCGGGCCGGGCCATGATCCAATTCATTGGGGAGTGGAGGCGTCATGGCGAAGTTGGGCCTGGTCGCGGGCACGGTCCGTTGGGCCCTGTCCACTTGGTTCGCGCTGCAAGGCTGGAAGGTGGAGGGGTCTGCGCCCCATCCGCGCAAGTTCGTGCTGATCGCGGCGCCGCATACCAGCAACTGGGACTTCGTCTATTTCATCGGCGCGTCCAAGGCGCTCGGCCTCGACCTCAGCTTCATGGGCAAGGCCTCGCTGTTCCGCTGGCCCTTCGGCGGCATGATGCGCCAGCTGGGCGGGGTGCCGATCGACCGTTCCAAGGCCAACAACATGGTCCAGGCGATGATCGACGAGTTCGCCGAGCGCGAGGAGTTCATGCTGACCATCGCGCCGGAAGGCACTCGGGGCCGCGCGCGGGAATGGAAGTCCGGCTTCTACCACATCGCCCTGGGCGCCGGCGTGCCGATGGTCTGTGGGATGATGGACTATAAGCGCAAGGTCGCGGGCCTGGCCGAGGCGGTCATGCCCACCGGCGACTATGAGGCCGACATGGCCAAGCTCGCCGCCTTCTACCGCACCTGCACGCCCCGGCATCCGGAACTGGCCACCTTCCAATAGGGACTTCCCCCATGAGCTTCGACACCCCCCTGTCCCTGTGCGGCCCCCTGCGCCAACCGCGCCAGATGCTGCAGGAGCAGGAATACGGCGGCCACGCTTCGATCCACGACGACGCCATGGCCGAGAAGCTGGGCTTCCGGGCCGGCCCCATCGAGGGTCCCACGCACTTCAGCCTGTTCCCGCCCCTGATGGAGAAGATCTGGGGCCAGGCCTGGTACGAGCGTGGCTGCATCTCCTCGCACTACCTGAACATGGTGGTGGAGGGCGAAAGCGTCCGCGCCTTTGTCGACCTGCCCAAGGACGGCGCGACCACCACCCGCGCCTGGGCCGAGAAGGCCGACGGCACACCGGTTCTGGAGGCCAGCGTCAGCCTGGGCGACACGGACGGCCCGACCCTGCTCGAACAGCGCATGGCGGCCCTGCGCCCGCCCGGCAAGCTGCTGATCCTGGAAGACCTGAGGGTCGGCATGACCGGCGCCAAGGACGAACGGGTCCGCATGGACCCGGACCAGAACATGGGCGCCCTCTATCCCTTCAGCCTCAACCAGAAGCTGGCGGCGATCACCGAGACCTCGCCCTGGTATTCCGACGCCAAGGCCTCGCCCTGGGGCCGGGCCATCATCCCGCTGGAGATGATCAGCGTGCTGGCCGAATACTCCAGCCGCGAGGCCCAGTTCCCGGTGAAGGGCCCGGCCGTCGGCCTGTTCGCCGACCAGCAGATCCGGCTGATCGACGGCCCCCTGTTCGTGGGCGAGGACTATGTCCTGCGCCGCGAGATCGTGGCCCTGGCCGAGAGCAAGCGCACCGAATCCTACTGGGTGAAGACCTCGATCTTCGACGCTTCCGGCACGCGGCTGGTCGGCGAAATGCTGCTTAACCACGCCTCGCTCAAGCACTCCTATGCGGGCTACGCCGACCAGGCCTGACGACGGCCCCAGATTGACTGCCTCTGGGTGAGCGGCCTCCTATCGGTCCAAACGATAGGAGGATTGCGATGTCGGATCTGGTCTTGCGCGAACAGCGGGGCGCTGCGGCGCATCTCATCCTCAACCGGCCGGACAAGCTGAACTCCCTGAACGTGCCGGTGTTCGAGGCCCTCGAGGCCCATGTGAAGGCCATCGCCGCCGATCCGTCCGGTGTCTCGGTCGTCGTGCTGCGCGGCGCCGGGCGCTGCTTCTCCGCCGGCCACGACCTAGGCGACATCGCCGCCGGCGAGAAGCTGCCAGAGCCCAACTACCAGTCCAAGGTGATCGAGCGGATCACAAACCTGCCCCTGCCGGTGATCACCGCCGTCCATGGCCACTGCTACACCGGCGCCCTCGAGCTCGCCCTCTCCGGCGACCTGATCCTGGCCGCCGAGAGCGCCAAGTTCGCCGACACTCACGCCAAGTGGGCGCTGACCCCCGTCTGGGGCCTGTCCCAGCGCCTGCCGCGCCGGGTCGGCTCGGCCAAGGCCCGCGAGATGATGTTCACCTGCCGCACCTATTCGGGCCACGAGGCTGAGGCCATGGGCCTGGCCAACGCCTGCTTCGCCGACGACGCCTTCGAGGCCGGGATCGACGCCTGGGTGGCCGAGATTGCCGCCAATTCCAGCTTCAGCCACGCGGCCAACAAGCGGCTCCTGGACCATACGGACGGCCTGCCCCTGCCCGCCGGCCTGGCGCACGAGTTCTATCGTGGCGAGGGCGTCGGTCCCGACATGCGCGACCGCATCGCCGCCTTCGCCGCGCGCAAGGGCTGAGCCATGAGCCTGGATCTGAGCCCCGCCGACCTCGCCTTCCGCGACGAGGTGCGCGCCTTTCTCGACGCTGAGCTGACCGAGGACCTGCGCCTGGCAGGTCAGTTGTGCGCCGGGGTCTATTGCGACCGGCCCCCGGCCCAGAAATGGCTTTCGATCCTCAACCGCCGGGGCTGGGCCGTGCCCAACTGGCCGGTGGAGTACGGCGGCTGCGACTGGAGCGTGGTCCAGCGCTACATCTTCGCCAGCGAACTGGTGGCCGCCGACGCCCCGCCGGTGACGCCCAACGCCACCGGCATGCTGGGGCCCGTCCTGATCGCCTTCGGCACGCTGGAGCAGAAGGCGACCTACCTGCCGCGGATTCCCACCGGCGAGGACTGGTGGGCCCAGGGCTATTCAGAACCGGGCTCCGGCTCAGACCTCGCCAGCCTGCAGTGCCGCGCGGTGCGTGACGGCGACCACTACGTCATCACCGGCTCAAAGATCTGGACCACCCACGCCCAGTGGTCGAACCGCATCTTCTGCCTGGTGCGCACCAACACCGAGGGCAAGCCCCAGGCTGGGATCAGCTTCCTGGTCTTCGACATGGACCTGCCCGGGATCACGGTGCGGCCCATCATCACCCTGGCCGGCGACCACGAGGTCAATGAGGTGTTCTTCGACCAGGTCCGCGTGCCGGTTTCCGCCCTGGTGGGCAAGGAGAACGAGGGCTGGGGCGTGGCGAAATTCCTGCTCAGCCACGAGCGGGGCGGCCAGTACGCCCCGCGCCTGCGCCGCCGCTGGAGCCGCTTACAGACGATGGCGCAGGATCGCGGCCTCAATCGTGCGGGCGATCCCATCCGCACCCGACTGGCGGGGCTCGCGGCGTCCATCGACGCCCTGGAGGCCACCGAACACAGCATCGTCTCCAAGCTGTCCCGCGGCGAGAACCCTGGGGCGGCGAGTTCGATGCTGAAACTTCAGGGTACGGAGCTATTACAGCTGGTGGACGAGGCCGCCCTGGAAATCGCCGGCGCCTATGCCGCGCCCGACCAGGCCAGAGCCCTTCACGCCCTGGACCTGCAGTCCGGCGTCGGCCCGACAGACGCCATGACCGCCACCGCCCTCTATCTGAACGACCGCGCGGCGACCATCTACGCTGGCTCCAGCGAGGTTCAGCGGAACATCATCTCCGGTCTGATCCTGAAGGGCTGAGCCCTCACCAAAAGACTCCGATTGACTAAATGGTCATTTTTTGCGCCCCTAGGGGAAGGGGCGCAAACGCCCGGTGCTGACGGGAGAGACGACCATGGGCGCTTTGCGAACCGGACTGGCGGGGATCATGCTGGCGGCGGGCCTGGCCGCGGCGGCCGACGCGGCCGAGGCGCCGAAGCTGACCTTCACGACCCTGGGCACGAACTCGGGTCCCATCCCCAATCCTCAACGCTCGGAGGCCGCCAGTCTGGTGCGTTATGGCGGCCAGGCGATCCTGGTGGATTCCGGCGACGGCGCCGCCGACCAGCTGGCCAAGGCGGGCGTCGCCATCGGCGACCTGCAGGCGGTCTTCATCAGCCACCTGCACTTTGACCATACCGGCGGCCTCTTTGGGCTGCTCAGCCTGCGTTATCAGGCGGGCTACATGACGCCGCTGACGCTTTATGGCCCGCCAGGGCTGAAGCAGACGGTGGACCACCTGGTCGCCGCCATCGGACCCGGGACCAAGGCCGTGGCCACCATGCGCGCCCAGGGCTTCGGCGGCCCGGACGCCGGCCTGACCGTGGTCGAACTCGCCTCGGGATCCAAGACCACTGTGGGCGCCGTGACGGTCAGCGCGGTGGAAAACAGTCACTACGACACCCTGCCCGCCGAGGGCCGCCCCCTGTCCCTGGCCTACCGATTTGACGCGCCGGGGCGCTCCATCCTGTTCACCGGCGACACCGGCCCCAGCGCCGCTGTCGCCGGCCTCTGCCAAGGTTCTGACCTTCTGGTCAGCGAAATCATGGATCCCAAGCTGGCCATCGAGGGCATCCGCCGCCGCCGTCCCGACGTGCCCGCCTTCGCCCTGCCCGTCGTCGAGGCGCACTTCCGGCAAGAGCACATGGCGCCTGAAGAGGTGGGCAAGCTGGCCAAGGCCTGCGGCGCCAAGGCCCTGGTCCTGACCCACATCGCCCTGCTGGATCCCGAGATCCCCGGCGCCACGCGCCAGATCGCCGCCGAATACACCGGCCCCGTCACCTTCGCCAAAGACCTCGACGTCTTCTGATCGCAGGACCTCCCATGAGTGAATCCGTCTCCGGCCAGGCCCAGGGTGGCTGGCGGCCCCCAGCGGCGTCCGCCGCACCCGTCCGCTTCCACGATCCGCGCACTTTCGTCGACCATGCCTATCCCGAGCAGTCCATCGACCTCGGCGAGGTGCGGATGAACTATGCACGGACGGGCTCGCCTTCGAACCCCGCCCTGCTTCTGATCCCCGGCCAGACCGAGTCCTGGTGGGGCTATGAAAAGGCCATGGAGATCCTGGCCGCCGACTTCGAGGTCTTCGCCGTCGATGTCCGCGGTCACGGCCGCTCCTGCTGGACGCCGGGCCGCTACACCCTCGACAACATGGGCAATGACCTGGTCCGCTTCATCGACACGGTCATCGGCCGACCAGTGATCACCAGCGGCTGCTCCTCAGGCGGCGTGCTGTCCTGCTGGCTGGCGGCCTACGCCCGGCCGGGTCAGCTGCGGGGCGCGGTGCTCGAAGACCCGCCCCTGTTCGCCTCGGAGACCACGCCTCTGGTCGGCCAGTCCATCCGGCAGGCCATAGGCGACCTCTTTCGCATCAACGCCACCTGGCTGGGCGACCAGTGGCGGATCGGCGACTGGGAAGGCTTGAAGAAGGCCGCGGCCGTCGATCCCTCGCCGGTCCTGCGCATGTTCCCTTTCCCCGCCGAACCCGCCCAGAACCTGAAGGAATACGACCCCGAATTCGGCCGTGCCTTCTGGGAAGGCACAGTCGCCGCGAGTTGCCCGCACGACCTGATGCTCGCCCAGGTGAAAGCGCCGGTGCTGATGACCCACCACGCCCGCTTCGTCTTCCCTGAGGACGGACGGCTCATGGGCGCCCTGTCCGACGTCCAGGCCGCCAAGGCCTGCGCCATCATGCGCGAGGCCGGCGCTGAAGTGGACTACCTCTCTCTGCCCGACGCCGCCCACGCCATGCACGCCGCACAGCCGGAGCGTTTCGCGCAAGCTGTCCGCGACTGGGCGCTGAAACTGAAGGCCTGACCATGACCTGTCCGTGCGGACGCATCGACGTCCACCAGCATTTTCTGCCGCCGGTCCACGCCGAGGCGCTGAACCGCGCCGGCCTGCGCACGGTGGACGGCGGCATGCCCGTGCCGGCCTGGAGCGAGGCCGCGGCCCTGGAGATGATGGACCGCCAGGGGATCGAGACCGCCATGGTCTCCCTGTCCTTGCCCTCGACCCACTTCCTGCCGCTGTCGGAACGTCCCGGCCTGGTGCGCGAGATCAATCAGGCCGGCGCGGCCCTGATGAAGGCGCATCCCACCCGCTTCGGATTCTTCGCCACCCTGCCCATGCCGGATGTGGCGGCCGCGCTCGCCGAGATCGCCTACGCCTTCGACACGCTTGGCGTCGATGGCGTGATCCTGGAGACCAATATCGACGGCTACTATCTTGGTGCGGATCAATTCGCGCCGGTGTTCGCCGAGCTGAACCGGCGCAAGGCGACCGCCTTCCTCCACCCCACCAGTCCCGCCTGTTTCGAGGCCGTGGCCCTGGGCCGTCCGGCGCCCCTGCTGGAGTTCCCACTGGATACGACGCGCACCGTCACCGACCTGATCTACAACCGTACGCTCCAGACCTGCCCGGACCTCAAGGTGATCGTGCCGCACGCTGGCGGCGCCCTGCCCTCCCTCGCCGCCCGCATCGCCGCCTTCGCCAACCTGCCCTTCATCAGCCCAAGGCCGGTGTCCGAACAGGAGGCTTTCGAGGCTCTGCAGGGCCTCTATTACGATGTCGCCCTTTCCGGGCATCCGGTCAGCCTGACGGTCCTGCGCGCACTCGCCCCCATCGACCACATTCTGTTCGGCAGCGATTGGCCCTTCACCCCGGAGATGGGTGTCGCCCGCAACATCGCCCAGCTTGAGGCGGGGCTGACGCCCGAGGATCTGCGGGCCGTGGCCCGCGAGAACGCCGAACGCCTGTTCCCCCGCCTCGCCGCCTTGCGTCAGTAGGTCGCCTTCAGGGTCACCCCGAAGGTGCGCGGATCGCCCGGCTGGCCGACCACCAGGCCGGTGTTGGACGGGCCCAGGGCCAGGAATCGGTATAGGCGCCGTTGGCGTAGAGACGGAAGCGATCCGTAGGCTGAACATTAAATTCGGCCTCAACGCGCTGGCTGCGCACCTTGCTGGCGTTGGCGAGATAGCCTCGCAGCACGCCGTGTTGGCCGTTGCTCACCGCAACCTGGAAGTCCGCGATCTCGGTGCGGAACAGCGAGACGTTCAGGGTGGCGCGGCGGCCGAAGAGCTGGATGAAACTCTCTTGGGGCGCCAGAAAATCCATCCCTGCGCCGGACGCCCGACAGACCGCGCTCTGCGTTTATGGCCATTAAGACCCTCGATACCGACTCAGGCTCGAATCGGTCTCCCGACCACGGCAGGCGAGACATGCGGCGTTCACGAGCGGCGAAATTTGATCACGGAGCGGCGCTGCGCGTGCCGGGGCCTGATGATGCGCGCAACTGGAGCGCCCTGCAGATGTGGCTGGGCGAATGCGGCGCCATGATCGACCCCAGCGGGCTGATCCAGGTGGCCACGCCCCAGGGCCAGGAAGTCGCCCGCCCCGGCGACTGGATCGTGTTGTCGGTCAGCGGCGATTTCCACGTCGCCCGCGTCCGGGGCCTGGCCTTCGACGCCTGAAGGCGCGCCTCATCAGGGCTGGAAACCATGGCCCGCCCGTAACGGGTCGGCTAACGCATCCGCCGCACCCCACCCTTACCTCCGCTTAAGCACGGCGGCTCCAAAGAGGGGCCTAAGGAAGGCCGCGTGTCTGCGGCCGGGACGCCATGCTCGCTCTCGCAACACCGCATCAGATGGGCGCGCTCACCCCGCCCCTCGCCGACGCCCCGTCCGCCTCTGACCTGCTGGACGCGGACGCCTTTGCGCGCATCGCGCAGTTTGTGGAAGCGCGCGCCGGCATCCGCACCCCGCCCAGCCGACGCATTATGCTGGAGACCAACCTGCGGCGCCGGCGCATCGCCGCCGGCTTCCAAAGCCTCGAAGATTACCTGGCCTTCGTGCTCGAGGGCGGCGGTCTGGCCACGGAGGCGGTGGAGCTGATCGACGCGGCCACCGTCAACAAGACCGACTTCTTCCGCGAGCCCCGGCACTTCGAGCTGATGAGCCAGCAGTTGCTGCCGGCCCTGGTCGGCTCTGGCGTACGCCGGATCCGCGCCTGGAGCGCCGCCTGCTCCACCGGCCCTGAGCCCTACTCCATCGCCATGGTGCTGCAGGCCGCCGCCGACCGTACCCTTGGCCTCGACTATCATGTGCTGGGCACCGACATCTGCACCCGCGTCCTGGCGGTGGCGCGGCAGGGCATCTTCGACACCGCCCTGACCCATACGATTCCCGCGGACCTCCGGCGCCGATACGTCCGCGTCTCAGCAGATGGAAGGCCCCTGGTGCGGATCGCGCCCGAAGTGCGGGCCAAGATGGCCTTCGCCCGGCTCAACCTGATGGATCCGGTCTATCCGGTCGGGGAGCCGTTCCACCTGATCTTCTGCCGCAACGTGCTGATCTATTTCGATCACCCCACCCAGGCCCGGGTGCTGCGTCGCCTGGCCGAACGCCTCGCGCCTGGGGGCTATCTGGTCATCGGCCATTCCGAGAGCATGTCCGGAACCGGTCTGGATCTGGAGCGGATCGATCACACCGTGTTCCGCAAGCCTGAATAAGACGCGGCCCCGGATGGGAGCTCATCCAGGGCCGCTGTTCCTGTCGGCGGGGACGTGCCCGCATGCTTGCGGACGCCGACCGGAAATCACATGACGTCGTCCATCCAGCCGGTCTCGGCGCCGATCGGCATGCCGGGCGGCACGGAGGGCGCACGGGGCGCCTTGGCCAGTTCCTTTTCCAGGAGATCGGTATCAGACAGGGTCCGCGAAAGCCCGCGGGACCAGGCGTCGCCCCCCTTGGCCAGCTGGGCGGCTACCGCATCCAGCCGCGCCGTCAGGGCCATGGCCACATCCGGCGACGTGTCCGGATCATGCGCCGCCTTGGCCAGGGCCAGCACCGTGCGATAGGCGATACGCCGGTCAAGATCGCTCTTCCGTATACTGATGGTTTTCGTCAGCAGCTGATCCACCAGTTCGTCCAGCCCAAGATTCGCCGGGTCGCGCCGGTGCTGCTCGTAAACCCGCGTCAGGCGGGCCGGCGCCAGCAGGGTGTTCAATGTCACCTCCGCGCCCACATCCGCCGCCACCAGGGGGTCAAAGGCCGCGGCGCTGGCGGTGTCCATCACCTCGATATCGCTCTGCCGGTCCGGCGCACCATTGATCCCGGCCGACAGTTCGCCGACCAGAACATCCGGAACCGTAAGGATTTCCGCCGACAGGGTGGCGAGCAAGGCGTCCAGGGCCGCGCGCTGGGTCGCGGCCGCCACCGGCCGGGCCGGCGGGGTTCCATCCCCCTTCACCGCATAGACATAGTCGATCCCGCCAACCATCTTGGCCGCCGCCTCCACCTGGTAGCGATGCAGCAGCCAGACCGGCACGAAGCGACGCCGCAGGGCCGCCACCGGCTCATTGGGCAAGAGCGCTTTCTGGCCGAAGCCGGCGATGGCCACCCTTCGGACGCTCAGCATGCGGATTAATTCCGCAGACGGATCATCGCCGTTGTCCCACATGCTGCCCCAGGGATTGGGGGTATCCGGCGCGCGGCCGTCGATATCGGTGATGTAGCGGGTTCCAGCGGCCACCATCCTGGCCACCTTGGCGCGGGCCTCGGCTTCAGGCTCGCCACCCGGCGCGGGTTGACCATAAAGCCAGTCCACCGTGAACTTATCCCAGCTGCCGATCCCGACCGCATAGGCGTTGCTCAGGTCGAGCTTGCCGTCCTTCAGGTCGATCTGCGGCCCCGGATAGTCCATCACCGAGGTCTTGCCCTGGGTGGATCCGGCGAAGTTGTGCATGAAGCCCAGGGCATGGCCGACCTCGTGGGCGCCCAGTTGGCGCAGACGCGCCAGGGTCGCCTCCACCGGATCATTGGGTCCGCCCTTGCCGACCCCATCCGTCCCCACCAGGCTTTCAAAGATGATCATGTCCTGGCGCATGCGCAGCGAGCCGAGAACCACGTTGCCCTTGATGATCTCGCCCGTGCGCGGATCGGTGATCACCTGGCCGTAGGACCAGCCCCGCGTCGCCCGGTTGCTCCAGTTGACCATGTTGTAGCGCACGTCGCGCGGATCGACGCCCGGCGGCAGCAGCTTGGCCTGGAACCCGTCGATGAAGCCCGCGGCGTCAAACGCCTGCGACCACCAGCCCACGCCCTCGATCACGGCGGTGCGCACCGGCTCCGGCGCGGCCGGGTCGATATAGAAGATGATCGGCTTCTTGACCTTGGACCGCGGCGCGCTGGGGTCGACCTTCTCCAGACGGAAGCGATTGGCCAGCTGGTAGACAAGGTTCTCGCCCAGCGGCTTGGCGAAATCCACGACCTGGGTCGAGAAGCCGCCGGTACGCGGATCGAACAGCCGCGGGACATAGCCCGGCTCGGGCAGGCGCACGAAGGAGTGGTGGACCACCAGGCTCAATTGGCGCGGATCGGGGACCAGCCTGGCCACCTCGCCACCGGGAGTGTCGGTCTGGAAGGTCTGCAGGGCCTCGAACTCGACGTTGTCTGGGAAGGCCGCCGTCGCCGACAGGTCGGGCGTGCTGAGATTTTCCGCCAGCCGGTAGCCCTTGGCCCCGCCCTGGGCCAGTTCCTGGGCGACGCCGATCATGTCCTTGGTCAGGAACGGCGCGATGTCGATGGTCACCCGCCCATCGGCCTCGGTCTGGGCGATGTCGGTCATCCAGACCGTGGTGAAGGCGAAGGAGTCCCGGGCTGCGGCCTGCTCGGCGGCGCTGGCGCCAGTGGCGCGATAGGTCGGGTTCTCGAACTGGACCGCGATCTTCTTGCCATAGCGGCGGAAGACGACCAGCTGGTCGGGGCCCTGCATGCCGCGGTCCAGCCGGATATTGGGCGAGCCCAGGCCCGTGCGCAGGCCCGTGGCGTAGATGTAGCGGCCGAGCACGCCGTCGGCGCCGGGCGCCGGAAGGGTGATGAGGATCTTGCCGCTCGCAGCATCCGACTTCACCCCGAACAGGGTCTGCGCCGCGGGGGCCGGGGCTGCAGGCGCCACAGGCGCGCCGACCGCCACGGTGGACGACAGCGCCGTCGCGGCGAACAGCGCCAGGACAGCGGGACGAAGCATGGCGCGGCGAAGTGCAGGTCTCATCGAATCCCCCCGGGGTTAGGCTTGGGGTCGAACTATAGCCGCCCCGGCGAACCGGGGCGGCTCTTCAATCGCCTAGAACTCCATCCGAACGCCGAACCGGAAGGTCCGGCCCATGACGTCGTAGAGGGTGCGGTTGGTCTGCAGATAACCCACCGTGTTCTCCGCCCCCAGGTTGGCGGGGTTGGCCACCAGCACGGGTTCGCTGTTGAACAGGTTCTTGATCGAGAAGTAGGTCTCGAGATCCATATTATTGATCTCGAAGGATTTGTTGACCGCCAAGTCCCAGGTCAGCGCCCCATCCACGTGGTTGTCGTTGATGGTGAAGTAGGGCGAGACGCTGGCCGGGCAGGCCGAGAGGCACTGGGTGTAGGCGTTGCTGACCACACCGTCGCTCACCCCGCGGGCCGTGAGGTCGAACTTCCAGTCATCCAGCTTGTAGGACGCCGAGAAGCGGTAGACCCAGTCCGGCGTGCTGGAGGTGTTGGCCCCCGCCAGATTGATCGCCGTGACGCCGTCGTCCGTGACGTTCTCGATATAGTGGGTGGCCTGCAGACGCAGGGCCAGGTCGCCCGCCAGCGGCTCATAGAGATCCGCCAGGTTCACCCGGTAGGAAGCCTCCACGTCGAGGCCGCGGGCGATCATCTTGTTCAGGTTGGCGTAGTACAGATTGATCGTCTGCAGCACGCCGCCCGCATAGATCATGTTATTGCAGTAGGAGGCGATCTTGTTGATCGTGCAGTAGTCGGCCGTCTGCTGCGCGGTGACAAAGCTGATCACCCCGTCGACCTTGATGTCGTAGTAGTCCACCGAGGCCGCGAAGCCCGGCAGGAAGCGCGGCTTCACCACGACACCGACCCCGTAGCCGTCCGCCACTTCCGGCGCCGCAGCCGGATTGCCCTGCAGGTTCTGCACGAAGGCCACCGAGGCGCCATTGATGTTGACCGAGTTCGAGCGAGCAGTGCCGCTGTCATAGAGCTCGCTCATATTGGCGGCGCGGATGTCACGCGAGCGCGAGGCCCGGAAAGTGATGTCGTCGATCGGCGCATAGGTCAGGCCGATCTTCCACGTCTTCACCCCGCCGGAAGTCGAATAGTCCGTGTACCGACCAGCACTGTTCAGATCCAGGCCCTTAAGCAGCGGGATCAGGACCTCGACATAGGCTTCCTTGACGTTCAGGTCGCCCTTGGTGACCTTGTAGTTGCCATACTTCCAGCCGCTGGCCTGGTATTCGGTCGGCACATAGCCGTCCATGCTCTCCTTGCGGTACTCGGCGCCCACCGCCAGGGAGATCGGGCCCGCCCAGCCTTCGATGCTGTTGGTGCGGAAGTTGATCGCCGCCACGTCCTGCTTGAATTCCTGGGTCCGCCAGGGCGTGCCGAGCACGTAGTTCAGCGCCGCCTGGCTGGCCACGCCGACCCCGAAGCGGTTCAGCGGCACGCAACCGTTGGTCGGATTGGTCAGGGTCGAGCGGCAGACGATCTGGCCGTTGGCCGGATTGACCACCGCGTCGGTGGCGAGCGTCAGGCGGGCCGTGTTCCAGGTCGGGGTCTCGAGCTCCAGGGTCTCGGTCTTGCCGTGCTGGTAGTAACCGTCCCAGTCCACCGCCAGGCCGAAGGCCTCGAAGTCGCCGTTTACGCCGGCGACATAGCGCCAGGTCTCACGCTCATTGTTCGAGCCCGAGGCCGGCATGTCGGCGTTGCTGGTCCCCATGGTGAAGGTCTTCAGGCCCAGGGTCGTCATCTGGGCCTTCACCGACGCCGGCAGATAGGCGTTGTCGGCCTGGATCACGATCCCGGTCTGGGTTGGATTGATGTAGTAGGACAGCCCAGAATACTTGGCGTAGGAGGCTTGGCCGAAGACGCTGAGGTGATCGGTCAGCTCATAGCTCACCCGACCGAACAGGCTGTCGCGCTCCTCGTCGGGCGCCAGGCTGTTGGTGCCGTTCATGCCGCTGGAGGAGTATTTCCAGTCGCCGCCGATCATCCACTGGCCAGTGACCGCGCCGTAGTTCAGCTGGTTGACCGCGCCGCCGACCCCGAAATAGGTGCCCTTCAGCGCCGTATTGGTGATCAGGCCGCCCGGCGTATAGGCCGAGATGCCGACGTTCTTGGAGACGATGAACCAGGGCGCGCCAGCCGAGGTGTCCGGGTTGCGGACGCCGAAATAGCCGCTCTTGTTCCAGTCGCGGCTATAATAGTGCACGCCATCCTGGCGCACCCGCTCACCGCTGAACAGGACGTGACCGCGGCCCCCGGCGAACTTGGCGCCGGCGGTGAGGTTGAACTTCCAGTTCTCGTTGTCGCCATAGGTGGTCTCGCCGTATTCGGCGGTCGCTTTCACCCCGGTGTAGTCCTTGTCGAGGATGAAGTTGACCACGCCGCCGACGGCGTCCGACCCGTAGGCCGAGGACGCGCCGCCGGTCACGACTTCGACCCGGCTGACCAGGGCCTGCGGGAAGGTGTTGGTGTCGACCTGACCCGTGGCCGCCGAGACCACTGAGCGCTGACCGTCGAACAGCACCAGGGTGCGGCCGGTGCCGAGCGCCCGCAGGTTCAGGGCGCTGATCCCCGCCTGGCCGTTGGACAGGCTGCCGGCGGAGTTCGCCGCCGTGGCCGAGCCGGCGACCGACGGCAGGGTGTTGACGAAGTCGGCGATGTTCGGGGCCGCGGCGGCCTTGATTTCATCAGCCCCCAGAACGTTCACCGGGGTCGGCGCGTCATAGCCGTCGCGCACCACGCGCGAGCCGGTGACCACCACTTCCTCCAGTTCGGGATCCTTGGCCGCCGCATCATCCGCAAGCGCCATGGGCGCGCTGGTCAGCAGGGCTGTCACGCTGGCCGTGGCGAGGGCGTAGCGCCGCACGCTGTAGGCGAACTTCAATTTCGTCGAGTTGCTCATGATTGTCCTCGGCCTCGAGTTCAGTTTGAGGGGCGGAACAGGCCGCCCCGTACTCTTCGCCGCGTCGTCCTGTGAGAGACTAAGCGACCCCCCACGCGCCGAGATCGCCTCGACACGTCGCTTAACATCTTGAGTACAAGGGATTTTCCGCCGCTCCGCGTTTAGCGGCGCCATCCCTGACTCGCGCCCTTGAGACCCCGGCGTTCGCGTCGCCTGGATCCGCATTGCGCGTTTCCCCCTGTGGCCGGCTGGTGGGCGACGACCTCGGTCGCCGCCGTATTCCCGGCCTTCACGAGTCCAAGACTAGGGGAGCCTCGGAAAACGACTTGCGAAATGTGGAAATTCGTCGTCGAAAAGACCGATGTGCTGCTGAATTATGCACGAACACGGAGGTTCAATGTCGAAATCGGAACAGCTCGACCTGGATGACGTGGATTATCGCATCCTAAAGGAGCTTTGCGCGGACGGACGGGCGTCTGATGTCTGGTTAGGAGAGAAAATCAATCTTTCCAGCACCGCAGTGGCCCGTCGGCGCAAGAGCCTGGAAGAACGTCAGGCGGTGCTGAGCTATTCAGCGAACCTGAACATGCCGCTGCTCGGCTACAGTGTGGTGGTGTTCGTCGCCATCGAGCTGAGCTCGCAGAACGAGAAGGCGCTGATCGAATTCGAGCGCGAGGTGGTAAAGTGCCCCTCGGTCTCCTATTGCGGCTTCGTCTCCGGTGACACCGACTTCCTGATCATGCTGCATGTGAAGTCATTCCAGGACTACGACCGGGTCTATCGCAGCGAACTGTCGACCCTGCCCCACGTGGCCAAGATCCGCTCCAGCTTCGTCATGCGCCAGGTGATGAGCCAGGACCCGCCGCCGATCGTCTTCCAAGACCCCGCCAGCTGATCCCAGACCGGCTGATGTCAGAATCGAACCGGGGAGGCGCGGGCCTTGCGCCTCCCCGGAAGGGGGGGGGGGGCGGCCCCCGCCCCCCCCCCCGGCCCCCCCCCCCCC
>CAZXVO010000045.1:0-6728 GCA_964643835.1 uncultured Phenylobacterium sp. | reverse complement strand
CCGCTGACCCCCCCCGGGGTGTTGGCACAATCCACGGGGGGCGGCGGGGGCCTTGCGCCCCCCGGGACGGGCGCCGACCATGGTCGACGCCGGGCACGGTGTGGGTCGAGCGGTTACTTGACCGTGCCGTCTGGATACTTGATCCCCAGTTGATCGAGGTAGGTGTCGTACTTCTTGGGGTTGTAGTAGAAGGGCTCCATCTTCGGACGCAGCTTGGACATGGTGTCGGTGTTTAGCCAGATCGCCGGCTTGTCCGCAGCGGTCAGCACCGGATCGTAC
Organism: uncultured Phenylobacterium sp.; assembly: GCA_964643835.1. Classification (GTDB taxonomy): domain Bacteria; phylum Pseudomonadota; class Alphaproteobacteria; order Caulobacterales; family Caulobacteraceae; genus Phenylobacterium. The sequence continues at coordinate 6,449 of CAZXVO010000045.1, read as the reverse complement.
TTGTCGTCCTTCAGCTGAACATTCTGGAACCAGTCCTTGGCGTCTGCCACCAGCTTGGGCGTCGTCATGATGTCCAGGACGGTCAGGGCCACCGCCTTGGCGCCGACCACCACCCCCTTGTGCGCGATGGGTGTGGCCATCGCCATGGCCGACGTCACATTGTGGCCGATGGCGCCTGGGATGTTTGACGGATAGCGGATGGTGATCGTCGGCACGTTCCACATCACATCGCCGATGTCGTCCGATCCGCCGCCGGTGGAGGGACCACGGGTTTCCGGCGTCGACAGCGGCGTCACTTCGGTGGCCAGCGGAGTCGGCTTGAATCCGTTGGCCTTCTGCACCCGCGCGGCGAAGGCCTTGTCCGCTTCAGACCACTGCGGCATGCCCACGGCCTGGATGTTCTTGAACGCCACCTCGGCCAGCGGCCGGTTGGAATAGTTCGGCGCCGCATAGCCCAGCACGTGATGCTCGACCGTGGTGTCGGTGGCCATGGCGGCGGCCTCCGAGATCTTGTTGCCGAGCTCATAGAGCTTGCGGATCGACTGGAAGTCGTTCTCGCGGAAGTAATACCAGACCGAGGCCACGCCGGGGACGATGTTCGGCTGGCCGCCGCCATTGGTGATCACATAGTGCGACCGCTGGGTGATCGGCAGATGTTCGCGCCGGAAGTTCCAGGCCGTATCCATGATCTCGACGGCGTCGAGCGCGCTGCGGCCGTCCCAGGGCTGGCCCGCCGCATGGGCGGTCTTGCCGTGGAAGGTGTACTCAACCGACACCATGCCGTTGTTGCCGCCCGGCCCCCACCCAGTGGAGAAGTCGCGGCTGACGTGGGCGAAGATCGAGGCGTCGACGCCCTTGAACACGCCTTCGCGCACATAGAAGGCCTTGGTCGCCAGAAGCTCCTCGGCGACCCCTGGCCACAGCATAAGCCGGCCCGGGATCTTGTTCTTCTCCATCACGTCTTTGGCGGCCAGGGCCGCCACGATCATCATCGGCATGCCAGAGTTGTGGCCCTCACCGTGGCCCGGCGCACCCTCGACCATCGGCTTGATGTCGCCGATGCCGGGATATTGAGACAGGCCCAGCAGGCCGTCGATGTCGCTGCCCAGGGAGACCAGCGGCCCGCCCTCGCCCCAGGTCGCCGTCCAGGCGGTGGGGATGCCGGCCACGCCGCGGGTGATCTTGAAGCCGTTCTTCTCGAGGACGCTAGTCAGGTATTCCGAGGTCTTGAACTCCTGGAAGCCGGGCTCGGCATAGGAGAACACCTGGTCGACCATCTGCTGGGAGAGCTTGGCGCGTGCGTCCACGCCCGCGGTCGCCGCCTCGCGCATCGCCGGCGTCGCCTCGGCGTGCGCCACCGCGGCCGGCAGGGCCATCGCGCCCGCCATCAGAAGGGCCGCCAAGCTTTTCGACTTCATCTTCATCATCTTCCCCCGCAGAGCGCCGAAACCCGCCACCGCCGCCACCCTGGACCGCTCGCCGCGCCGGTTTTCAATTCAATTTCAAAAAATGAAGCCTGAAATCCGCTTCACATTGGCCAGTGTGCATGCAAATCATCGCCTGTAAACGAAATGACGCCCAAAAGCGCCGACACCTGGGAATTGTTCGATCTGGCGGCGATTCAGGCGAAAGCCTGCCTCCCAGGCGCCGTTTTGCTCATCGCCCAGGCGGCCGCGCGCCAAGGTCGTCCGCACGCCTGGAGGCCCTGATCCGATGTCCGTCTCCGCCGACCTCACCGGCCTCTGGCGCCGCGAGCTGATCACCACGCCTGACGGCGGCCGCGACGACACCACCACCGTCGTATGGCTGCAGACCTCCAGCTGGTACGCCGACCTCCGCGTCCCCGCCGACCGCCCGGTGCGGGCGGGCGCCACCTGCTTCGCCGACTATTCCGACGCTGAGCTCCTGGCCCTGGCCGCGGTCCAAGGCTTCGCGGGCGAGCTGAGCGTCAGCGACGGGGTCTGCGTCTGGCGCCGCGACCTGGACTACCAGCCGCCCTCAGGCGTCCCCGACGAAGGCGCCTTCCGCCTCGACGGCGACCTGATGGTCGAAGACGGGATCCACAGCCCTTACCAGGAGATCTGGCGCCGCGATCCGAAGAGCCGCGGCGAACTCCAGGCCTGGCGGCGCGAGGACGGCCTGCGGGTCCGGGCCGGCGGCTATTTCATGGACATCACCGAGCGCGAGTTCCCCCTGTCCCCCGGCGCGACCCTGGCCGGCATCGTCCAGGCCGCCCTGCAGGCCGGCGACCGCGCCACCGCCATCGACGCCCTGTCGATGCGGATCAGCTTCGGCGTCATTGAGCCCGGCGGCGCCTGGCGCATCACCCTGTCCACCTGGCCCTGGCTGGAGGGGAGGACGGTCTAAAGGCTAAGCCCCCTCCACCCGCCCGAACGCCGCCGTCTGGCCTACCGTGTCTCGCAGGGGCTTCAGGTACTGGAAGGTCTTCACAGTCTGGGCGAACAGGTGGTCGCCGGAGACCAGCCGCGGATAGCGCGCCGGCCGCTCCGGCGTCACGAAGGCGGCTTGCGGCTCCACCACCGTCGCATAGTCGCAGGCCGCGAAGTACGGGAAGCTGTAGCGCTCCTCGGCCACCCGCCGCACCCGATGGGTGGTCGCCGTGAACACGCCGTTGGTCCAAGCCTCCAGCATGTCGCCGATATTGACCACAAAGGCGCCCACCACCGGCGGGGCGTCGATCCAGGCGCCTTCGCCATTCAGCACCTCCAGCCCCGGCGCGGTGCCGCGCAGCAGGGTGAAGAACTCATAGTCCGTGTGGGCCCCGATCCCCTGCTGGTCCGGCGGCGCATCGGCGTCGAAGGGATAGTGGATCAGCCGCAGCTGGGCCGAGGGGCAGGTCAGGTGCGGCTCGAAGTGGTCCTGCGGCAGGCCGAGAGCGAGTGCGAAGCCTCCGAACAGCCGCCGCGCCAGCCCCGCCACCGCCGCATAGTAGGCGCCGGCCGCCGCCTTGAAGGCCGGGTCGTCCGGCCACAGGTTCGGCCCCGTCATCGGTTCAGACCCATCGGCGTCCGCCCTGTCCTGGCCCACGTCGAAGGCTTCCTTACGGTCGATCTTGCCGTCGGCGAACACCTCCTCGCCTTCGGGCACGTAGCCCGAGTGATTGACCGAGCCGCCGATATAGCAGGCCATCTTGTCCGCCATCGGCCGGGCGAAGAACCGCTGGGCCTCCCCCAACAGCTCCTCGAACAGGCGCTCGGCCAGGCCATGGCCGGTGACATAGAGAAAGCCCACCTCGCGGGCGGCGCGGCCGAGCGCGTCGGCGCAGGCCTGGCGCTGGGCGAGATCGCTGGAGGACAGGCCGGCGATGTCCACCACCGGCAAGGCCTGAAAATCCTTGGGCATGCCTGGCTCCTTCACGGCTCGAATTATTACGGTTGGCTCCATCCGTAATACCCAAGCAGGCTTTGCGCCCTCGCCCGCCAACGCCGGGAAATTGACCCGTGCGCGGTCAGCGGCCGGCCTCGGTGCGTAGATTTCCGGCGCCGCGCGCTCCGCTGCGCCCCGGCGCACGGCGACGCCTGGAATATTACGAAATGCCCAGTCTGTAATACCCGCGAGGATCGGCGCTGGGCTCCGATCGCCGCTTCGAGGGAATGAGCATGACCAAGTGGCTTAACGGAATTCGCGTCGCGGCCACGGTGGCCGCCGCCAGCCTGGCGCTGGCGGCCTGCGGCCAGAAGGCCGAGACCAAGGCGCAGGCGCCCGCCGCCGCGGCGGCCAAGGAATACACCATCGGCTGGACCATCTATGCCGGCTGGATGCCCTGGCCCTATGCCGAGCAGAGCGGCATCGTGAAGAAGTGGGCCGACAAGTACGGGGTCAAGATCAAGGTCGTCCAGATCAACGACTACGTCGAAAGCCTGAACCAGTTCACCGCCGGCAAGCTGGACGGCGTGACCTCCACCAACATGGACGCCCTGACCATCCCCGCCGCGTCCGGCAAGGACACCACGGTCGTCATGATCGGCGACTATTCCGACGGCAATGACGGGATTGTCCTGAAGAACGGCGCCAGCCTGGCCGACATCAAGGGCCGCCCGGTGAACCTGGTCGAGAACTCGGTGTCGCACTACCTCCTGGCCCGCGGCCTGGAGAGCGCCGGCCTGAAGCTCACCGACGTCAAGGTGGTCAACACCTCCGACGCCGACATCGTCGCCGCCTTCTCCGCGCCCGAGACCAAGGCCGTCGTGCCCTGGAACCCGCAGCTGTCCGAGATCAAGAAGATGAGCGGCGCCAAGGAGGTCTTCAATTCCTCCAAGATCCCCGGCGAAATCCTCGACGCCCTGGTGGTCTCCACAGAGGTCGCCAAGGCCAACCCCAACCTGGTCAAGGCCCTGACCGGCATCTGGTACGAAACCACCCAGCTGATGTACCGCCAGGACGCCGAGGGTAAGGCGGCCCGCGAAGCCATGGCCAAGCTGTCCGGCACCGACCTGGCCGGCTACGAGGCCCAGCTGAAGACCACCCACCTCTACTACGACCCGAAGATGGCGCTGGCGGCCACCACCAGCCCCGACCTGGTCACCGCCAATGACCGGGTGCGCAAGTTCAGCTTCCAGATCGGCCTGTTCGGCCAGGGCGCGAAGTCGGTGGACGACATCGGCATCGAGTTCCCGGGCGGCAAGATCCTCGGCGACCCGGCCAATGTGAAGCTGCGCTACGACCCGACCTGGGTCCAGCTCGCCGCCGACGGCAAGCTCTAAGACCGCCCCTGAGACTGCCCTAAAGACTGGAAGTGGTGACCGCCCCATGCGCCGATTGCTGAACGCCCGGCCGGGGGGCGGCGCCCGCTTCCTCCTCGGCCTGCTGCCGATCCTGGCCCTGGCCCTCGTCTATCTGGGCGTGGCCAGCGCCCGCCACGCGGAAAACCCCCGCGACAAGATCACCCCGATCCCCGCCGCCATGGCCGAGGCGGTCCAGACCATGGCCTTCGAGGTCGATCCGCGCACCGGCGAGGTGCCCCTGATCGCCGACACCAAGGCCAGCCTGCGCCGGCTGGGGATCGCCATGGGCCTGGCCGCCGCCACCACCCTGGTCCTGGGCCTGGTGATCGGCCTCTTGCCCCTGGCCAATGCGAGCCTCGGCCCGCTCACCGCCACCATCTCGGTGATCCCGCCCATCGCGGTCCTACCCATCCTGTTCATCGTCTTCGGCCTGGGCGAGGTCTCCAAGATCGTGCTGATCTTCGTGGGCGTGACGCCGGTCATGGTCCGCGACCTCGCCGGCCACGTCCGCGCCCTGCCCGAGGAACAGATCGTCAAGGCCCAGACCCTGGGCGCCGGAACCTGGCTGACCTTGATCCGGGTCGCCCTGCCCCAGGCCCTGCCGCGCCTGATCGAGAACCTGCGCCTCTCCCTCTGCCCCGCCTGGGTCTATCTGATCTCGGCCGAGGCCATCGCCGCCGATGTCGGCCTGGGCTACCGGATCTTCCTGGTCCGCCGCTATCTGTCGATGGACATCATCCTGCCCTACGTCGTCTGGATCACCCTGCTGGCGGTGATCATGGACCTCGCCCTCGTCGCCTGGAGCCGCGGCTTCTACGGCTGGGCCCACCCGCGGAGGGCGCGCTGATGTCGGCCCTCTCCTTCCGCAATGTCTGGGTCGAGTACGGCGACAAGATCGTGCTCGAAAAGGTCGATCTCGATATCGAGGACGGCGCCTTCGTCTCGATCATCGGCCCCTCCGGCGCCGGCAAGACCACCTTCCTGCGCCTGGCGCTCGGCCAGGAGGCGCCCAGCCGCGGCCGCATCCTGCTGGACGGCGAGCCGCTCACCGCCGAGCCCGGCCCCGACCGCGGCGTGGTGTTCCAGCGCTACTCGGTCTTCCCGCATCTCAACGCCCTGCAGAACGTCATGTTCGGCCCGGAATGCACGGCGGCGCGCCTGACCGGCCGCCTCTCCGGCAAGGCCAAGCGTCAGGTCCGCGACGAGGCCCGCGCCCTGCTCGACCGGGTGGGCCTGGGCCACAATCTGAAGACCTATCCCGCCGCCCTGTCCGGTGGCATGCAGCAGCGCCTGGCCATCGCCCAGGCCCTGATCACCCGCCCCCGCATCCTGTTGCTGGACGAACCCTTCGGCGCCCTGGACCCCGGCGTGCGCCTGGACATGCACGAGCTGATCCTGGAGCTCTGGCGCGAGCACAAGCTGACCATCCTGATGGTCACCCACGACATCAAGGAAGCCTTCAAGCTCGGCTCCCGCGTCGTCGCCTTCGACAAGCGCCGCCACGACGCCCAGGCCCCCAACCGCTACGGCTCCACCGCCGTCTACGACTTCCCGTTAGACGAAAAGAAACGCGCCGCGATCCCGCCGGAGGTGGCGGGATTGGTGAAGTAGCGGAAGTTCCTTCCCCTCTGGGGGAGGTGGCCCAGAGGTGTGCAGCCCGGATAGAGTGGTGACAGAACAGCCCGGATAGATGGGTGACAGTCT
>CAZXVO010000044.1:0-23027 GCA_964643835.1 uncultured Phenylobacterium sp. | reverse complement strand
TCCGGCACCCGCGGCCGCGCGCCTTACGACGCGGTGCTCACCCATGGCTTCACCATGGATGAGAACGGCGAGAAGATGTCCAAGTCCAAGGGCAACACCGTCGATCCGAACCAGGTGATCAAGGACTCGGGCGCCGAGATCATCCGCCTGTGGGCGGCGCTGTGCGACTATTCGGACGACCAGCGGATCGGCAAGACGATCCTGGCCACCACCTCGGACGCCTATCGCAAGCTGCGCAACACCGTGCGCTACCTGCTGGGCGCCCTGGCTGGCTTCTCCGACGCCGAGCGGGTGCCCTACCACAACATGCCGCCCCTGGAGCGCTACGTCCTGCATCGCCTGCGCGAGCTGGACCAGGAGGTGCGCGCCGCCTACGACGCCTACCTGTTCCAGGACGTGGCCCGCCCGATCCTGGAGTTCTGCCAGACCGAGCTGTCGGCCCTGTTCTTCGACGTCCGCCGCGACGCCCTCTATTGCGACCAACCCGAGAGCCTTCGCCGCCGGGCCGCGCGCACGGTCATGGACCTGGTGTTCGAGCGTCTGACCATCTGGCTGTCGCCGCTCACCCCCTTCACCATGGAGGAGGCCTGGTCGACCCGGTTCCCGGACGCCGGCTCCAACAGCCTGCGGGTCTTCCCCTCGACGCCCGAGGAATGGCTGGCTCCGGCCGAGGCCGAGCGCTGGGCCAAGGTCCAGGCCGTGACCTCAGTGGTCACCGGCGCCCTGGAAGTCGAACGCCGCGAAAAGCGGATGGGCGGGGCCCTGGAAGCCGCGCCGGTGGTGCACATCGCCGATCCGGCCCTGATGGCCGCCTTCGAAGGCCTGGACGCCGCCGAGGTGTTCCGGACCAGCCAGGCGACCCTGGTGGCCGGCGAGGGTCCGGAAGGCGCCTTCCGTCTGGCGGAAGTGACCGGTGTGGCCGTCGAGCCCGCCAAGGCCGAGGGCCAGAAGTGCGCCCGCTCCTGGCGCATCCTGCCCGAGGTCGGCTCCGACCCGCGCTATCCGGACCTGTCCCTGCGCGACGCCGAGGCTGTCGCCGCCTGGGACCGCAGCCATGGCTGAGGCGGTCAGCAAGCTCGGCAAGATCGCCTACGCCATTGCAGGCGGGGTGATCGTGCTCGACCAGGCCGTGAAGGCCTGGATCCTTGAGGGCCTGAACCTGCCGCTGCGCTTCTCCGTGCCGGTGGCGGGGCCCCTGCGCCTGACCATGGTCTGGAACGAGGGCGTCAGCTTCGGCCTCCTGAAGGCCAACCATGACATCGTCCGCTGGGGACTGGTGGCCTTTTCGGTGGTGGTCGCCGGCCTGCTGATCGGCTGGGCGCGCAAAGCCGACCGGACCTGGATGGGGGTGGGCCTGGGCCTGGTGATCGGTGGGGCCATCGGCAACGCCATCGACCGCGCCCGGTTCGGGGCGGTGGTCGACTTCATCGACGTGACCAAGCTCGGCTTCTTCCCCTGGGTGTTCAACATCGCCGACGGCGTCATCTGCCTGTTGCTGGACTCCGCCCGCAAGGACCCGACGCCGGAGGGCTAGCGCCTCCGCCAGGCGCTGGGGGCCGCACCCGCTCGCCGGGTGAAGAAGCGCGTGAACACCGCGGGCTCGGCGAAGCCCAGGGCGTCGGAGATCTCGGCCAGGGACAGGGCGGTCTGGCGCATCAGACGCCGGGCCAGCGCCTCGCGCGCGGCGTCCAGCAGGGCGGAAAAGCTGGTCCCCTCCGCCGCCAGCCGGCGCTGAAAGCTGCGCAGAGGCATCCCCAGGTCCGCCGCCACCTCGGCCGCCGTACAGGCCCCGCTGGTCAGCCCCCGCCAGACCCGATCCCGCACCAAGCCCGCCAGGCCATCGCCCCGCGCGCGGCCGGACAGCTGGGCGAACAGTTCGCGATTGAGGGCCAGGTTCGCCTGGGCCACCGGCGCGTCCAGCAGGGCGGCGCGCACGACGATCACCTGCATCTCCTGGCCGAACAGCACCGGCGCCCCGAAGAACCGGCTGTAGGGCGTAGGGTTCACCGGCGCCTTGCGCACCAGATAGACCGCCTCGGGCGCCCAGTCGGCGCGGGTCAGCTGTCGGATCAGGCCTACCGCCGAGCCAGCCAGATGGTCGGCCTGCTGGTCCAGGGCGGGCGGGTCGGCGGTGACCACCTGGCCCACCAGCAGGGCCTCATGCCCCCGCCGCTCCACATAGCCGCGGACCCCGCCACTGAAGCTGCGCGGCAGCATCTCGAACAGCTGGCCCACCGCCTGTCCCACCGTCGGCGCCGAGCCCACCAGCAGCGCCAGGCCCCCCAGGGTCTCCAGGCTGCGCCGCCTCGCCAGCAGCAGACCGATCTCTTCCCGCCCCGTGAGCCGTGCGGCCAGGCCCAGGGCCTGCTGGAAGGCGCCAGGCGGCGGCGGGCCCTCGGGGAGGTTCAGGGCGGTCAGCAGGTCCCCGCCGCCGAGCTCGGCGACCAGGTCTTGCAGTCCGGTCAGGCCGGGATGAGTCACACCTCCGCTCATACCTTTCCCTCAGCTTGGCTTCCCGCCTTCGCGGGAATGAGCGGGAAGTGTGTGGCGCGTAAAGTCAAGCGCACACCCTCCGACAGGCCTAGCCTCCTCTCAACAATTCGGAGGAAACCGCCATGTCCGCCCGCCGCCTCGCCGCTGTCCTGATGGCCGCCACCAGCCTGGCCGCCGCCGTCCCCGCCACAGCCCAGCCGCTGTCCAGCTTCTCCATGACCTCTCCCACCCAGGACGCCCTGGCCCGCGAGGCCTACGCCTATTCCGCGGCGATGGAGGCCTATGTCTTCCTGTTTCCGCTGACCATCACCGAGCGCGAACGCGTGCGCCGCGAGCGCCTGACCGGGCCGGTGCCCAATGAGCCGGCGGCGCCGATCAACCAGTTCGGCCACATGACCAAGCTGGCCACCGCCAAGGGCGACATCCCGTACAGCCCCAACAACGACACGGTCTATACGGGCTTGGGCCTCGACCTGACCCAGGGCCCGATCATCCTGCACATGCCGGACATCACCGACCGCTACGCCTCGGTCCAGGTGGCCGACGCCTATATCGAGAACCTGCCCTACCTCTATTCCAGCCGCGTCAACGGCGGGAAGGCGATCAATATCGGCTTCGTCGGCCCGACCTGGAAGGGCAAGCTGCCCAAGGGGGTGGTCGAGGCGCGGATGAACACCAACACCACCTCCGTCGCCATCCGCGTGGCGGTGAAGGACGAGGCGGACCTCGCCAAGGTGCTGGCCTACCAGCAGCAGATGTCAGTGACGGCGCTCGCCGACTGGCATGGCGGCCCCAGCGCCACTCCGCCCAAGCCGCCGGCCCCCAAGGCCCGCACCGCCTATAGCGGCGACTTCGCCTATTTCCGCCGGGTGGCCGACCTGATGGCCGACAATCCGCCGCCCGCCAAGCATGCGGCCATGGTCTCGATGATGCGCCGCATCGGCCTGGTTCCCGGCCAGCCCTTCAATCCCGACAGCCTGGATGACGCGACCCGCGCCGGCGTTCTGCGGGCCGAGAAGGACGGGCCGTTTGTCATCAACAACATCCGGCGCGCGCGCGGCGTGAAGACCGCCACCGGCTGGACCGCCAACCGCGGCGGATCGGACACCCTGGACTTCGACTATTCCACCCGGGCCGGTAACGCCCTGGTCGGCCTGATGGGCAACGACCCCGAAGAAGCCATCTATTTCAACAACTTCTTCGACTCCAACGGCCAGCCCCTGCACGGCGGCCAGGCCTATCGCCTGCACTTCACCGCCGACCAGCTGCCCAAGACCGGCAAGCAGGGCTTCTGGTCGCTGACCATGTACGACTCGCAGCGCTTCCAGTTCATCGACAACCCCATCAACCGCTATGAGCTGGGCAGCCGCCACGACCTGAAGCGCAACGCCGACGGTTCGGTGGACATCCTGGTCCAGCCCACGGCGCCCGGCGGCGACCTCGATCGCAACTGGCTGCCGGCCCCGGCCAAGGGCGATTTCAAGCTCACCGTCCGCATCTATGACCCGACCCCGGCCCTGGTGGCGGCCTACAAGACCTCGACCCTGCTGATGCCGGTGATCACGCCCGCGAAGTAGTTCCGCCCCGCCCTCGCCATGATCACGGCCTAAAGCGCGTTGGCGGGCACGCGCGTTTGCGCTATCTGATCTGTCCTTCCTGGCCGGGGCGGCCCTACGGAGCGAAATTGTTCATGCGTCTGAACCGAGTGATCATCGCGACCGCCCTGATCGGGGCCGTGGGCCTGGGCGGCTGTCAGTCCACCCGCAAGGCCCTGGGCATGACCAAGGTCACCCCCGACGAGTTCCGCGTGGTGGCCAAGGCCCCGCTGGTGGTGCCGCCCGACTACTCCCTGCGCCCGCCGGCGCCCGGCGAGCCGCGGCCCCAGGAGCTGCAGCCCGAAAGCGCCGCCCGCGCCGCCCTCTTGGGCGCCCGCGAATCCCAGGACCGCACCGACGGCGAGAAGCTGTTCGTGGCCAAGGCCGGCGCTGAAAAGGCCGATCCGCTGATCCGCTTCATGGTCGATGACGAGAACGGCGACCTGGCCCACAAGGACAAGTCCTGGGCCGACAAGGTGATGTTCTGGAAGCCCGGCCAGCCCAAGTCGGTGGCCGCCGCCGCCAACGAGGGTGAAGCCCCCGCGCCGGTGGACGCCGCCGCCGAGGACGCCAAGATCAAGTCGGTGACCGGCGACAAGCCCGTGATCATCGCCCGCACCAAGCCCACCCGGTTCAAGCTGCCGGGGCTCTGATGCGGGCCTACCGCTATCTGACCGGCCTGGACGACAAGTCCTTCTGCCACCGCGTCACCGCGGCTCTGAACAAGGGCTGGGAGCTCTATGGCGCCCCGACCCTGACCTTCGACCCGACCCAGAACCGCGTGGTCTGCGGCCAGGCCATCGTAAAGACCGTGGACGGCGTCGACTACGACCCCGAGATGAGCCTTTCGGAGCTCTGACGCCCTAGGATTCCCCCGGCGTCCTGATCACAAACCCCTGCGCCCTCAGCCGGTCGAGCACGCCGCCTTGCGACAGCAGCGGCCGCAAGGGGATCACCGCCACCGCGTGGCCAGGGGTCTTCAGCGCCTGGGCGATGGCGGCGGCTTCGTCGGCCTTGATGCGGGCATCGAGATCGGACGCGCCCGGCGCTGAGTTCAGGCACTTCTCATAGCCCCGCTCGCCGCCCAAGGCCGCGCGCACGTCGCCGTCGGCCCAGGCTTGCGTCGCCGCGCGGGCCTTGGCCGAGCCGGCCTCCACCTCGTCCAGGGCGTCATCCAGGCAGGCGGCCTGGGCCTGGGCGCTGGTCTTCAGCGTCGCCCCGAGGATCGGCCCCAGCGGATAGACCTTGGTCACCGTCTTGATCTTGCGGGCCTTGGCCATGCGGGCCACGGTCTTAGCCGGCTCGGCGGCGCTGATGTGCGCCTTGTCCCGGTAGTCCGCCACCAGCAGGATCCCGGCGGCCAGGCCGTTCTTCAGGGCGTAGCGCTTGGCCGGCTGGCCCACCGCCTCGCGGGCGGCGACGAAACGGGCCTTCAGCGCGGGCGCGAGCGTGTCCTCGATCGGCGTCTTGGCCTTCAGCCGGGCGATGTCGATCAGCACGCCTGCCGCGCCGAACACGCCGACGCCGACATTGTTGAACGGCAGGATGACCTGGTTGGCGCCGGCCAGTCGCCGCTCCAGCACCGCATCGTCCCAGGCCATGCCCTTGACCATGCCGGAGGGCGCGCCCAGCACATAGACCGTGGTGTCGCCGTCGGACACCCGCCACCAGGCCGGCCCGCGCTCCCGCGCCGTGACCACCAGCTCCTCGACCAGCACCTCGTCAGGATCACTGGAAGGCGGCGCAGGGGTCTGGGCGACGGACGGCGCCGCCATCAGGAGAGCGGCCGCGAGGCCGGAGAGAACTTGCTTCATGTGACACCGTCCGGGCGCCCCCCCGGAATCGTCCTATATTGATCAGCTGGAGCTCTGTTGACCATGCCGATCCGCCGCCTGCCCCCTGAAACCGTCAACCGCATCGCCGCCGGCGAGGTGGTGGAGCGGCCTGCGAGCGCGGTGAAGGAGCTGGTGGAGAACGCCCTCGACGCCGGCGCGACCCAGGTCGAGGTCCAGGTGGACGGCGGCGGCCTGACCCGCATCCTGGTGGCCGATGATGGTGGTGGCCTGAGCGCCGAGGAACTGCCTGTCGCCATTGAGCGGCACGCCACCTCCAAGCTCGCTCCTGACGACGCCGGCGACTACGACCTTTTGCACATCCTGACCCTCGGCTTCCGCGGCGAGGCCCTGCCCTCCATCGGCTCGGTGGCCCGCCTGTCGATCAGCTCGCGGGCCAGGGGCCAGGCCGACGCCCACCCCAACCTGGTGGAGGGCGGCGACACCCGCCCCATCGCCCCCGCCGCCTTTGCAGGCCCGCACGGCACCCGGGTCGAGGTGCGCGACCTGTTCTATGCGACGCCCGCCCGGCTGAAGTTCATGAAGTCCGAGCGCACCGAGGCCATGGCCATCGCCGAGGAGCTGAAGCGCCAGGCCATGGCGCATGAGGCTGTCGGCTTTTCCCTCGACATCGACGGCCGCCGCACCCTGCGCCTGCCGGCCGAGCGCCCCGGCCCCGAAGGGCGGCTCGCGCGCCTGGCCCAGATCATGGGCCGGGAGTTCCAGGACAATGCCCTGGCCATCGACTACGAGCGTGACGGGGTCCGGCTGACCGGCTTTGCGGGCCTGCCCACCTACAATCGCGGCAACTCGGCCCACCAGTACCTGTTCGTGAACGGCCGCCCGGTGCGCGACCGCCTGCTGCAGGGCGCCCTGCGCGGGGCCTATGCCGACTTCCTGGCCCGTGACCGGCATCCGCTGGTGGCGCTCTATCTCGAGCTCGATCCGTCCTACGTCGATGTGAACGTCCACCCGGCCAAGGCCGAGGTGCGGTTCCGCGACCCGGCCCTTGTCCGCGGCCTGATCGTCGGCGGCCTGCGCCATGCCCTGGCCGGCGCCGGCCACCGGGCCTCCACCACCGTCGCCGCTGATGCGCTGAGCGGGCTGACGCCCCAGGTCGCCCCGCCCGCGCGCGGTTACCAGCCCAACTACGTGCCCCCGCCCTCGGCCCAGGGCTTCTCGGCCTGGAAGATGGGCGGCTGGGACCGTTCCGCCGTCGCCGCCGTGGCCCAGGCCCTGCCCGGCCTGACCGAGGTCTCGGCCCGCGCCGACTATGGCGAGCCCGCCCCGCCGCCCGGCGTCGCCGAAGCCCCGCAAGCCGTGTTCGACCCCATCGACTATCCCCTGGGCGCGGCGCGCGGCCAGGTGCACGAGACCTATATCGTCGCCCAGACCCGCGACGGCATGGTCATCGTCGACCAGCACGCCGCCCACGAACGGCTGGTCTATGAGCGGATGAAGACCGAGATGGCCGCAGGCGGCGTCGCCCGCCAGGCCCTGCTGCTGCCCGAGGTCGTCGAGCTCGACCCCGCTGAGGCCGAGCGGGTCGCGGCCCGCGCCGACGAACTGGAGGCCCTGGGCCTGGTGGTCGAGGCCTTCGGTCCTGGGGCCATCCTGGTCCGCGAGACCCCGGCCCTCTTGGGCGAGACCGATGTCGCCGGTCTGGTTCGCGACATCGCCGACGACCTGGCGGAGAACGGCCAGGCCCTGGCGCTCATGGAGCGGCTGTAAGAGGTCTGCGGCACCATGGCCTGCCACGGCTCGGTGCGGGCCGGCCGGCGCCTCACCGCGCCGGAGATGAACGCCCTGCTGCGCCAGATGGAGGCCACGCCCCATTCCGGCCAATGCAACCACGGCCGCCCCACCTATGTGGAGCTGAAGCTGGCGGATATCGAGCGGCTGTTCGGGCGGCGCTAAGCCGTCACTTCCAGTCCAGGTCCATGCGCTGGCCGGCGATGATCACGCCTTTCAGGCGCGGCTTGCCGTCTTGGCCAACCGAGATCACCCCAATCGCCGCGCCCGGCTCGCGTCCGCGCAGGGCGGCCTCAACGGCCTCGGCCCGCTTCTGGTCAGCGTGGAAGCGGCGGACGCCAAGGTCGAGGGTGATCCGGCCTGGGACCGTCAGGTCACCCGTGTCACGCCAGCACGACGCCTTGCCCTTGGCGACAATGGGGCCGAGCCGCGCGGCGGCCGCACGGTCGGCGGCGAAGCCGGTTACGCGGGCCGACGCGGGGCCGGGCGTAAAGGCGATCCAGCCGGACTTGGACTCCAGCCCCAGGCCGGGCGGACAGGCGGCGCCGAGCGGCAGGGCCTGGCCAAAGTCGAGAGCGGCATAGTGGCCGGTCAGCAGATCGCGGGGATCAAGGGCCTGCATGGCGAGCCGCAGCTCGGTCCCCTGCGCCCTGGCCGTGGTCTCGCGGGCCACAAGGCCGACCAGCAGGGCGACCAGCAGCAGAGCGACGGCGCCGATTCGAATGGGGTAGCTCATGCCTTGGCCCTCCGACCCAGGAGGAAGCCGCCGACGAGGGCCGCGACGGCCACGGCGGCGAACACGCCCGCCGCCGCCATCAGCCCCATGCCGAGGTCATTGAGGATCACCGCCATGGCGGCCGCCATGGAGACGACGCCCGCTGCGGTCACCGCCGGCTTGCGGTCGTTCAGCCCCAGGGCCACCACCGCCCCGGAGATCGCCAGCCAGGGGACCCGGTGGAGCAGGGCCGGATAGGTGCGGTCGTCGAAGCCTACCGCCGCGAAGAACACCAGGGCCGCCCAGACCGACCAGCCATAGACGATCCCGGCTGTCGGATCGTCGCCGTCGGCATGGCGACGGGCGCCCGCCGCCAGCAGGGCCAGGGCCACCGCGCCGGCCAGGATCTGGAGATTGTAGGGCCAGCCAAGATGCAGCCAGCCCAGCAGCAGGGCCACCGCCACCGGGACCGCGATGGCCGCCGCATGGGCCAGAGGCTTGGAGCGCCAGGAGCGGGCGAGCCATAGCGCCGCCGGCGCCGCCAGGATCAGCCAGGACGGGCCGCGCCCGCCGTTGAACCAGCTGGTGTCGCCGAGCGCCAGAAACACCAGCCCGGCCACCGCCGCCCCGCTGGAGCGGCCGGCCAGGGCCAGCAGGAAGGCCGCAAGTCCCGCGCCGCGCAGGGCGGCCACCGGATCGCCGGTGAGGTCAAAGATCTGGCCGGTCAGGCCGATGGCGGCGGCGAACACCAGGCTCGCCACCAGCATCAGGATATTGCGCGCCACAGGCCGCCCCTCGCCCGCCCAGGCCCCGCCCGCGCAAGCGGCCAGGAACAGGGTCAGGATCAGGCCGAACCGGGGGATGCGCGGAATGCCGTTCCAGTTGGCGGCCACGAAAGCGATCACCGCCACGCCGAGCAGCAGGCCGCCCACCGCGGCCAGGGCCTGGGAGGCCTCCAGCCGCCGGGGCTCAGCCACCCGCGCCAGGATCGCCTCCCGCGACGCCGCCGGCACCAGCCCCTCGGCGATCCAGCCGTCGAGGTCGTCCCGCAATCTGGCCTTGTAGCTCGCCATGCCAACTCCTTCTGAGCGGGCAACATCGGCTGAGGCTGAGGCGATGGCAAGGGCGCTCCCTCTCGCCTCGGGGACCGACGCAAAAGGCCCCTCCCCGCAAGGGCAGGGCAATCGCATATCGTGTTTCAGCCCCTGACCCTCGTCACCCCAAGACTTGTTCTTGGGGTCCCTCGTTCAGCTGCACGGCTGTGGTCTAGGTCCCGCCGCCTCGCCGACGGCGAGGCCCTATTTCAACACGAAGGGCGCAAAGGACACGAAGACACTAAGGGCTCCAGATCCTGGCAGGGGAGCGACAGGATGAGATTGCGCGCGCAGCGCGCCTTCGTGTCCCTTGCCTTCCTTTGTGCCCTTTGTGGTCCCAAGCTGAGGCTGAACCGGGCGCTGCGGCTGGAGCCGGCCCCTTCAATGCGGGCGGACGCAGGGACCCCAAGACCAAGTCTTGGGGTGACGGAGGGGGGCGGGAACCGCCTAGGTTCGTTCGCCGATTCCATATGCGATAGCCCTCCCCACAAGGGGGAGGGGAGGCCTAGAGGCGGGCCTTCGCGTAAGCCCGCATCGCTTCAGCCAGGTACTCCGTGAGCCCCACCGCCCGCCCCTCATAGCGCGCCCGGAAGTCGGGATTGTCGCTGTAGAGCTGGGCCAGCCCCACAAAGGCGTTGGCGTCTGGCGGGGTCTTCCAGGACCGGGCGACCCAGGCATGCAGCCGGGCGACAATCGCCGCCACCGCCGCGCTGTCCGCCGGCAGGCCCGCCGCCAGGGCCTGAGCCATCTCGGCCTCTATAGCCTCCACCTCGGCCTGGGCGGCGTCAAAGTCAGACTGCTTCCAGCCCTTGGTCTTGGCCTTGGAGGCCTCGATCTCGTCCCGGGCGGTTTCGCCATAGCGCTCCACCAGCCAGGCCTCCTGCTCGGCCTGTTTCTTGGGATCAAAACCCCGGTACATCGCTTTCTCGTCCATCTGCCCGTCTCCTTTCAGGGCGGCGAGGGTCTGATCGAGGGTTTTCACCAGGGCCGCATAGCGGCGGGCCTCGGCGGCCAGCCGGTCGCGGTGCGCCTCGAGCGCGGCCAACCGGTCGAAGTCCGGCGCATCCAGGGCGCGTCGGATCTCGTCCAGGGGCACGCCCAGCTCCCGCTGCAGCAGGATCTGCTGCAGCCGCAGAAGCTCGTCCGCCCCATAGTAGCGGTAGCCGTTCTCGCCGACGGTCAGGGGCTTCAGGAGCCCGATCTCATCGTAGTGGCGCAGGGCGCGCACGGAGAGGCCCGAAAGCCGCGCCACCTCACCCACCGTATGAACCCTCATCTCTCCTCGCCCGTTGCTGACGGACCACGGCATCAGGCCTCTCGCGGCGAGAGGGTCAAGCGGACTTGCGCCGCCACCCCGCCGCTCTAGGATCACCCCGAGACATCCCAGAGGGAGTTTATGTCTGAGATTGCGTTCGGGACCCGGGCCTAACCGCCGACCGGCCTCCCGTATCTGATCGGCGCTTCAGGCCCTGACCGTCCGCGTCCCCCCATGGGGCGGGCGCGTGGAACCACGCCTGAACTCGGATATTTCCTTGAACATCTCCAAGCCGCAGCAGCGGACCCTTCACGCCCTGGCCCAGGGCGGAATCATCGTGCTCGAACGCAATGAGCGTGGCGACCTGATCGACGCCGAATGCCTGACCCGCGAGGGCTGGCGGCTCTCCGACTGCGACCTCGTCGTCTTCAAGAGCCTGAAGAAGAAGCGCCTGATCGCCAGCCAGGGCGGCGGCCCCTATCGCATCACCCGCGAGGGCCTGATCAACCTGCGCGCCCAGCTGGACAACCGGACCACCGTCAGGGGTTGGTAAGGCGCAGGAAATGGACGCGCGCGGCGCCGTAGTCGCGCGCGTCCAGCTTTTCATAGCCGGGCGCCTCGAAGTCCGGCTCGTCCGAGCCGCGCTCGAACACCACGATGGCCTCGGGCGCCAGCCAGCCGCCGGCCATCAGCTTCTGCAGGGCGATCTCGCCCAGGCCCCTGGCGTAGGGTGGGTCCAGGAAGGCGATGCTGAAGGCCGGGCCATCGGCGCCCGGACGTACGCCCAGATCCGTCGCGTCACGGCGATGCACCCGCGTGCGGCCGAACAGGCCGAGCGCATCAACGTTCTCGCGGATCGCCCCGCGGGCGGCCTCGTCGGTCTCCACGAACAGGCAGAAGGCGGCGCCCCGCGACAGGGCCTCGAAGCCCAGGGCGCCGGAGCCGGCGAACAGGTCGATGACACGGGCGTCGCGCAACTCAGGCCCCCAGGCGGCGTGCTCCAGGATGTTGAAAATCGCCTGCCGGGCGCGGTCGGAGGTGGGGCGGGTATTGGCGCCCTCAGGGGTCGCCAGGGCCTTGCCGCGGAAATCTCCGGAGACGATGCGCATCTGTCTTGTTGCTCGCGAGCTTGATTGACGCGGGGCTTAGCATTCAAGCTCGCGCAAAAGCAAAATCCGGGAGGACGTCATGGGCCATGTGACCACTGAGGATCGGGGCGCCACGCGCCTGATCACCTACGCCAACCCCGCCTTCGGGACCATGACGGCGGCGGGCTCGGTCGAGACCCTGGAGGCCATGCGGGCGGCGGCCGACGACCCCAAGGTCCGGGCCATCGTCCTGACCGGCGGGATCCCGGGGATCTTCATCCGCCACTATGACGTGGGCGAACTCTCCCAGCTGTCGGATGCGCTGAGCGACCGCCCGCCGGAGCCGGCCAGCGGCGGGGGCGGCAAGCCCGGCGGCGCCTTTGGTGAGCTGGTGGACGTGATCGCCGCGGCGCCCAAGCCGGTGATCGCGGCGATCAACGGCCTGTGCATGGGCGGCGGCTTCGAGATCGCACTGGCCTGCGATATCCGCATCGCCGGCAGGGACGCCGCGGCCATCGGCCTGCCGGAGACGCGGGTGGGCATCTTTCCGGGCGGCGGCGGCACCCAGCGCCTGCCCCGGGTGATCGGCGAGGCTCGCGCGCTGGAGATGATCCTGCGCGGCCGCACGGTGACCGGCGCCGAGGCCGCCGAGATCGGCATGGTGCACGAGTCCGCGGATGATGCGCTGGCCCGCGCCCTGGAGATCGCCGCCGAGTTCGAAGCCAAGGGCGCGGAGGGCGTGGCCTACGCCAAGCGGCTTACCCGCGCGGCCCTCGACCGCCCCCTGAGCGAGGGCCTGAGGGACGAGCGCCTGAGTTTTGTCGAGGTGGTGAAGACCCCTTCGGCCCGCCAGGCCCTGAGGGCCGGGGTCCAGCCCGCCCAGATCCAGGCGCTTTAGCGCCCTCGCCCTTGAAGCTTGCGCCCTTGGGGCCTGAGCCCCTCGGACCCGCGCCTTTGGGACCGCTACCCTTGGATCCGGCGCCCTTGAAGCCGCCGCTCTTGAAGCTCGCGGCCTTGCCGCCGCCGGCCTGGGGCTTGCCCCCGCGCGGCGCCGGACGGCCGGCGTCCAGGTCCGGGCCGATCACCGCCGGGCCG
Organism: uncultured Phenylobacterium sp.; assembly: GCA_964643835.1. GTDB lineage: Bacteria > Pseudomonadota > Alphaproteobacteria > Caulobacterales > Caulobacteraceae > Phenylobacterium. Next base: position 10,108 of record CAZXVO010000044.1, on the reverse strand, counting down.
GGCTTGGGCGGGGCCTTGCGGTGCGGCGAGACCTTCTTCTTGGGCTTGGCCCAGCCGGACTTGTATTCCGGCTTGGCCTTGCGGGCCTCAGCGACCTCGGGCTGGGCCTCGCGGGTCAACGAGGTGTCCCGCGCACTGGCCTCGCGCCGCTTGGCGGCGGCGGACTTCTTGACGAAGTACTGGGGGCGGTCGCCCGTGGGCAGGTTTTCGGGATCGATGTGCTCGGCCAGCTGCTCGCGGATCACGCGGGGGCCCACCTCCTCGACCTCGCCGACGCCCAGGGTCCCGAGCGCGAAGGGGCCGTAGGACAGGCGGATCAGCCGGTTGACCTTCAGGCCCACCGATTCCAGCACCTTGCGGACCTCGCGGTTCTTGCCCTCGGCCAGGGTGACGGTGATCCACAGATTGGCCACCGACGGCCCTTCCTTGGCCTTGTCCAGCTTGGCCTCCAGCGCGCCATAGCGCACGCCGTCGACCGTCACGCCGTCCTTCAGGGTGTCCAGCTTGTCCTGGGTGATGCGGCCATGGGCGCGGGCGCGATAACGGCGCACGATGCCGGTCTTCGGCGTCTCCAGCGCCCGGGCCAGCTCACCGTCATTGGTCAGCAACAGCAGGCCCTCGGAGTTGAGGTCCAGGCGGCCGACGGAGATCAGCCGGGGCAGGCCGGGCGGCAGGGCGTCGAACACCGTCGGACGGCCTTGCGGGTCCTTGTGGGTGGTCACCAGGCCGACGGGCTTGTGATAGCGGAACAGACGGGCCGGCTCGGCCTCGCCCACAACCTCGCCGTCGACGGTGAGGATGTCGCCCGGCTCCACCTTCACGGCCGGGGTGGTCAGGGTGCGGCCATTGATGGCCACGCGCCCGGCCTCGATCAGCCGCTCGACATCGCGGCGGGAGGCGACGCCCGCCCGGGCCAGGGCCTTGGCGACTCTTTCGCCAGAGCCTTGTTCGGCTGAGTCTTGACCTTCGGGGCGCGGATCGGTTCGTAGGGGGTCGTGGATCATGATCACCGAACAATGCGCATCGCCCTTGAAGCGGCGCAAGACGCTGCGGCGCGCGGCGAAACGCCCGTGGGCGCCGTCGTGGTCGATCCGGCCACCGGCGAGGTCGTGGCGGTGGGTGCGAACAGCCCCATCGGATCCCACGATCCCACCGCCCACGCCGAGATCGTGGCGATGCGCGCGGCGGCCGAAAAGCTCGGCAACTACCGCCTGACCGGCCTGACCCTGGTGGTGACCCTGGAGCCCTGCGCCATGTGCGCCGGCGCCATCAGCCACGCCCGCATCGGCCGCGTCGTGTTCGGCGCCGAGGACGCCAAGGGCGGCGCGGTGGTCCACGGCCCCAAGTTCTTCACCCAGCCCACCTGCCACTGGCGGCCGGAGGTCACCGGCGGGGTGCTGGCGGAGGAAAGCGCCGAGCTGCTGCGCGGGTTCTTCCGGGCGCGGCGCAAACCCTCCCCCGGGACAATAGTTTAACCTTAAACCAACGCCCCCTTGTACAGCGCCAGCAGTTCCGCCCAGGCCCGTTCCGCCGCCGGCTGGTTGTAGACAGCGCTGCCGGGCACGCACCACCCGTGCATGGCCCCGTCATAGACCTCGATCTTGGCCGGCAGGCCGGCCGCGGCGTAGGCGGCCTTGAGCTTGTCCTTGGTCTCCGGCTCCTTCTGGTCGTCGTTCATGGCGACGCCGAAATAGAAGCTGGCCTTCATCTTCGGGATCAGCAGGTGCGGGCTCTCCGGTGATGCGGTCACCAGGCCGCCGCCATGGAAGGAGCCGCCGGCGCCGACGCGGGCAGGCAGGGCCGCCGCCGTCTGCATGGTCATCGGCCCGCCCATGCAATAGCCCTGCACCCCGGCCTTCTTCTTGGTGTTGGTCACCTTCTGGGCGTCGAGGAAGGCCAGGAAAGCGGTCCCGTCGCGGGTCACCGCCTCGGGCGTCAGCAGCTTGCGCAGTTCGGCCAGCTTGGCGCGGTCGGTCGGGTTGCCGAAGTCGAAGGGCCCGGTGAACACCGGCGCCGGACGCGAGCGGTAGAAGGGGTTGGGGACTAGGACCACATAGCCCTCGGCCGCCAGTCGCTTGCCCATGTCACGGAAGGCCGGGCGCAGGCCCAACGCATCGGTCCAGACCAGCACGGCCGGCCATTTGCCCTTGCCGGCCGGGTGGAACAGCACCGCGTCGCAGGTCCCGTCCGCGGTCTTGATGGTCACGTCGGTCTCGACCACCTCCGGCGCGGCCTGAGCGGCGCCCGCCACGGCGGTGGCGCCTGCCGCAACCGTCAGGGCGGCGAAGTCACGTCGCGAAACAATGTTCGTGGAATCGTCCGGCATCTTGTCCTCCCGGGGCCTGTAATCCTGGCCTGATGGCGAATTATCACCCGGAACGGGCGGTCCGTCACCGATAAGCAGAACTGTCACACAAGCCTCACGCCCCCGTCGCCGAGTTGGTCCATGCGCCCGACGTTTGATCACTCGGGGGTTCTAGATGCTCAAAGTCTCGCCAAAGGTCCGCCTGCGGACCACCATCGCCATTGCGGCGCTCACCACCGCCCTGGCCGGCCATGCCGCCGCCGCTGAAGCCGCGGACACCACCGTCGACGAGGTGGTGGTCACCGGCACGCGCGAAGCCGGCCGCACCCAGTTCACCACCCTGTCGCCGGTGGACGTGCTGTCAGAGAAAGCGATCCACGCCTCGGTCTCCAGCCAGGTGGGCGAAAGCCTGACCGCTGTCATCCCCTCCTTCATCGTCCAGAAGCTGCCGACCTCGGACGGTCTGCAGTTCGTGCGCCCCGCCACCCTGCGTAACCTGTCGCCGGACCAGACCCTGCTGCTGGTCAACGGCAAACGCTTCCACCGCTCGGCCTTCCTGGGCTCGCGCGGGGCCCAGGGCGCGGACCTGGCCCAGATCCCGTCCTTCGCCGTCGGCCATATCGAGGTGCTGCGCGACGGGGCCTCGGCCCAGTACGGCTCCGACGCCATCGCCGGGGTGATCAACATCATCCTGAACGACCAGCCGGGCTTCGCCGCCTACGCCCAGACCTCGCAGTTCTACGAGGGCGACGGCGCCAACCACCAACTGGGCGCCCGCGCCGGCTTCGCCATCGGGGATGAGGGCCACCTGACCCTGACCGCCGAATGGTCCAAGGCCGACGAGACCTCGCGCACCCACCAGCGCGCCGACGCCATCGCCTTCGCCGCCGCCCATCCCGAGCTAAAGGTCGCCAACCCGGTTCAGCGCTGGGGCAATCCGGCCCTGGAGACCTCCAAGGTCGCCCTCGACGCCGCGCTTCCGGCCGGCCAGCTCGGCGAAGCCTATGTCTTCGCCACCGCCGGCCGCGGCGACGGGATCAACGACATCAACTGGCGTAACCCGGACGCCAACCCGGCCATCTACAAGACTGTGGCGGTGTTCCCGGGCTGGGACCTGCGCAGCCTCTATCCCGCCGGCTTCACGCCGCGCGAAGGCACGCACTTCATCGACAACCAGTATGTGGCCGGCCTGCGCAATCGCGACGGCGAGACCTTCACCTGGGATCTGTCGGCCAGCTTCGGGCGCAACCGCACCGGCTTCTTCCTGGAGAACTCGATCAACGCCTCGCTGGGCCCGCAGAGCCCGACCAGCTTCAACCTCGGTAAGCTGGTGCAGAGCGAGTTCAACCTGAACGCCGACGCGGTCTATCGCCTGGCGGTCGCTGGCCTCGCCCGGCCGCTGAACGTCGCCTTCGGCGCTGAGCGGCGGGTGGAGACGTTCAAGATCGCCACCGGCGATGCGGCTTCCTACGCCGTTGGTCCGGGCGCGGCCGTTGGCCTGGCCCCCAACTCCAACGGCTTCCCGGGCTACAGCCCGCAACAGGCCGGCAAGTGGGACCAGACCAGCTATGCCGCCTATGTGGACCTCGACGCGGCCTTCACCGAGGCCTGGAGCGGCCAGGTCGCCCTGCGCTACGAGGACTTCTCCGAGTTCGGTGACACCGTGAACGGCAAGATCGCCAGCCGCTATGAGTTCACCCCGAACCTGGCGGTGCGGGCGTCCTGGTCCACTGGCTTCCGCGCCCCGACGCCCGGCCAGCTGAACTCCACCTCGACCTCGCAAGGGCTCGACACCGTCACCCTGCAGCTCTTCCAGTCCGGCCGCCTGTCGCCCACCAGCCCTGTGGCCAAGGCCCTGGGCGCCAAGGCCCTGCAGCCGGAAGAGTCCAAGACCCTGACCGCCGGCCTGGTCTGGAAGACCGACTACGGCTTCTCCGGCTCCATCGACGCCTACCAGATCGAGGTCGAGAAGCGCTTCTCCACCTCGGCCACCGTCACCGTCACGCCGACCATCCGCGCCCAGCTGGTCGCGCTCGGCGTGCCCGGCGCCACGGCCTTCACCTCGATCAACTGGTTCACCAACGACTTCGACACCCGCACCCGCGGCGTGGACGTGGTCGGCGCCTATACCCGCACCATGGGTCCGGGCCGGCTGGACCTGACCGCGGCCTATAACTTCAACAAGACCGAGGTGATCAAGGGCTCGCTCAGCGCCAGCGCCACCCAGAAGCGCCTGTTCGAGGAAAGCCGGCCGAACCACAACGCCACGGCCTCGGCCACCTGGACCCAAGGGCCGTTCGAGCTGATGGGCCGGATGCGCTATTACGGTTCGTGGACGGACTCGACCGGCAATTCCACCGGCGAGATCTTCCAGGCCTTCGACGGCATCACCCTGGCCGACGTCGCCCTGACCTGGAATGCGACGGAGAACACCTCGGTGCGGATCGGCGCCGAGAACGTCTTCGACACCTATCCGGCCAAGGCGGTGTTCCAGGCCAGCCGCGGCCTGGAGTACTCACGCAACGCCCCCTACGACACCAATGGCGGACAGTACTATGTCCGCCTGGACGCGAAGTTCTGATCTAGGCCAGCTTCGCCTCGGCGGCCGCCAAGGCCGCCGGGGCGTCGCCCGTCCAGCCCTGGGCGGCCAGGGCTTCGGCGAGCGCATTCAGGCACAGGCGCACGTGCCACGGGGTCGCCGAGGCGCCCATCAGGCCGATCCGCCAGACCTTGCCCTTCAGGGGGCCAAGACCCGCGCCCAGCTCCAGGTCCCACTTGTCGAGCACATAGGCGCGCACAGCGGCCTCATCGATCCCGTCGGGGACGATCACGGCGTTCAGCTGCGGCAGGCGGCTGGCCTCATCGACCAGGAACTTCAGGCCCAGGGCCTCGACGCCGGCGGCCAGCGCCTCGTGGGTGCGGGCGTGGCGGACCAGGACGGCCTGCTGGCCTTCCTCGAACAGGGCCACCAGACTCTCGTGCAAGCCATAGAGGGCGTTGATCGGCGCGGTGTGGTGATAGGTCCGGCCGCCCTCGCCACCCCAGTAGGACATGAGCAGGTTGAAATCGAGCAGCCAGTTGCGGACCTTGGTCTTGCGGCCGCTGATCGCGGCCTGGGCGCGCTTGGACAGGCAGATCGGCGACAGGCCGGGCGGCGCCGACAGGCACTTCTGGGTGCCGGAATAGACCACGTCGGCGTCCCAGGCGGCGACATCGACCACGATCCCGCCCAGGGAGGTCACGCAGTCCACCACCGACAGGGCCCCATGCTTGCGGGCCAGGGCGCAAAGGGCCGCGGCGTCGGAGCGGGCGCCGGTGGAAGTCTCGGCGTGGACAAAGGCCAGCACCTTGGTGGGCGCGGCGGCGAGCGCAGCCTCGACCGCGGCCGGGTCCACCGGCTTGCCCCACTCGAACTCGACCTTGACCACCTCGGCGCCGGCCCGCTCGGCCATGTCGGCCATGCGACCGCCGAAGGCGCCGTTGATGGCGATCACCGCCCGGTCGCCGGGCTCCAGCAGGTTCATGATCGCCGCTTCCATCCCCGCCGTGCCGGGGGCCGGCAGGGGGACGCAGGCGTGGTCGGGGGCGTTGAACAGGCGCGACAGGGCGGCCTTGATCTCTTCCATCAGCGCCTGGAACTGCGGGTCCAGGTGGCCGATGGTCGGCCGCGCCAGGGCGGCGAGCACGCGGGGGGACACGTCAGAGGGGCCAGGCCCCATCAGGATACGGCGCGGCGGCTGGAAGCTCTGCATGGTTATGGTTCCCCGACGTTTATTGGCCGGGACGCTTAGAGCCTGACAGGCCCATGCGCAATCTTAGGCGAGGATACGCTCGTTGATGCGGGTGCGGTGAGCCTGGTCGAGGCCGAGCACGTCGCGCAGATAGTTGTCCATCGAGCCGCACTGGGCGTCGATCTCGGCCAAGGCCGCGCCCAGATAGTCCTCGTGGACGCTGACCGCCACACGCAGAGCCTCGTCGTCCAGCTGGTGGCCGGCCAGGTTGCGGATGTAGTCGCGCAGGAAGTTCATCCGGTGGACGATCCGGCCCTCATGGTTGGTGGCCAAGTAGTCGGCCACCAGGTCATCCCAGGCCACGCCGCTGACATGGTGGGTCATGGCGCAGATCATGCCCGTCCGGTCCTTGCCCGCGGCGCAGTGCACCACCAGCGCCCCGTCGGTCTCGGCGATGGCGTTGAAGTAGCGGCGGAACAGGTCGACGTGGCGCTCTTCAAAGGGCGCTCGGCGATAGAAGGTCAGGCTGTCTTCGAAGAACCACTGCGCGTCGATGTTGTCGTGCTTGGCCATCATGATGGCCCAGTCGCCCTGGACGTCCTCGATGTCGTTCTCGATCACCTGGCCGGTGAAGCCCGGCCAGCGGCGGGACGGCTCGCGCTCGCGCTCCAGCGGGCGGCGCAGGTCGACGATCACCTCGATCCCTAAGGCGCGCATGGCTTCCAGGTCGGCGTCGGTCGCATTGGCGTGGTTGGCGGAGCGGTAGAGCACGCCGCGCTTCAGGCCGCGCCCACAGGCGGTGTCATAGCCGCCGAAGTCGCGGAAATTCTCAATGCCCTCGAGGGCGATGTGCCGGGTCATGCCAAGGGTCTAGTCCTGGCGCTCCTGCGAGGCAATCGCCTTGGCGAACAAACCCAGCACAACGTCGGGGTCATGGCCCAGGGCCTCGATCCGCTTGCGCCAGCGGGCGACAGCCCCGTCGTAATAGTCGAACACGCAGGGGCAGCAGCCCCGGTGACAGCACTCGGCGTCGTCGGGCTCAGTCGGCGGGCGCGGCAGGGCCTTGAGGTCGGGCTCGGACATCGCCTTGCCTGTAGCCCCGGCGGGGCCTGGCAGGCAATGTGCGGCCATGTCGAGTTTCGTGACTTCAGATGGCGTGCGCATCGCCTATGCGGACCAGGGCGGGGGCCGCCCGGTGCTTCTGCTCCACGGGTTCCTGTCCAGCGCGGCCCGCAACTGGGCCCGGCTGACGCCGGCGCTGGTCGCGGCGGGCCTCAGGGTCATCGCCCCGGACTGCCGGGGGCATGGCGCCTCGGACGCGCCCACCGTCCCCGAAGCCTGGCCTGCCGACGTCATGGCCCGCGACGTCCTGGAACTGGCCGCCCACCTGGGCCTGAGCGACTTCGACCTGGGCGGCTATTCCATGGGCGGACGCACCGCGATCCGGGCCATGATCGGCGGCCTGCAGCCTCGCCGGCTGGTGATCGGCGGCATGGGCGAGTTCGGGATCATGGAGGCCGGCCCGCGAGCCGAGGCCTTCGAAGACGCCCTGCGGCACGGCGAGGCCGCCAGCGACCCCGGCATGGGCCGCGCCATCGCCAACGCCTTGGCCGCGCAGGGCCTCAGGGCCGAGGCCATGCTGGGGGTCCTGGCCGCCTTCCAGCCCACGACCGAGGCCGAGATCCGCGCCCTGCGCACCGACGCCCTGGTGATCCTGGGAACCGAGGACCACGACAACGGCTCAGGCCAGGTCCTGGCCGACTGGCTGGACGGGACGTTCCTCCCCCTCCCCGGCGACCACGGCCAGGTCCCCGCGAGTTCAGCGTTTGTCGAGGCGGTGGTGGAGTTCTTCAGCGCCTGATCTGGCCGCAGCTTTGAACCACGAAGGGCACAAAGGGCACGAAGGCGCGCTGCGCGCGCAATCTCGTTCTGACATGGCAGTGAGAGGCCCCGAACCCCTTCGTGCCCTTTGTGCCCTTCGTGGTCCAATAGGGCCTCGCCGCTGGCGAGGCGTTGGGGTTCTACCTGAACGGCGGCTCGTCGAAGCTGCGGAGTTTGCGGGAGTGCAGGCGGGGGCCTTCTTCGCGCAGCAGGTCCATGGTGGCGATGCCGATCTGCAGGTGCTGGCCGATGGCGCGTTCATAGAAGGCGTTGGCCTGGCCGGGCAGCTTGAGCTCCCCATGCAGCGGCTTGTCCGACACGCACAGCAGCGTCCCGTAGGGCACCCGGAAGCGATAGCCTTGCGCGGCGATGGTGGCGCTTTCCATGTCGATGGCCACGGCGCGGGACTGGTTGAACCGCAGGGCGCTGGTCGAATAGCGCAGCTCCCAGTTCCGGTCGTCGGTGGTGACCACCGTGCCGGTGCGCAGGCGCCGCTTGAGCATCTCGCCGGTCTCGCCGGTGACCAGCTCGGCGGCCCGGTTCATGGCCACCTGGACCTCGGCGATGGGCGGGATCGGGATTTCCGGCGGCAGGACGGTGTCCAGCACGTTGTCGTCGCGCAGATAGGCGTGGGCCAGCACATAGTCGCCGATGGTCTGAGAGCCGCGCAGGCCACCGCAGTGGCCGATCATCAGCCAGGCCTGGGGCCGCAAGACCGCCAGGTGGTCGCAGATGGTCTTGGCGTTGGAAGGCCCGACCCCGATATTGACCAGGGTGATCCCCGCCCGGCCTTCGGCCATCAGGTGATAGGCCGGCATCTGGTGACGCCGCCAGGGCCCGTCGGCGATCACCTGCTCGGGGTTCTCGGTCTCGGCCGTCACGGTGATGCGGCCAGGCGCCGACAGGGCGGTGTAGCGCCCGCCGGCCTTCAGCTGTTCGCAGCCCCAGCGGACGAACTCGTCCACATAGCGGTGGTAGTTGGTGAACAGGATGAACTGCTGGGTGTGCTCGGCCGGGGTGCCCGTGTAGTGCGCCAGCCGCGCCAGGGAAAAGTCGGTGCGCAGGCCGTCGAACAGGGCCAGCGGCCGGCGCTCGTCGGGGCCGAGGTTCCAGTAGCCGTCGGCGATCTCGTCGCCGATATGGGCCAGCTCCGTGGCCGGGAAGTGCCGGGCGATGTCGGCGGCGCCCACATCGGCCATGGCCATGTCCACCGCGCCATCCAGCACGTAAGGAAACGGCATCTCCTGGGTGGAGCGGCCGACCTCGATGGCCACATCGAAGTCCTGCATCAGGAGCGCGATCTGTTCGGTCAGGTAGTCGCGATAGAGGCCGGGACGGGTCACCGTCACCGCATAGCGGCCGGGCGCGGAGAGCCGGGCATAGGCCCGCGACAGGCGCGGGTAGCCGTGGCCCGGCGGCCAGGTCAGGCGCAGCTCCGGATAGACGAAGGCGCCGGCGGCGCGGGTCTCGGGGCTGGGGGGCGGGCCGCCGGCCAGGAAGGTCTTCAGGGCGGCGCGGAGGGCCTCGACGGAGACGGCGTATTCTTCTTCAAGCCGCGTCACGATCGCGGCGGCGTCTTTCATGGCAGTCATGGGTCACCATAGCGCCGGTCGGCGACGGATTCGAGGCGTTCGGCGCGACGGGATGGACGTAACGCCTGTAACCAGCGACAAAGGCGGCGTTAATCGGCCCGTTCACCGGCCCTGGGGGACCTCATGAACCGCACCTTCACCATCCTCGTCGTGCTCGCCATGGTCCTGGGCGTAGCGGTCGGATGGGCGGTCCACACCTATATGCCGACCGAGGGCGCCAAGACGGTGGCCGACAACCTGTCGATCATCACCACCATCTTCCTGCGGGCGATCAAGATGATCATCGCCCCCCTGGTCTTCGCGACCCTCGTGGCCGGCATAGCCCACATGGAAGACGCCGCGGCCGTGGGCCGGGTGGGGATCAAGACCATGGCTTGGTTCATCACCGCCTCGATCATCTCGCTGACCATCGGCCTGGTCATGGTCCAGTGGCTGCAGCCGGGCGTGGGCGTAGCCCCCGATCCGAACGCCGCGGCGGCGGCCGCCACGGGCGCCCAGCTGACCCTGAAGGAGTTCCTGACCACTCACATCGTGCCGGACTCGATCATCAAGGCGATGGCCAACAACGAGATCCTGCCCATCGTGGTGTTCTCGATCTT
>CAZXVO010000043.1:15058-23140 GCA_964643835.1 uncultured Phenylobacterium sp. | reverse complement strand
CAGCGGCCGGCGCGGCGGCGGCGTCAGCGGCAGGCGCGGCCGGAGCGGCGGCGTCCTGGGCGAACGCCGGCGCGCTCGCCATCAGCGCAACCGCGCCGAGGAGAGCGATGAAAGGGGTCTTTCGTTTGTTGTCGAGCATCTGTCGCCAGTTCCTGATTGGTCTAGCACGTTTGGACCGAGGGTCGTCGCGCGAGAGCGTCTCCACCCTAGTTGAAAATGAGCCCGTCGCCCCACCTGGTGACCACCAAGCAAGACGCCAGAGCCGCTGTCGCTGCGCCCGACCCGTAACATGGACAGCTCACGTGACATGAGCGCCAAGCCTCGAAGGCGGGTGCGACCCCTCATCCGGTGAGTGAACTCGGGGCCTTACCGCTATGTTAGACGTGCGGCAGGGGTCCTTTGGCAACCCCTTTTCCAAGCGTCAAGGGGTGATACCGCCCAGCGTTAAGGCGCCGATCCCTCAGAGAGAACGGTATTGCTGCGACGCACAATCGCTTCTCCAAGTATTCTCGGTCGAATTTCTACTGACGAGAGAATTCTTGCGCTGCAACGCAACATAACCGACGGAACGTGGGTCTGCCGAAACCGAGGAACTTGCGCAGGGTCCCGTCGTCATCGCCCGGAAAACGACCAGCACTCGCCCGCGTTGGCGACATGGTGGGCGCCGCGCCGCAAGTCAAGGCGAAGGGGCGAGTCGATGTCCGACTTCACCCCAGGCTGGCGCCTGGGCCACAGGGCGGGAACTAGGCTTCATCGACCTTGCGGGCGAGACGCCGTAGCAAGGCCATTCGGGCTGCGTCGTCCAGCCGCTCCAGCCGCCGGTCGAGATCGATCAGCAGGGCGGCGCGGGCGTTGTGCCAGTCGAGCTGGGCCGGCGCCTCAGGCGCAATCCGACGCGCGCCCTCCCCCGCCCTGGCGCGGCCGCCCGCCAGGTCGAAGCTCTGATCAATGGCCGGGATCAGCATGCGATCAGCCGGGGTCCCGACCGCGGCCAGGCGATCCTTCAGCCCCGACAGCGCCGGAGGCTCGCCATGCGCCAGGAAGACGTCGGCGCGCACAGGCCCCCGCGCCTGGACCCAGGAGACCAGGCCGCGGGCGTCGGCATGGCCGGAATAGACGTCGAGGCTGCGGATCTGAGCCCGCACCTGGATGTCGTCCCCCTGGATTCGGACGCGCTCGGCGCCCTCGGAGAGGAACCGCCCAAGGGTCCCGATGGCCTGGTAGCCGGCCAGCAGCACCGTGGCCTTGCGCGTCCACAGCAGGCGCTTGAGGTGCTTGCGCACCCGGCCGGCGTCGCACATGCCGCTGGCCGCCAGGATAATGTGCCAGCCGGAGAGCTTCTCCAGGGTGTCGCTCTCCCAGGGATCGCGCACGAACTTCAGGTGATCGCTGGAGTGCAGGTCCTCGAACGGATTGCGTCCGGTGGACCGCACCCAGCCGCGCTGGCGAAAGATCTCGGTGGCCTCGATCGCCAGGGGAGAGTCCAGGAAGATGTCAGCCTCCGGCACGAGGCCGTCGCGCATCAGGGTCAGGATGTCGGCCAGCAGTTCCTGGGATCGCTCCACCGCAAAGGCGGGAATCAGCAGCGGGCCGCCGGCGGCGTGGGCCTCGTTCAGCACCTCGGCCAGGCGCTGGCGACGGTCCTGCGGGGTGATCATGTCGCGCTCGCGGTCGCCATAGGTGGATTCGACCACCAGCCAGTCCACGCCCGCCGGCCCTTCAGGGTCGGCCGCATAATCGCGGCCGCCCGGCCCGATGTCGCCGGAGAACAGCAGGACCTTGGTCCCAGCCTCGGTCTCCACGCGCAGCTCAATGGACGCCCCACCCAGGATGTGGCCCGCCTCCCAGTAGATCGCCGTGATCCCAGGGGCGATCTCCACGGGGGTGTTCAGCTTCACCTTGCGAAACAGGGCCAGGGTCGGTTCGGCGTCTTCGGCGGTGTAGATGGGCTCCACAGGGTCCCGGCCGCGGCGCTCATTACGCCGGTTCAACTGGCGGACCTCGCTCTCCTGGATGCCGCCGGCGTCGGCCAGCATGACGGCGCACAGGTCGCGCGTCGCCGCCGTCGCATGGATCGGCCCCTCGTAGCCAGCCTTCACCAGCTTGGGCAGCAGGCCGGAATGGTCGATGTGGGCGTGGGTCAGGACCACCGCATCGATCTTGCGCGGATCGAAAGGGAACGGCTCGTAGTTTAGCGCCTTCAGGGTCTTTGAGCCCTGGAACAGGCCGCAGTCGATCAGCACCTGGGCGCGGTCCGTCTCCAGCCGGGCGCAGAAGCCGGTGACGCAGCCCGCCGCGCCGTGAAAGGTGAGCCGAAGGGTCATGGGGCGGTCTCCCGGGAAAGGGCGCCGGCGATGAGGCCGGCAAGGGGCATCCGATTTGTGGGATGGGCGCAGCTGTCGCAGGACAAGATGTCGTCGCAGCCCGCCCCGCGCAGCCGGGCCTCGGCCTCGGCGTCCATCAGGGCGTGAACCACCGCGACGCGGACGCGGGCGGCGCCCAGCTGCTTCACCAGGGCGACACCGGCGATCAGGGTTTCGCCGCTGGAGGCGATGTCATCGACCAGCACCACCTCGCGACCCTCGAGCTTGAGGCCGGCGGGCGGCGACAGGGCCACCGAGCGGTCGCCACGCCGGATTTTCTGAAACGCGCAGCCCTCGGCGCCGAGACGGCCGGCGAGCCGGTCCGTCCAGGCTTGTGATTCCCCGTCGGGTCCGACGACCAGCGTGTTTGGCCCAGTCGGCGCCAGGCCCTCCGCCAGGACGTCCTCGGCGGTCAGCACGGTCACGGGCCGGCCAAACACCGGGGTGAGGTCTGGCGTGCGGTGCAGATGCGGCTCCACCGTCACGATGTGGTCGAAAGCCGTGCCGAGCAGCGGCGCAAAGACGTCACGACTGAGGGCCTGCCCCTGCGCGAAGACCATGTCCTGCCGGAGATAAGGCATGTAGGGCGCGACCAGCACCAGCCGCTGCGCCCCACTTCGCCGCCAGGCGTCGCAGGCCTGCAGCAGCGGCATGAGCCGGGGGTTCGGGTGATCCAGCCGGACATAGGCGATCACCGTGCGGTCGCCGACCGCCACTGTGGGCAAGGTCTCGCCGTCCGGGAAGATATGCAGGGCGATCTCGCGGCAGGGCGCGCCCAGCGCCGTCGCCAGTTGGGTGGCCGGGCCGAGGTCCCCGGCGAAGGCGTGGACCGCGAGGTTCATGCGGCCAGCGACACGCCGCTGTCACGGTCGGCGGCCTCGACGGCGAAGCCGAAGTCCGAGGGCTCCGAGGCATACATTCTATAGAGCGGATCCCCCGCCCTGACCCGCGTCCCCATCTTGGCCAGCAGATCAAGCCCCGCGCCGGGGTCCGTGGGGGCGCCGGCCAGCCGGGCCAGAGTAGCGATGCGCAGGCAGTCGACGGACGAGACCACTCCGTCCCGGTGGGCGCGGACCTCATGCACCAGCTCGCCCAAGCCGCTGGAGATGGGCGACGGGCCCTGGGCGGCGATGATCTCGTCCATCTTGCGACGGGCCGCGCCGCTATCGAGCAGCTCTCTGGCTCGCGCCTCGCCCTTGCCCCCCATCAGGGCCGGATCCGCCTCCAGGACGCGGCCGGCCAGGCGGATGGACTTCTCCCGCAGGTCCGACGGCGCGTCGGGATCACAGGCCAGCACCGCGCGGACGTCGCGAGCCTCCAGCAGCGGCCCCACGCCCCGGCCGATCGGCTGCAGGGCCTCCGTGATCAGCACCTCGAGGCTAAGGTCCAGCCGGCCGCCGACATACTCAAACAGCTTCTTCAGCTTCAGGGCCGCGCGACGGTCCCGGATCTTGGCGCTCGGCCCCACCGGCACGTCGAGCACCAGGTGGCGCGACCCGGCCGCGATCTTCTTGGACAGGATTGAGGCGACCATCTGTTCCGGCGTGTCGATGGACAGGGGCCGCTCCACCGAGATCAGCACATCGTCGGCCGGCGACAGGTTCATCCGACCGCCCCAAGCCACGCAGGCGCCGCACCGCTCCACCACCGCCCGCATCTCCTCGGCCGACAGGTCGACGCGCGCCAGCACCTCCATGGTGTCGGCGGTGCCGGCCGGCGAGGTGATGGCCCGTGACGAGGTCTTGGGCATCAACAGGCCATGAGCCGCGATGATCGGGGTGACCACCAGCGAAGTCCGATTGCCCGGAACACCGCCGATACAGTGCTTGTCGACCACCAGCCGGTGGTCCCAGTCCAGGCGGTCGCCGACCGCGACCATGGCGCGGGTGAAGTCGAGGGTCTCGTCGGCGGTCATGAACCCGGCGCAGGCCACCAGGAAGGCCGCCACCTCAATATCCGACAGCCGGTGATCAGCCAGGTCGCGGGCGATGGCCATGTAGGCGTCGGCGGACAGGGTCGCACCCAACACCTTGGCCCGGACCTCGTCGAGGGTTTCGGCGGCCCGCGCCGGGGCGACCTCCACCCAGGTTCCCGCAGCGGCGCCGAGGCGATGCAGCAGCGGCTCCGGCAGGCCGATCTCGTCGGCGGCCACCACCGCGGGCTCGTCACAGATCATCGGCGCGGCGAGATAGGTGCGGCCGCCGGCACGAATCTCCACCTTGCGCTGGCCCGCCAGCCGGTCCGGGCGGATGGCCACACAGTCCCGCGACAGCACCACCACGTTCTCCCGAAACGTATCGAGGGCCAGCGGGCGGGTTTTCAGCCGCGCGCGCGCCGGTCCAGCGGGGGTGTCGATATCCAGGGTCATGGCGTCTCCTGCCCCATCAAGGGCGCATCCCTGCGCGACGCGCTGTGATAAGGATCAAAGCGAGGTCACATCCCTGCGCTACCCTGTCGTGTGGAGATCCGCCATGAAACATGCCGTCATCCTCGCCCATCCCGCCCCGGACAGCCTGACCGCCCAAACCGCGCGGGCCTATGCCGACACCGTCCGCGCCCTGGGCCAGGAGGTGCTGATCCGCGACCTCTACGCCATGGGGTTCGATCCCTGCCTGAAGGCCGAGGAACTGAGCGGACCGAACGGCCCCTCCCCCGCCCCGGACATCGTGGCCGAGCGCGCCCTGATGGCGGACGTCGACGTCTTCGCCTTCTTCTATCCGTTCTGGTTCAACGCCCCGCCGGCGATCCTCAAGGGCTATGTCGATCGGATGTTCGGCCTGGGCTACGGATTTCACGCCGCCCAGGGCGGCAATGAGCCGGGGCTGTCGGACAAGCGGCTGATCAGCTTCACCTCCTCGGGGGCGCCGGACAGCTGGGTGGCCGAGACCGGGGCGCTGGCGGCCCTGCGCCAGCATTTCGACGGCCATATCGCCGGGGTCTGCGGACTGAACGTCATCGACCACCTGCATCACGGCGGCGTCGTGCCGGGCCTGACCGAGGAGGCCGTCGCGGACATCCTGGCCGAGGTGGCCCAGACCGTGCGCCAGCACTTCGCCCCGGCGGGCTGAGCGATCTAGACAATTTTCCCAGGGATCATGAAGAGTTCGCCGGACCGAGACTGAACCGCCGCCATCGGCCGGTACGACCCCACAAGCAACATTGGGGGTCGATCCATGCGCTTGCAGTTCAATCATCGTCAGGCCGCGCTGTGCGGTGTCGCGTTCGCCGCTCTTAGCCTTGCTTCGGCGGCCCACGCCGCCGAGGCGGACGCCGATGCCTGCGTGGCGCTGGAGGAAGTCGTCGTCACCGCGGAGAAGCGGGAGGCCGATCTTCAGAAGACGCCCATCGCCATCACGGCGGTCAGCGGCGAACAGCTGGAGACCCGGCATATCCAGTCGCTGGCCGACCTGGTCACCGGCGGGGTGCCCGGCCTGCGGGTCATGCCCTACGCCTCACGTCCGTTCAGCCTGATCCTGAACATCCGCGGCGTGGGCGTGATGATCGACACCAACCAACCGGCCCGCGACGCCGGCGTCGGCGTCTATATCGACGGCGTCTATCTGGGCCGACCGCAGGGCCTGAACGCCGCCCTGTACGATGTGCAGAGCATGGAAGTGCTGAAGGGGCCGCAAGGCACCCTGTTCGGCCGCAACACCGAAGGCGGCGCGCTGAACATCGTCACCAAGAAGCCCACCGGCGAAGGTCACCTGGAGGTGGTCGCCGGGGCCGGCAACTTCGGCAGCTACAAGTCCGAGGTTCACCTCGACATGCCGGAGTACAATAACTTCCGCGCCAAGTTCGACGGCGTGGTCTCGTCCCGCGACGGCGTCGTCAACAACCCGCTGCCGGGCGCTTCAGACTTTGGGGCCTACAAGCGCCGTGGTTTCCGGGGCCAGCTCGAATGGCGCCCCACCGACAGCTTCAAGGCCAACTACACCTACGACACCGGCCGCGACGAGAGCACCACCCTATTCTCGTACAATGTATCCCCGGGGACCAATAAGCTCGCTCCGATCACTCCGGTGCTGTCCAGCCGGGTCAAGACCTCGCCGGTTGGCATCCCGCTGCAGCCCAGCGTCGGCACCCAGTCCGGCCATGCCGTGACCCTGACCTGGGACGTGGCCCCGGGCCTGACCCTGAAGTCGATCTCGTCCTATCGCGAGCTCTACCAGAACCAGTTCTCGAACAGCATCTCCGGCGCGGTGTTCGTCGCCAACGGCCAGTTCGCCCGCTACAGCCTCGCCGAGTTCGACCAGAAGCAGTACAGCCAGGAATTCCAGGCCGTCGGCCAGACCGAGCGGCTGAAGTACGTGGTTGGCGCCCTGGCCTATCGCGAAGAGGTCGGGGACATGGCCCAGACCTATAATTCAATGCAGTTCAACGCCGACGGCACGGCGGCCACGCTCATCGCCACGGGTCCGAACGTGACCCCGATCGCCATCGATCTGCCGATCCTGTTCCCTCGCGCGCCCATCGACCGCGCCAGCCGCGCCAACACCGACAGCTACGGCGTCTATGGCCAGGCGACCTATACGCCGGCGGTGTTCGATGACCGCATCCACCTGACGGCGGGCCTGCGCTGGACCAAGGACAAGAAGGAGGGCGACCTCTACGTCGTGAACAACGCCCTGCCGGTGGACGCCTTTGGCAGGTCGCGGGTGCTGAGCTTCGCCAAGAGCTGGTCGCGGGTCGATCCGATGATCAACATCGCCGTCGATGTGACCCCGGACATCATGGTCTACGGCAAGTGGAGCATCGGCTATAAGTCGGGCGGGGCGAACTCCCGTTCGCTGTCCTACAAGGCCTTCAACCCCGAAGAGATCGAGATGTTCGAGCTCGGCGCCAAGTCCGAGTTCTTCGATCATCGCCTGCGCCTGAACGTCGCCGCCTACACCGGCGACTACAAGGACTTCCAGGTCGACTTCTCGGCGCCCTACTACTCATATGACGCCAACGGGAACGTCATCACCTCGGCGACCACCACCCGCACCACCACCGACACCATCAATGCGCCGGGCAAGAGCAAGGTGCGCGGGATCGAGGCGGACATCGTGGCCGCGCCCATCGAGGGCCTGACGCTGTCGGCAAACTACACCTACTCGTATGTGAACATCCCGGCGACCATCAATCCGTTCCCGACCTTCGTCGCTGGCGTGGGTATGGTGGTGCCGACCATTCCGACCCGGATCTATCAGGAGTTCACGCCGGAACACGCGGCCACGGCGGCGATCGACTACCAGCTGCCGCTGGAGAACTTTACTGTCCAGGCCCACCTCGACGGCAGCTGGGACTCCGGCTCTTACGCTACCGACCGGGACCCGAGCACTGTGCTGCGCGCCATCAAGAGCCAGGAGGGCCTGGTGTTCAACGGCCGGCTGGCGGTGACGGACATCGAGCTGACGCCGGGCGCCAAGCTCAGCGTCGCCCTGTGGTCCCGCAACCTGTTCAACAGCGAGTACCTCTATTCGCGGAACATCTCGGCCACCAATGGCGTGATCGGGTCGTTCAACGAACCGCGGACCTTCGGCCTGGAAGCCAAGGTTCGCTACTGACACTTGCGGGCGCCGCCCGGCGGCGCCCCTCGTTTTCCCGGGGAACCGGGAGGCCGGCGCGACAGGGAGATCCCCTCCTGTCCGAGCCGGCGGCGGCGATCACATAGCCGCCCACCCAGGAACCGCGCCCCCCCATTGAAGACCCCGAACCCCCCCCCCCCGACACC
>CAZXVO010000043.1:0-15048 GCA_964643835.1 uncultured Phenylobacterium sp. | reverse complement strand
GTGAAAGGGCGCGCGGTATGTCATCCCGCATCCGGGGCGCCGGACTTCGACAACTCCATGATGGGTCCGCTCAGCGCCCCGACCGCCGTCACAGGCGCGACACCAGGCTCGGGCACAAGCGGGTCCCGGCCCTTCCGACGACAGAGTTTGCGGACCCTTAGATGCGAAAGCTGATCTTGCTGTTCCTGGCCGCAGGCGTCCTGGCGAGCCAGGCCGGATGCGGCGCCAAGTCCGAAGGCGGCGCGCAGGCGCGGGAGCTGCGGATCTCCATGCAGGGTTCTAATGACGACCCGGCGCGGGTGAAGCGCCGGGCGGCCGATCAGAAGTTCCTGGCCGAGGTGACGGGCCGGCCCGTCAAGCTGTTCGAGGCGTCCGACTATAACGGCGTCATCCAGGCCCTGGCCTCCAGCCAGGTCGATGTTGCGACCCTGGCGGGGGGCAGCTACGCCAACGCCGACGCCCAGGTGGGCGACAAGATCGCGCCGATCCTGACCATCCGGCGCGCCGATGGCGGCACCGGCTACTACTCGGCCCTGATCGTGCGTGCCGACAGC
The DNA here is from genome assembly GCA_964643835.1 of uncultured Phenylobacterium sp. Taxonomy (GTDB): domain Bacteria; phylum Pseudomonadota; class Alphaproteobacteria; order Caulobacterales; family Caulobacteraceae; genus Phenylobacterium. Next base: position 14,494 of record CAZXVO010000043.1, on the reverse strand, counting down.
CCCTATCGCAGCCTGCAGGACCTGAAGGGCAAGACCCTCGGCTATGTCGATTTCAACTCGACCTCGGGCTACCTCTATCCCCGCGCCCAGATGCGCAAGGCCGGCGTCAACCCGGACGCTTACTTCGGCAAAACCTCCTTCGCCGGCGGCCACACCCAGGCGGTGATGGCGCTCGCCAACGGCCAGTTCGACGCGACCTTTATCCAGGTCTCGGGCGGTGACCCCGTCCACGGCTTCAGCACCGGGGCGGTCTACACCATGGCCAAGCGCGGCCTGGTGGACCTGAAGGACTTCCGCACCCTCTGGGTCATCGGCCCGATCCCGGACTCCTCCATCGTGGTGCGCACCGACCGCCCGCAGGCCGATATCGACCTGGTGCGCGGCGCCATGGCGGCTCTGGCCTACGACCAGCCGGACATCTGGTCCGAGATCGGCCAGCCGGAGGGCTCGGCCTTCACCGCCATCGACCGGCGGCACTACGCCGAGGTCATCGCCCTGCGGAACGCCGACATCGCCGAGCGCCGCAAGGGCGGCCAGACCGAGGGAGCCCGCTGATGCGAAGGATGCTCACCGCGCTTGCGCTCCTGCTGGCGCCCGTCGCCGCCCCAGCGAGCGCCCAGGCCGCACCCTTCCGCCTGGCCAGCCTCGGCCCGGCCGGCCCGTGTCGCGCATTGCCGGCGTCGGCTCCGACGGGTCAAGCGGCGCTTCACGCCCTGCTGGCCAAACGACTGGGCGAGACCGTTCTCGACTGCCCCTTTCCGACGGCCCAGGCCGCCGCCCAAGCCTTGGCCACGGGCCAGGCGGACCTGGCGGCCCTGACGCCCGAAGCCTACGGCCCGGTCGCCGGCAAGGTGCGGGCGATCCTGACCGTCAATCCCAAGGGCGGCCTAGGCCGCATCCCGGTGGTGGCGGCCACAGTGGTCGGCGACAAGGCCACACGCCTCGCGGACTTCAAGGGCCGCCGGGCGGTGTTCGCCAGCCCCGCGCCCTACGACCTTGGGGTGGGTCGCCAAGCCCTGGCTGACCAGGGCGCTGGCCCAACCTTCTTCGCCGACGCGCGCCCGGCCGGCAGCGCCGATGCGGCGGTGGCGCGGCTGCGGTCCGGCGGCGCCGACCTGATGGTGCTGAACGGCGACGCCTGGCAGCGGACCTGTCGTGGGATCAAGCCGCAGGACAAGCCCTGTGCCGACCTCAAGGTGATCTGGCGCGGCCGGCCACGTCCGCCCATGGCTCTGGCGGTCTCCTCCGCCATGCCGGCCCAGCTGCGCTACAGGCTGATCGGCATCTATGTCGCCATGCACCTGGATTCTCCGCAGGCCTTCGCCGCGGCCTCGGCCTTCGCCCCTGGCGGCCAGAACTTCGACGCCGCCGAGGCCGAGGCCCTGTCGCCGGCCCGGGCGGTCCCCTGACCATGCGGACGAGCCCCGCCGTCGAGACCTTTGAGGCCGAGCGCCGACGCGCCCTGATGCGGACCTGGGTTCAGTCCGGCGCCGGCCTGCTGATCGCCAGCCTGCTGCTGGGCCTGTCGTTCCAGCGCAGCCAGTTCTTCTCCTCCGACATCGGCGACGATCCGATTGGCCGGATCCTGGAGTTCGTGAGCCGCATGGCGCCGCACCTGCGCGCCGAGGCCCTGTTCGAGGGGCGCGACACGCCAGGCTCGCTGATGTCCTGGTTCTACGACCTGCCGGCCTGGCTGCGGGCGATCCGCGAAACCCTGGAGATGGCGGCGGTCGCCACCGTGTTCGGCGCCATCGGAGCGGCGCTCGCGTCCTTCCTGTGCGCCCGCAACCTGATGCCCTGGGCGCCCGTGCGGTTCGTGGTCCGTCGGCTGCTCGAGGCCATCCGCACCATGCCGGACCTGGTCATGGCCCTCATCCTGGTCGCGGCCTTCGGGGCCGGGGCGACCGCCGGGGTCATCACCCTGTCGATCTCCACCATGGGGGGCCTGGGCAAGCTGTTCGCCGAGATCAACGAAGAGGTCGATCCCCGCCAACTGGAGGCGCTGGACGCCGCCGGCGCGGGCCTGATCAACAAGATCCGCTACGGGGTCCTGCCCCAGGTCCTGCCGAACTACGCCTCGTACGGGCTGCTCAGGCTGGAGATCAATGTGGCGGCGGCCGGCGCCCTGGGCATTGTCGGGGCCGGCGGCATCGGGCTCGAGCTGCAACGGGCGATCACCTACACCGAGTTCAGCACCTACCTCGCCATCCTGCTGTTGATGGTGACGGTGATCTTCGTCATCGACGTGACCTCCGAGGCCATCCGCCATCGGCTGATCGTCCTGGGCGAGGGCGAGCGATGAGCCAGGCGCACCTTCCCGTCCGGGCCCCCTCGCCGGTCCCCGGCCTTGTCCTGCGCAGCCTAGGCGCGCTGGTAGGCCTTGGTCTGCTGCTGGCGATGATGGCGGACCTGGGCCTATCGCCCTCGGCCCTGGCCGGCGGTTTCACCAAGCTGGGCAGGTTCCTGGCCGCCATGGTCCCGCCCAGCGACGGCGGCGACCTGCCCCGCATCCTGAAGTCCCTGGCCGAGACCTTCGCCATGGCCCTGGCGGGCACCAGCCTGGCCGTGGTCTACGCCCTGCCCCTGGGGTTTCTGGGCGCGAAGACCGTGGTCAGCAATTCGGTGATCCACTTCCTCTACCGCCGGGTCCTGGACCTGTTCCGCGGCGTGCCGGCCCTGGTCTGGGCGCTGATCTTCGTGGCGGCCTTCGGGCTCGGCCCATTCGGCGGCGTTGTCGCCCTGGCGGTGGCCGATATTCCAAGCCTTTCCAAACTGTTCGCCGAGGCGCTTGAGAACTGTGACCGCGGCCCGGTCGAAGGCGCGCGGGCGGCCGGGGCCTCGCGCCTGCTGGAGATCCGGTTCGCCCTCGCCCCCCAGGTCGCGCCCGTGATGGCCAGCCAGTGTCTGTACTACCTGGAGAGCAACTTCCGCCACGCCGCGGTTCTGGGGATTGTTGGCGCAGGCGGCATCGGCTTCGAGCTGGAAGAGCGGATCCGCATCTTCGCCTTCGACCAGGTGGCCTTCATCGTCCTGCTCTACATGGTCGCCGTGGCCCTGCTGGACGCCGTCTCCCGGCGGCTGCGGGCAGGCCTCGCCTGAGGCGCGCTCCACAAATCAGCGTCTGGTCCGTCCGCAGACGGCGCGACCGTCACGTCCAGGTCACGGCCCGGACCTAGGCTCTCCCCGATGATCAACGGCGGCGGGAGCGACCTGTGCTCGAACTGAAGAACGTCACCAAGCGCTTCGGCGAAACCCTGGCGGTCAATGACGTCTCCCTGAGCATCTCCCGCGGCGAAGTGATCGGCGTGATCGGCCGCTCGGGCTCGGGCAAGTCCACCCTGCTGCGGTTGATCAACCGGCTGGCGGAGACGACTTCAGGTCAGGTGCTCTGGGACGGGGCGTCGGTCAACAGCCTGAAGGGCCGCGACCTGCGCCGGTGGCGGCGGCGGTGTGCGATGATCTTCCAACAGTTCAACCTGTCGCCGCGCCTGGATGTGATCACCAATGTGCTGATCGGCGTCGTGGCCGAGCGGCCCCTGGCGACCTCCCTGGTCAAGTTCTTCCCGGCTGCCGACCGAGCCCGCGCAATCGAGGAGCTCGACGCCCTGGACATGGCCCAGGCAGCCCTGCAGCGGGCGGGCACCCTGTCAGGCGGCCAGCAGCAGCGGGTGGCCATCGCCCGCGCCCTCATGCAGGACCCGGACCTGATCCTGGCGGACGAGCCGGTGGCCTCCCTCGACCCCGTCAACGCCGAAGTGGTGATGGAAGCCCTGCGCAAGGCGTCGACGGAACGGGGCATCCCGGTGCTGGTCAGCCTGCACAGCCTGGACATCGCCCGGCGCCACTGCTCGCGGATCGTGGCCATGGCCAGGGGCCGGGTGGTGTTCGACGGGCCGCCCTGTGACCTGACCCAGGACGTGGTCGACCGCATCTATGCCGGCCGCAATGGCCGCCCAGGCCTCGCGGCCGTCGAGATCGGAGCCGCGGCGTGAGCGCCCTGAAACTGGAGAGCCGCCCCCTCGCCGCCGGCGAGGTCTATGTGAAACGGTTCGCGGGCGCCGATGATCCGCTGGCCCAGAAGGCCGGGGCCCAGCCCTATGTGGACCCGCAGGCCAGCGTGCATGACAGCATCCTGGGCCCCTGGACGCGGGTGGGCGGGCGCACAAGCCTGTCGGAGACCGCCATGGGGGCCTACAGCTATATCGTCACGGACTCCTCGGCCGCCTATTCGACCATCGGCAAGTTCTGCTCGATCGCCCGGGACGTGCGGATCAATCCGGGCAACCACCCGACCTGGCGTGCGGCCCAGCACCATTTCAGCTACCGCGCCGTCTCCTATGAGCTGGGCGACACCGACGACGAAGACTTTTTCGACTGGCGCCGGTCGCACGATGTGAGCATCGGCCATGACGTCTGGATCGGCCACGGCGCCACGGTGCTGGCGGGGGTTTCGGTCGGGACCGGGGCCGTGGTAGGCGCTGGGGCCGTGGTCTCCAAGGACGTGGAGCCCTTCACCATCGTGGCCGGCGTGCCGGCGAAGCCCCTGCGCGAGCGGTTCCCCAAGGCGGTCCAGAAGGGTCTCCTCGACCTCGGCTGGTGGCATTGGGAAAAGGACAAGCTGGCCGAGGCGCTTGAGGATTTTCGCCGGCTCGATGCAGACGCCTTCGTCGAAAAGCATGCCTGAGCCTGGACGCCTGGTGCTGGTGGTCGGCCCCTCTGGGGTCGGCAAGGACACCCTGATCGCTGGCCTGAAAGTCGCCGGTCGGGACGACCTCGCCTTCGTGCGCCGTGAGATCACCCGCCCTGCGGAAGCCGGCGGCGAAGACCACCTGCCGGTTACGGCAGCCGAGTTCGACCGGCGGTCAGCGGAGGGCGGCTATGCCCTGAGCTGGCGAGCGCACGGGCTGGGCTATGGCATCCCGGCAGGCATCCGCGAAGATCTGGCGGCGGGCCGCAGCGTGGTGGCCAATGTTTCGCGGGGGGTGTTGGACGACGCGCGGGCGCGCTTCCCTCGCCTGCTGATCGTCTCGATCACGGCGGATGCGGACAGGCTGCGCGCCAGGCTGATGGCGCGGGGGCGTGAAACCGCAGACGACATCGAAGGCCGCGTCGCGCGGGCCGCGGCGTTCCAGGTCGAAGGCGACGACGTGGTGGAACTGGCCAACGACGGCGCGCCCGAAGACGCCGTCGCTACCTTCCTCGCCCTGCTCTAGGCGAAGTCAGCCCGCTCAAGGATGAAGAAGGGGCTGGCGCGGTCCGGCTGCTTGAAGAGGGCGACGCCGTCGAACAGGTGCGGCCCCGCCTCGTCCTGGAACCAGTCGGCCAGCACGACGCCAAGGCGGCGCGAGACCATATCATCGGCGATAGAGCTCGACAGGGTCATGTGGAAGCGGAAGTCCTCGAACACATAGGGATATCCCCAGGCGACCAGTCGCTGATCCTGTTCGGGGGTCAGCTTCGCCTTGCGCCGGCGGGTCAGGTCGTGATCCGACAGCGGCGCCCGGAAGGGCTCGAAGTCACGGACGCAGGCGGCGTGCAGATCATCCATACCCGGCGTCGCCTCGCTGAGCCGGAAGGCGTGGAAGCGACCCAGCCGGGCCGGCTCGATGCGCGCCGAAAAGCTGGACCGGGCGGCGGCGAAGGCGCGGGTGAAGGCGACCAGTTCGGCCTCGGTTTGATCGGACGCCAGCTCGAACGGCGCCTTCAGGGTAGCGTGGAAGCCGTAGCCGCGCGGATCGGCGGTGAGGGCGTCCAGATCAAGCCCCTCGAGCCCAGGCAGGGCCGGCCGCTTCAGGTCGCGACCATCATAGGCGTCGCGACCCAGCCAGGCCGACGCCTTGGCCCACAGGCGGCTGTCCTGGCGGGGCGCGTAGTAGACCGCATAGCGCGCCGTCATGCGACGCGCATCCCAGCCCGCCAGACCTCGCGCGGGGCCGGCCAGCCCTGGGCGCCGCGGGACACACGGATCAGGTCAGCCCGCTGGCCCGGCGCGATCTCGCCGCGATCGGTGAGGCCGACGCTGCGGGCCGGATTGACCGTGACGGTCGCCAGCGCCTTCTCGGCCGGCCATTTGAACAGGTCGATCAACTGGAAGGCGGAACGCAGCATGGAGAGCGGGACGTAATCCGAGGCCAGGATGTCGAGCAGGTCGTGCTCGGCGCAGTCGCGCGCGCTGAGATTGCCTGAATGCGAGCCGCCGCGCACGAAGTTCGGACCGCCCATGCAGATGCTCATGCCCAGGTCGCGCGCGCGCCGGGCGGCCGCCAGGGTCACGGGAAACTCCGAGATGGTGCAGCCGTCCCGGTCGGCCTCCTCCACATGCTCAAGGGTGGCGTCATCGTGGGCGGCGAGCGGAACCTTCAGCGTGCGCGCCAACTCGACCACCGCGCGGCGGTTCCGATCGGCGACGCTGGGGTCCCTGCCCTTGTGCCGCTCGGACAGGATGTCGGCGATCTCGTCGGCGTCGCGGCCCGCGGCGACCAGTTGGCGCTCCAGCCGGCCCACGTCCTGGACCTGGCGCTGGCCCGGTGTGTGATCCATCACCGACAGCAGGCGCAGCCGAGTGTGGTCGCTGTAGGGCGCCACGAGGTCCATCAGTTCCGGGTTGGTCACTTCGCAGCGCAGGTGCAGCAGGTGCTCGGCGCGCAGGGCGTCGTCGGCGGCCGCGGCGTCCATGGCCGCGATCATCGGCCCCAGAGCGGTCTTGCGGTCGAGGCCATCCTTGGCGCCGTGCAGGCTGAGACTATCAAGCACCGTTGTGATCCCAGCCGAGGCGCATTGGCCGTCATGCGCCAGGGCCGCGCCATAGGCGTCCCACAGGGCGCCGGGCCGGGGCTGATAGTGCTTTTCGAAGGCGTCGGTGTGGATATCCACAAGGCCTGCGACCAGGGTGTCGCCACCCCAGTCCAGCGCGCCGGCCGGCGGGGTCGGACGGACCTCCACCGCATGGATGCGGGCGCCACGCAGCACCACCTCGCCGCAGATCTGACCCCGCGGCGTGACGATGCTGGCGCAGAAGATGCGGGTTTCGCCGTGGCTCATCGTCAGGCCGCCGCTTTGTAGTCGAGCACCGGGAACAGTCGGGTGGCGACCGCGTCGCGGACATCTTCGTCGTGGAAGATGCCGATCATGGCCGCCCCGCCCGCCAGGGCCTGGCGGATCAGCTGGACGACGATGGCCCGGTTCTCAGCGTCCAGGGAGGCCGTGGGCTCGTCCAGCAGCATGACCGGATACTGGCGGATGAAGCTGCGGGCGATGTTCACCCGCTGCTGTTCACCGCCCGAGAAGGTGGCCGGCGGCAGGTTCCACAGGCGCTCCGGCAGGCGCAGGGCCGCTAGCAGTTCGCTGGCCCGGGCCTCGGCGACGTCGGCAGGCACGCCGTTCTCCAACAGAGGCTCCATGACCAGGCGCAGGGTCGGGATCCGCGGGATCACCCGTAGGAACTGGCTGACATAGCCCAGGGTCCGGCGGCGCACGTCGAGGATGGCGTGGGGGCTGGCCTGGGTGATGTCCACATAGGCGCCGTCATGCAGCACCCGGACTGCGCCGCGCGTAGGGGCGTAGTTGCCGAAGATCGAGCGCATGAGGGTGGACTTGCCCACGCCGGACTCGCCGGAAAGCACCACGCATTCGCCGGGCAGGACCTCCATGCGCAACCGTTCGAACACGGGGATGACCGCGCCGCCGGCGTTGTGCAGCACAAAGGTCTTGGCCAGGTCCTCGACCACGATGAGGGGTTGGGGAGATTGGGACATGGGACCTAGATCTGCAGGACGGAGGAGACGAGGAGTTGGGTGTAGGCGTGCTGGGGATCGTCCAGCACCTGGTCGGTCAGACCGGTCTCGACGACCTCACCCCGGCGCATGACCAGCAGGCGATCAGCCATCAGCCGGGCCACGGCCATGTCGTGGGTGACGATGATCACCGCCAGGCCCAGGTCGCGGACCAGCTCGCGCAAGAGGTCGAGCAGGCGCGCCTGCACCGAGACGTCCAGGCCGCCGGTGGGCTCGTCCATGAACACCAGCTTGGGGCCATGGATCAGGTTGCGGGCCACCTGGATCCGCTGCTGCATGCCGCCAGAGAAGTTGCGCGGCTTGTCGTCGATGCGGGTGGTGTCGAGCTCGACCCGGTCCAGCCATTCGATGGTCGACTTGCGCATCTCGCCATAGTGACGATTGCCCATGTTCATCAGCGGCTCGGCGACATTGGCGCCGCCCGAGACCCGCATGCGCAGGCCGTCGCGGGGGTTCTGATGGACGAAGCCCCAGTCCTCGCGCTGCATCCGCCGACGGTCCGGCTCGGACAGGGCGTAGATGTCGGCCAGGCCATGGCGGCTGGTCTCGAACTCGACCTTGCCGGACGTCGGCGTCAGGCGGCCGGACAGGCACTTGAGCAGGGTGGTCTTGCCCGACCCGCTCTCGCCAACCACGCCCAGGACCTCGCCGGGGCGCAGCTCAAAGGACACGTCCCGGCAGCCCAGGACATGGCCGTACCACTTGGTCAGGCCGTCGACCCGCAGCAGCGGGGCGGCCTCGATGCGGGCGACCGCGTTCATTGGGCGTCCTCGGTTTCGAGATGGGCGAGCTGATGGCCGGCCATGGGGCCGACATGGCCCTCGGCCCGGCGCTGGGCGCAGTGGTGGCTGTCCGAGCAGACGAACATCTTGTTCCCGGCGTCGTCGAGCACGACCTCGTCGAGGTAGGAGTCCTCGGCCCCGCAAAGCGCGCAGCTCTCCTCCCAGGTCTGGACCTCGAAGGGATAGTCCTGGAAGTCCAGGCTGCGGACGCGGGTGTGCGGCGGGATGGCGTAGATGCGCTTCTCGCGGCCGGCCCCGAACAGCAGGATGGCCTCGTTGTCGTCCATCTTCGGGTTGTCGAACTTCGGGATCGGCGAGGGCGACATCAGGTAGCGCTCCTCGATCATCACCGGATAGCCGGCGGTGTTCGCGATCCGCCCATAGGCCGAGATGTTTTCGTAGAGCGAGACGTACTGCAGGCCATATTCCTCATAGGCGTGCATGGCGCGGGTCTCGGTCTCACGCGCCTCAAGACCGCGCAGGGGCTCCGGCTGGGGCACCTGGAAGACCAGGACCTGGCCCGCCTTCAGCGTCTGTTCCGGGATGCGGTGGCGGGTCTGGATGATGGTCGCCTCGGCCGTGTCCTCGGTGGTGGCGACGTCGGCGACCTTGGCGAAGAACTTGCGGATCGAGACGGCGTTGGTGGTGTCGTCGGCGCCCTGGTCGATGCACTTGTAGACATCGTCGGGACCGATGATCGCCGCAGTCAGCTGGATGCCGCCGGTGCCCCAGCCGTAGGGGACCGGCATCTCCCGCGAGCCAAAGGGCGCCTGATAGCCGGGAATGGCCAGGGCCTTCAGGATCGCGCGGCGGATCATCCGCTTAGTCTGTTCGTCCAGATAGGCGTAGTTGTAGTAGCGCTCGGCTTCGTTGGAGCGCGGGGCGACGGCGCTCATTCGGCGGCTTCCTTGATGGGGTTGAGCCGCTCGAAGTGTTCGCGGCGCAGGCGGCGGATCAGCTGCAGGTCGGCCTGGAAGTCGACATAGTGCGGCAGCTTCAGGTGCTGGACGAAGCCGGAGGCCTCGACATTGTCAGAGTGGTAGAGGACGAACTCCTCGTCCTGGACCGGGGCGTCGGCCTGCTCCCCCACCTCGCGGTGGCGCAGGGCGCGGTCGACGATGGCCATGCTCATGGCCTTGCGCTCGCAATGGCCGAAGGTCAGGCCGTAGCCGCGGGTGTATTGCGGCGCGCGCTCCGCCGAGCCGGCGAAGCCCGACAGCATCTGGCATTCGGTGAGGGTCAGCTCCCCGATCTCGATCGGAAAGCCGAGCTCTTCCGGCGTGAACTCCACGGCCACTTCGCCCAGGCGAATCTCGCCGCACAGGGGGTGGGTGGAGCCCCAGCCGCGCTGGGACGAATAGGCCAGGCTGAGCAGGAAGCCCTCGTCGCCGCGGGCAAGGGCCTGGAGGCGCTGATCGCGGCCGGCGGGGAAGCTCATGGGCTCGCGGGTCAGGTCGAAGGGCGCCTCCTCGGCGTCCCGGACGTCGTGCTCCAGGAGGTCCTCATGGGCGAAGACCGAGCCGATGGTCGGCAGCGGCCAGATCTGCGGCTCCTCGGCGACCGGGGCGGCCTCCGGCAGGGCGCCGCCCTCCGCCGCCAGGGCGAAGTCGAGCAGGCGGTGGGTGTAGTCGAAGGTCGGGCCGAGCACCTGACCGCCGGGGATGTCCTTGAAGGCCGCCGAGATCCGCCGGCGCACGGCCATCTGGTCGGTCTCCACCGGCTCAGAGGCGCCGAAGCGCGGCAGGGTGGTGCGGTAGGCGCGAAGCAGGAAGATGGCTTCCGGCAGGTCGCCGCGGGCCTGCTTGATGGCGAGCGCGGCGAGATCGCGGTCGAAGCACGAGCCCTCGGACATCACGCGGTCGACGGCGAGGGACAGCTGTTCGCGAATCTGGGCGGTCTCGACTTCACCCAGGCTCGGATCGCCGCGGCGTTCCTCGGCCAGCCACTTGTGGGCGTTGGTGATCGCCTTCTCGCCGCCTTTGACGGACACATAGGCCATGGTCAGGCTCCTTCGATGTGAACGCGCACGGAGCGCGGCAGGGCCATCAGGCGGTCGCCCGCGGCCAGGAGAACGTCGACGCCGAACTGGAAGCCGGCGTTGTTGTCGGCGAGCTGGGCCCAGAAGCCCTCGGGCAGGCCGGCGGGCGAGACGATCCGCTCGCCCCTGATCCCGGGCCCGGTCAGCCGCATCGGCGCGCCGCCCTCAAGGGCCGCCACCTGGATCACCACCGTGGTGGAACGGTCGGGATACTTGGCGTCGCCGGCGTTGAAGGCCGACAGGAGCGGAGCCGTTGCGGCGTCGGACACCAAGGCGAAGGCCGCCTGCAGGGGATCCGCCGTGACCGGGCAGCCGCAGTGGAACCGCAGCCAGGCCAGGGGCGCGCCATCGGCCAGGACCGCGTCGAGCCAGACCGGGGTCTCGAAGTCGAACAGGGTCAGGGCCACCGCGCCGGCGGCGCGATTGAGCGGCGCAGGCGCCTGGGGCGCGAAACTGAGATCGGCGATCAGGCCCGGACGCGCCACCGCATCCATCACCGCGCGGAACACCGACTGGGAACCACGGGTGGGATCGGCGAAGCCGGGCTCGATCCGCGACAAGTCAATACCAACGCTCATTTCGCAGGCCCCCGTTCGCGCACCATGGTGAAGAAGTCGACGCGGGTGGCGGCCGCCTTGCGGGCCGCCAGGTCGCGCCGGGCCGCCTGGGCGGACTTAAGCGGCTCGACCACCAGGGCCTCGACCTTGGGCCGGGCCGAGGACTGCAGCATGGCGTCCAGGACGGCGGCGATCTCCGCATGTTCGCGGCTGCGTCCGGCGACATAGGCCAGACCGGTTTCGCCGCTCTCGAGACGCACGGCGGCGCGTGTGACGGTCATCTCGCCGACGTTGAAGGCGTCGCCCTGCCCGCCCATGCGCCCCCGCACCAGAACCAGCCCGTGTTCCGGCGCCCGAAGGGCGGCGTAACGGGGCTTTTCGGCCAGGGCGTCCCAGGCCGCCGCAAGCTCCTGTGGGGCCGCCTTGGCGAGGATCGACATCCAGCTCCTGCGGGCGTCCTGCGCAGGCGGGTCGTTGATGGCTTCCAGCAAGCTGCTCTCCGACAACTAAGCAAATTGTTGTATTGATCTATGTATATGATTAGTGTGCGCGCCAATTGAGAACAACAATCTAAGTATGAAGCTTATTTGACGGTAGTAAAACTTGTCTAGACCACAAGACTAGCTCTGATCTGGAGTCACGGAAATGGTGAGCGCAGGCACGCTATGGCGAAAGATTTCACAGACGATCGAACGCCGGATCGAGGAAAGAGAGCTTAGTCCAGGAGACAAACTGCCTACCGAGTACGAGCTGTCTCGGCAGTTCATGGTCAACCGGCACACGGTGCGCCGGGCCCTTTCCTATCTGCAGGAGAAGGGCGTGGTGGAATCCACTCAAGGCCGCGGCACCTTTGTCCGGCGCCCCATGCGGCCCGCGACGCTGAAGCGGCGCCCCCGGTTCAGCGAGGCGGTGATCAGCCAGGGCCGGACGCCGGGCGTCCGCATTCTGCGCCTCGACATCCGGCCGGCCGACGCCATGGTCGCCGCCGAGCTCGGCCTGGCCCTGGGCGCGCCCATCGTCTTTCTGGAGCGCATCCGGCTGATCGACGACGAGCCGATCGGGCTCAGCCTGCACCACTTCAGCGCCGAGCGGTTTCCGACCTTTCCAGAGATGTACCGGGTCCGCGGCACCATCACCCAGACCCTGATCGACAGCGGCGTCCCGGACTACACGCGCCGCCGCACCCGGATCTCGGCGCGCATGTCCCAGCCGCACGAGGCTGAGCTGCTGCGCCTGCCCCGGCACATCCCGCTGATGATCCAGCGCTACCTCAATGTGGACGGCCTGGGCCGCCCCCTCGAGTACGGCGAATCCCGTGGCTCCGGCGAAGTCACGGTCGAGTTTTCAGACCCCGTCACCTACTGACCCGTTGGAGAGTTCCCCTTGGAGTACGCCCTTAAGAACGCGCGCGTGGTCACGCGCGACGAAGATTTCATCGGTTCGGTCCTGGTGCGGGGCGGCCGCATCGCCGCCGTCGACCGCGGCCCCGGCCAGGTAGGCGAGGACCTGGAGGGCGATGTGCTGATGCCCGGCATCATCGACATCCACACTGACAATCTGGAAAAGCACTTCTTCCCCCGCCCAAACATCGACTGGTCGCCGGTGTCAGCTGCGGTGACGCACGACGCCGCCTGTATCTCGGTGGGCGTGACGACGGTGTTCGATTCCCTGAGCATTGGCTCGTTCAATGGCTCGCCCGCCCGGGGCAAGGACAACCTGCGCCGCCTGACCGGCGGTGTCGCGGCGGCGCGGGACGCGGGCATGCTGAAGGCGGATCACCGCCTCCACTGGCGCTGCGAAACCGCATCGGACAACCTCGCCGAATGGCTGGGCGACTTCGCCGACAACCCGATGGCGTCGATGTTCTCGCTGATGGACCACACGCCGGGCCAACGGCAGTACCGCAACCTGGAGATCTACCTGCAGAACTGGCGCAGCCAGGGCATGGACGACCGAGCCATCGAGGTGCGACTGGAGGAATGCCGCGAGCGTCAGGCCCGCAACGCCGACGCCAACGCGGAACTGGTGGCCGCCACCGCCAAGGCGCGCGGCGCCGTGCTGGTCAGCCATGATGATGAAACCACCGCCCACGTGGACCGCGCCGCTGACCTTGGCGCCACTGTGGCGGAGTTCCCGGTGACGCTCGAGGCGGCCGCGCGCTCCCAGGCCCGGGGCATGACCGTGGTGATGGGCGGTCCGAACCTGATCCGCGGCGGCTCCTATTCCGGCAACGTGCCGGCGGCCGAGCTGGCCCGCGAGGGCCTGCTGGAAGGCTTCGCCTCGGACTATGTGCCGCGCAGCCTGATCGAGTGCGCCTTCAAGCTGACCGGTGGCGAGTTCGGCTGGTCCCTGCCAAAGGCGGTGTCCACGGTCACCGCCACCGTCGCCGACGCCGCCGCCCTGCCCGACCGCGGCGAGGTGGCCGCGGGCCGGCGCGCCGACCTGCTGAGGGTGCGGGTGATGGACGGCTTGCCGATCCTGCGCGGGGTCTGGACCGAAGGACGGCGCGTGGCCTGAGGCAGGTGCGAATCGTCACTCTCAACACCTGGAAGAACGAGGGCGACTACGCTCGGCGGCTTGAGCTGATGGCCGAGGGCCTCGCGGCCCTGTCGCCGGATGTGGTGCTGCTGCAGGAGGTGTTCACAGGCGCGGGCGCCGATACGGCGGGAAGGCTCGCCCGGGGGCTGGGGATGCAGGTCTCCAGCTTTCCGGCCCGCTTGAAACGTCGGCGACATCTGGGCCGGCAGGTGCTGAGCACCTCAGGGCTGGCGATCCTGTCGCGAGGCCGGGCCGACAGCCGCGCCCTGCCCCTGTCGAGCCACCCTCTGGACGGCGAGCGGATCGCCATGCGCGCCGACATCATGGAGGGCCGGCCGCTTCGCCTGCTGAACCTCCACCTCAGTCACCTGGGCGGGGAGTTGGGCGACGCCCTGCGGGCTCAACAGCTACGCGAGGCGCTGGACTGGGCCAGGGCGGACTGGACCGGGGACCTAGTGGTCGGCGGGGACTTGAACGCCGCGGCGCACAATGCGTGCCTGGCGCCACTTTGGGCCTGCATGAAACCACCTCTGGAGCTGGGCTCCCCCCTGCACGGGCACGGCCCCGCCATCGACCATTTGGTGCTGCTGGGCCAGCCGGGCCTGCATCGCGAGCGGGTGCTGACGGAACCCGACGCCAGCGGCGTCCGTCCTAGCGACCATTGCGGCGTGCTGCTGGACCTCGGGCCCAAGCGCCCCGAACACGCGCGGACAGCGGGCTAGGAGATGGATGGGAAAGGTGGTGCCTGGGGCCGGAATCGAACCAGCGACACGCGGATTTTCAATC
>CAZXVO010000042.1:21849-23166 GCA_964643835.1 uncultured Phenylobacterium sp. | reverse complement strand
ATCGGCGGCGGGAGCCGCAGCGGCGTCAGCAGCCGGAGCCGCAGCAGCGGCTTCAGCCGGGGCGGCGGCGGCGTCAGCGGCCGGAGCAGCGGCGGCGTCCGCGGCCGGAGCGGCGGCTTCTTCCTTCGGCTTGCTGCAGGCAGCCAGAGACGCGGCGGCGGCCAGAGCCACGAGGCTCGTCAGAACGGCGGACTTCTTCATGGTCGTTTTCTCCCGATGGTCCAAGGGACTTCCGGCGCCACGACGGAGCCTGATTCGCCCCCAGAACAGAAAGCAGCCTAGGCTTGACCTTGGGGGTGTTCAAGCTTTCGTGAGGACCGGGCGCCTGCGGCATAGGCGCCGCCTGTGCTCGCGCTGGGCGAAGGCTCGGGAAGCGTCCCTCTTGCGCAATTCGGGATTGGCGGGAAACTCCGTCCATGAAGCGCATCCGCACGACCGCCCGCCTGGATCACCCGCCAGAACAGGTTTGGGACATCCTGGCCGACTTCGACCGCTACGCCGAGTGGAACCCGCTCAACATCGCGGCCCGCGGACAGGCGCGGCTGGGTGCGCGCATTCCAATGACCTTCCTCAACCTCGCAAAGCCCGGGGGCGGGAGTGTGATCCGCCAGACGGTGCGGCTCGTGGCCTGCGAGCGCGGGCGGTCCCTGGCCTGGGCCGGAAATGTCCCGCTGCTGTTCCGCGGGCGGCACCACTTCGAACTGGAGCCCGACGGGGAGGGGACCCTGCTGCGACACGGAGAGGATCTGGCCGGCCTCATCCCGGCCGGCTTTTCGGACACGCAGATCGCTCGTGACTTCGTGCCCGCCTATGAGGCGGTGAACCAGGCCCTGGCGCAGAGGCTCGCCGCCCTCTAGGTCGGGGCGGGGGGACACATGATCACGGATCCGATCTTCTACGCGCTGGCGATCCCGGCGGTTATTATCCTTGGCCTGGCCAAGGGCGGCTTTGCCGGGGTGGGCGTGATCGCCGTGCCCTTGATGGCGCTGTCGGTGTCTCCGGTGCTGGCCGCCTCAATCACCCTGCCCATCCTGATCGTCCAGGACGTGGTCAGCGTCTGGTCGTTCCGCCGGACCTGGAACCGCGGGATCCTGGTCCTGATGCTGCCCAGCGCCGCCATCGGTATCTTCGCCGGCTACGCCCTGGCGGCCTTTGTGAAGCCTGGAGCGGTGGAGCTGGCCATCGGCGTCATCTCCATCGCCTTCGCCGCCCAGCGTCTCTGGATCGAACGTCGTGGCGCGGTCCTGGCCGAGCCGCGGCCGGAAGGCCTGCCCTGGCGCGGCGTGTTGGCGGGCGCAGCGGCGGGCTTCACCAGCC
>CAZXVO010000042.1:7965-21839 GCA_964643835.1 uncultured Phenylobacterium sp. | reverse complement strand
TGGAAGGGGCCGCCGCCATCGTCGGCCTCTCGGTCGTCAGCCATGCCGGCGGCCCGCCGTTCCAGATGTACGTGCTGCCCAAACGCCTGGAGCGCGACACCTTCATCGGCACCAGCGCCCTGTTCTTCGCGGCGGTGAACTGGATGAAGGTCCCGGCCTATCTGGCTTTGGGCCAATTCACCCGCCAGAGCCTGACCACCGCGGCGGTGCTGCTGCCGCTGGCCATCGGCTCCACCTGGGCTGGGGTGTGGCTGGTGCGCCGGGTGCCGGCCGATCGCTTCTACCGGATCATCTATGGGCTGCTGATCTTCGTCGGGGCGAAGCTGGCGTGGGACGGGGCGGCCAGCCTGATCGGCTGAAACAATCGGGACATGGCCGGGCCGCATTCATCTTCCAGGATGCGGGCTCACATCGAGGCGTCCCATGATCCGTCTGTTCTCCGCCGCCGCCCTGGTCTGCGCCCTGGCCTCCGCCGATCCCGCCATCGCCGACGAGGTCATTGCAACGGGCCAGGCGACCACCGAGGCGCCCAAGCCAGCCGCCAGCGATGCCGCGGCCCAGATCGACGCCTGGATCAAGACCGCGCCGCCGGTCAGCGTCGACGACGAGGGTCCTGACGGCGTCACGCCCGGCCGGGAGCCTCGCAAGATTCATGGCGAGGTGGGCGTGACGGTCGGCTCAGGCGGCTATCGCAGCGCCTATGCGGTCAGTGTCATTCCCGTGGGCGAGACCAGCACGGTGTCGCTTGCGGTGTCCAAGTCCCAGGGTGGCCGCTTCTATGGCGGTCCGGGCGGGCGGGGGTTCAATGGCGGTGACCGCAGCAGCGTCGCCCTGGCCGTAAACCTGGGTCCCCAGGCCGATCGGGTCTGTCCGGCGGCGCCGGTTGGCCCCATCGCCTTCGAGGACCACGCCGGGCCGGATCTCTATCTCGCCGAATGCCGGGCCCGCGCCCGCGTGCAGAACCGCGACTAGCGCTGGTCCAGCCAGGCCTGGGCCAGGGCCAGGAAGCCCGGAATATCGATCGTCTCGGCGCGAGCGTCCGCAGCAAGGCCGGCGGCGATGCACAGGGCCTCGCCGCCCAGGGGCTTCAGACTTGAGCGTAGCATCTTGCGCCGCTGGCCAAAGGCGGCCTGGGTGATCTTCTGTAGAGCCCCCAGCAGCACCGGCTCGGGCCGGTCCGCACGGGGGACCAGCCGCACCACGGCCGAAGCCACCTTCGGCGGCGGAGTAAAGGCGCGGGCCGGCACATCCATGACCAGCCGCGCCTCGGCGCAGGCCTGGGCGATCACCGCCAGCCGGCCATAGGCGTCCGAGCCCGGCGGAGCCACGATCCGCTCGGCCACTTCCTTCTGGAACATCAGGGTCTGACTGACAGGCGTGTAGGGGCCGGTCAGCCATTTGATCAGCAGAGGCGTGCCGACATTGTAGGGCAGGTTGGAGACGATGGCCGCGGGCGCGCCTGCGCTGAGCGCGGCCTCGTCAACCTCCAGGGCGTCGCCCAGAACGAGGTTCAAGCGCCCGCCCGAGGCTTCGGCGAGGTCCCGCAGCAGCGGCTCGAAGCGCACGTCCTTCTCCACCGCGATGACCCGAGCGCCGGTCTCCAGGAGGGCGCGGGTCAGGCCGCCGGGGCCGGGACCGACCTCGATCACCAGGTCACCGTCGCCCACCTCGGCCAGGCGCGCGATCTTGCGGGTGATGTTGAGGTCCAGAAGGAAGTGCTGGCCAAAGGCCTTGTTGGCCAGCAGGCCGTGTTCGGCCAGGGTCTCGCGCAGGGGCGGCAGGTCGTCGAGCCCAGTCATGCGTTGCGCCGGCCCACGATGTCCTCGGCCATCCGGATTGCGGCCACCAGGCTGTCGGCGCGCGCCAGCCCGCGCCCGGCGATGTCGAACGCCGTGCCGTGGTCAGGCGAGGTGCGGACGATGGGCAGGCCCAGGGTCACATTCACGCCGGACCACATATCCAGCATTTTCACCGGAATAAGCGCCTGATCATGATACATGCAGACGGCGGCGTCGTAGCGCTCGCGCATCTCCGCCGGGAACAGGCTGTCGGCCGGGTGCGGGCCGGTCGCGGCCACGCCCAGGTCGCGCAGGGCGCGGACCGCAGGCTCGATGATGTCGTGTTCCTCACGCCCGATCCCCCCGCCTTCGCCGGCGTGAGGGTTCAGCCCCGCCACCGCCACCCGCGGCTGGGCGATCCCGAAATCGCGGCGCAGGGCCTGGGCGGTGATCAGCCCGGCATTGACGATCTTCTCCACCGTCAGCAGGGACGGAACCCGATGGATCGGCTCGTGCACGGTCACCAGGGTGGTGCGTAGGCCCGGCGCAGCCAGCATCATGACCGGCCCACGGGCGCCGTCGTACTTCGCGGCCTCGGTCAGCTCGCCCAGGAACTCCGTGTGGCCAGGAAACTTGAACCCGGCCTCGTACAGCGGCGCCTTGGCGATGGGCGCGGTCACCAGGCCGGAGACCGCGCCCGACAGGGCCAGGCCCACGGCGGTCTCGATCCACTGCACGACGGAGGGCGCCGCCGCCGGGGTCGGCTGGCCGGCGATGACAGGCGACCTCAAGGGCATGTCTAGGACCGGGATGGCGGAGGGGAACACCCGCGCCGCCTGGTCCGGGGCTGTGACCCGCTGGACGATGCCCGCACCGGCCGCTGAGGCCGAGGCCAGGGACTGATAGTCTCCGACCACGACAAAGCGCGGCCCGGAGTCCTTCAACTGGCTCCAGGCCTTGACGACGATCTCCGGCCCGATCCCGGCGGGATCGCCCAGGGTGAGCGCAAGAGGTCCGTGTTTCACGGCGCTTCCGGATTGCAGCCCCGGCGACTCAGGCGGCCAGGACTTGAGGGGTGGACGCCAAGTCTAGTCCAACTCTCGAACTAGCGCGTCTCGATGGTGGCGGAATTCCGCAGGTCCCGCATGTAGCGCCGCGCGATCATGCTGAGTTGCTGCTGGTAGAGCCGGCCTTCGATCTGGTCATGGCTCATCGCTTCCTGTCCGCCCGACCGCTTGCCGCAGACAGCGAGCAGGTGCAGGCCCGCCGCCGTACGGATCGGCTGAGACACCTGACCCGGTTGCAGGCTGGAGGCGGCGTCGCGGAAGGCCGGGGCCAGATCCTTGATTTCCGCCTCGCCGAGGTCGCCGGCGACCACACCGCCGGCCTGGGCGGCCTTGGTCTCCAGGTCGCCGCAGCCGGTCACCTGGGCCCTCAGGGCGTTCAGCTTGGCCGTCGCGGCGTCGATCTGGTCCTGGCTCGCGCCCTGCGCCAGGGCCACGGCCGCCTGCTTCAGGTTGACGATGGTCGCCTCGGCGCCGGAGCGCTTGTCGCGCAGATAGATGATGTACACGCCGTCGCGCACCGGGATCGGCTGCGACAGCTGACCGGGACGCATCTGGGCCAGGGCGGCGTCCACCTCGGGCGCCATTTCGCCCATCGACACCCAGCCCACTTCGCCGCCGCCCGCCGCGGTGGCCGAGGCCGAGAACTGTCGGGCCACGGCCTGGAAGGGCGCGCCCTGCTGCATCTGGGCGATCAGCTGGCCGGCGCCATTGACGGCGACCTCCATGCCGCCAACCCGGTTGGCGTCGAGGAACACTTCGGAGATCTGGTACTGCGGCTTGGAGGCCGCGGCGGCGATGCGTTCCTGCATGGCCTTGATCTGGTCCTCGCCGATCCGCAGGCGCGAGCCGTAGCGGCCGCGGATCCAGCGGCCCCAGCTGATCTGGGCGCGGTACTGGGCGCGCAGGGTGTCCAGCCCGATGCCCTGGGCGGCCAGCTGGGCCTTGAACTGATCCGGGCTCATATTGTTGGACTTGCCCAGGTCGTCGATCTCGGCCTCGACCTCCTGATCGTCGGCGATGAGGTCCATCTTCTGTTCCTTGGCCACCCGACGCAGCTCGTGCATCTGCAGGTGCTCGTCCACGAGGCCGACCAGGGCCTCGCGCTGGAACTGGGGCAGGTTCTGCTCGGTGGGCTGCACGCCGGAGGTGGCGATCAGCAGGCGCATGCGCTGGGCCAGGTCGTAGGTCGAGATGATCTCATCATTGACCACGGCGGCGACGGCTTCGGACAGCTGCGAGGGCTCGGCCGGTTGCGGCGCGGCCGCGGGCGGCTGGACTGCTGCAGGTTGGGCCTGGGCCAGGGCGTACGAGGGAAGGGCGATCGACGGCGCCGCCAGAGCCAGGGCGGCCAGGACGACAGCGCCGCGCGCCGAACGGCCCGTGACTTTACGCGCGCGCATCATGGAGTGGTGCATTCCTCGGATCGACGACTGAAGGCGCGAAGTGGCCCCCGCGCCTTGGTTCTTAGTTGGCATACATCGGTCCGCCCAATGTGGCGAGCGTGAGGCGCACGGCGATGGACTCGGTGGGTCCCAGTCGTCCGATCACCGTATCCTCGCGGCGATAGATCACATCGATGCGGGTGCACTCGTCGCGATAGACCACCCCGAGGTCCCGGATAACCCAGGCGTCCTGCACCAGGTCGCGGTTGCCGTAGGCGGTCAGGCCCCAATGCTTGGACAGGTAGAGCTCGCCGCCCAGGTCCAGGTTTTCCACCTTGGAGCCGTTGGCGTCGGCTACGTTGCGCAGGTAGCGGAAGTAGCCCGAGCCGCGCTTGACCGAGACATTGGCCCCGGCTTCGGCGCGCTGGATCGACAGATCGTCGGCGTCCAGGCGGGCGCGGGTGAAGAAGGAGACGCCGCGCATAGGCTGGGCGTCGGCCGCCACGATCCAGTCCGAGGCCTTTCGCGACAGCCCGCTCGTGGTGGTGAAGGCGTCGTCGTCGCTGTCGCGGAAGCTGCGTCCGACCAGGAGGCTGGCGCGGCGACCATCATCCCAGAATACCGAGGCCCGGCCGGCGACATTGAAGCGCGCCCCGTCTTCGTAGAGGTCATAGCCGGGGAACTTGTTGGCCCGGAACAGGTTGGTCTCGTCGAACTCGAAGGCGATGGAATCTTCGTTCAGGAAGATCGGCGCCTTGGCGGCGGTGTAGCCCACCACCACCTGCTTCACCTTCGGCGAAATCGCCAATTGTGCAACAGGTTCAAGCACAACCGTGGACGTCTTGAAGCGACGCGCCAGGGGATAGCTGATGTCCGCGCCCGCCACAGCCAGGCCGCGGGCGAGGCTCTTGGAGGTCGAACTCATGCCGCTGAGGTCGCCCAGACTGTAGGCGTCGGCGCGAATGTTCACGTAGGGCGAGATCCGCAGGCCCGCGGTGCTGGTGAAGGTCGCGCGCCAGTCGGCTTCGCCGGTGACCCGGCGGCTGTCGATGCCGGGCAGGGCCGTGCTCAGGGTGGACTGGTCCCGCGTCAGGGCGACCGCCGAGCCCAGCAGCCGCAGGCGGCCGTTCAGGACCTCGGTCGCCGGCTCCCAGCGAGCCTCGACCAGCGGGCCAACGGTCGGGAAGGTCCGGTCAACGTCGCCGGGACGCAGGCCCTGGATCGAGAAGGCGCCGGCCGAGAACCACGATTTCTGGTCCTGGCGGGTGGCATAGACCTGGGAGATCAGCCGCCGGTCGTCAGCCACATAGGGGCCGCGCGCCGCATAGACGTCGCCCACCTCGTACTTGTCGAACAACAGGTCGTCGGAGGTCCGCTCGGCGGTGAAGCCCCAGCGCCATTTGTCATTGATCGCAAATGCGCCGGACGCCAGCACATAGCTGCGCGAGGTGTCCTGGCCGAAGGGATTGCCCTTGCCGTCGAAGTCCGTGTCGTGGGTGTAGCCGACCCGCGCATCGAGGGCGCCGGAATAGAAGCGCTTCCGATAATGCGCGTTGAGAAGCGGGTTAACTTTCGTGTTGATCTGAGGGCTTAGCGTCAGATCCGAAGACGGTGACAGAACCTGCAGATAGGGCTGTTCATAAGACAGGCCCCGGCGGTTCGACGCCCCGAACTTGGGCGGCAGGAAGCCGGACTTGCGCTCGGCCTCCGGATCCGGGTGCCAGAAGACCGGCAGGTAGAGCACCGGCGCGCCCAGGATACGGATCACCGCGTTGCGGTAATAGACCACCTGGTGGGCGTGATCCTGCACCACCTTCTCTGCCTGGATCGACCAGGTCGGGGTCTTGGGCGTGGTCCCGTCAGCGGCGCAGATGTCGCAGGGCGTATAGATCGCCCGGTTCAGCTCGTTGACGTTCTCGTTGCGACGAATGGCGCTGGCCGCGGCCAGCTTGATGTCGCCGGGCATGCGGGCCGAAAAGCCGCGGGCCGCCCCGGCCTTCATCGCGTCATCCAGCACTAGCTGATCGGCGTATTCCACCGAGCCGTCGGCGGCGATCACCTGGACCTCGCCCTTGGCGGTCATCACCCCGCGGGCTTCGTCATAGACCAGCTCGTCGGCGCGCAGGGTCCGGCCCTCATAGCGCACCTCGACCTGGCCCTTGGCGGTCGTGATCTTGGTCTTGTCGTCCCGGATGACCAGGTCGGCTTCCATGTAGAGCTCGCCCGGCTTC
The DNA here is from genome assembly GCA_964643835.1 of uncultured Phenylobacterium sp. Lineage (GTDB taxonomy): Bacteria > Pseudomonadota > Alphaproteobacteria > Caulobacterales > Caulobacteraceae > Phenylobacterium. Next base: position 15,381 of record CAZXVO010000042.1, on the reverse strand, counting down.
AGGCCGTCGGCTGACACGGCGCCCTGCGCCATGGGCTTGCCCTGCGCTTGCGCCGCCCCGGTCCAGGACAGCACAAGAAGGGCCACGCCCGCGAGCAGGCCGCGCTTGGCCGAGACTGACCGCCTAGCGGAACTCATTGGACGACTTCGACCCTCTCGACGTGGTTCAGGGGGGATGGATAGCGGCGCACGTCAGCGATTCAACCGTCTTCGGTGTAGCAGAGCAGCGTCAGCCCCGACAGCAGGGCGATAACCGGCGGCGCCCAGGCGGCTGCGAACAGGGGCAGGATGTCGGCCCCGGCCAGGGCCCCGGCGAACTCGTTGAAGAAGAAGAACACGAAGCCGATCGCCACGCCCGCGCCCACCAGCCCCCCCAATCCCCCAAGCCGCACAAGGCGCAGCGAGAAGGCGGCGGCCAGGATCGACATGGCGGAGAACAGCAGCGGGGTCGCCAGAAGCTGATGGAACCGCAGCCGATAGCCGTTGGCGGAGAAGCCGGCCTGTTCGGTCCCGCGGATCGCTTCGGGAAGCCGCCAGAAGGCGATCGCTTCAGGCGACGAGAAGCGCTCCATAGCCGACTCAGAATCGAGGCTGGAGCGGATCGATAGGGAATCAGAGCGAACCGAGGCCTCGCCCGCCGTCGCCTCGCGTACGTCTGTCAGCTTCCAGAAGCCCGGCAGCAGGCGCGCTTCGGCGGCCTCCAGGCGGCGCTTGAACTGCGGAATGCCGTCCTTGTTCTTTTGGTAGATGAATAGCGACACCCCGCGCAGGCGCACCGCGCCGTCGATGGCGTCGCGGGCCTTGGCGTGAATAACGATCTGGTTGCGCTCGTCCCCCTGACGCAGCCACACCTCCTTGGGCGCGTCGGTCAGGTAGTTCTCCATCAGCCGCGCCCGGTCGGCCTCGAACCTTGCGCTGAGCGAGGAGGCCAGCGGGTTCAGCAAGGCCACCGCCAGGATGCCGACCGCAAACGCCGCCAGGGCCGACGGCAGGATGAAGCGCCAGGCCGAGACCCCGGCCGCCCGCATGGCCACCAGCTCGCTGCGCCGGTTCAGGCCGACATAGGCGCTGATGCCGCCGAACAGGAAGACGAAGGGCAGCAGCAGCAGCACCAGGGCGGGCGCCTTCAGCAGGGTCAGGCCGAACAGCTGGGCGACGCTGACATCGGCCCGCACGCCCACCGAACGGGACAGGTCGACGAACTGGATGAGCAGGATCACGCCAGACAGGATCGCCAGCGCGCCGCCCACACCGATGAAGGTGCGCGACAGCACATAGCGGTCGAGGCGTCCGATCCCGCTCATGCGGCCCTCGCGGGCGCCAGCGGCGCGGCCGTCACCGCACGCCTGTTGGTGATCCTGCGCCGGAAGATGCCCGACAAGGCCCAGGCCAGGCCGCCCAGGGGCACGGCGTACTGGAAGAGGTTGATCCAGGCGGCGTCTTCGCTGCCCGCCTGCACCACAAAGCCGACGATCCGCAGGGCTGCGGCCGCCCCGCCGATCATGGCGATGCGTCGCCCATAGCCCAGGCGGGAGAACCCGCCGCCGATGATCGCCCACAGGGCGAAGGCCATGAAGGTGATGTTGTACAGCGGGCTGGACAGTCGGGCGTGGCCCTCCGCCAGCAGCTTCAGGTGGTTCTTCTGCTCCCAGTCCTGTTTCAGGTCGGGGAACAGGAGTTCGTGCAGGTAGCGGTCTGACGGCTTGTAGTGGACCAGCTCGTCGCCGCTGATGAACTGCGACAGGTCGAACACATAGTCGTCGAAGGACAGGAAGTTCAGGACGCCGGTCTTGCTGAACTCCTGGTTCGAGCCCCGGTGCATGAGCAGCACCGGCTTGCCGCCGCGCTTCGCCATCCGGCCTTCGTCGGCGATATAGGTCGTGGCCCCGCCGTCCGCCTTGGTCTGGTGGATGAACAGGTTGTGGATCAGGCCGCCGGAATCGATGCTCTGGGCATAGACCGTCAGGCCGGGCGCCGGGGCGGTGAACTCGCCCTCGCGCACCAGGGTCGCGGCCAGATCGGTGCGCACCTGGAACAGGATCTCGCGGCTCGCCCGGGCCGCCGCCGGCTGGACCCACAGGTTCAGGAACAGGGCGATGACTGCCACGCCGCAGGCCAGCCACATGGCCGGCGCGATCACCCGCCAACGGCTCATGCCGCCCGCGAAGCAGACCACGATTTCCTGGTCGGTGTGCAGCCGGTTCAGCGCCACCAGCGCCGCCACCAAAAGCGCGATGGGCAGGATCATATTGACCAGCTGGGGCAGGGCCAGCAGCGTCACTTCCAGGAAGACAAAGGCGCTCTGGCGCTGGCTGACGATGATGTCCAGCTGCGACAGGCTGGTCGACAACAGGGCGACAGCGGCCAGGGCGATCGTGGCGAGCACGGTCGGGCCGAGGAGCTGGCGCAGCAGGTAGCGGTCGATCAGGCGCATGCGGAAGAAAATCAAACTCGCCGAGTTTTTGGCGCGCCCGGAAGGCGAACCTGCTCTAAACCATGCGTCGCCGCGCCGCACAACCGCCGCACGTGCGGGTTCCTGTGCGAAGTGTCATGTGGGGCGCGAGTTGTCCCGGGTCTAGAGGCTTGAGAGAGTGTGATGGAGATCGAATTCCTCGCGGCGGACGCGCCGCTGGCTGACAAGGCTGTTCTGGCTGTCGTGGTGTTCGAGGGTGAGGCCGAAAAGGTCGAGGGCGGCGCCTATGCGCGCGCCGCGGCGGCTTCCCGCTTCACCGGCGCCAAGGGTCAGACCCTGGACATCCTGGCGCCGGCGCAAGGCGCAGCGGCCCGGGTGCTGCTGATCGGCGCGGGCAAGGCCGACGCCTTTGACGACATCGCCTGCGAGAACGCCGCCGCCTCGGCCTATTCGGCCGTGAAGACCTCCGGCCTGACCAGCCTGCGGCTGCGTCTGCCGGCTGGCGCTTGCGCGGCTCGCGCCGCCCTGGGCGTGCGCCTGGCGGCCTACCGCTTCGACAAGTATCGCACCAAGGAAGCCCCCGAGAAGAAGCCGACCATCGCCAAGACTGCGGTCGAGGCCGCCGACAGCGACGCCGCCCTGAGCGCCTTTGCGGAACTGGCCGCCCTGGCTGATGCGGTCGCCTTCTCCCGCGACCTGGTCTCCGAGCCGCCGAACGTGCTCTATCCCGCCGAGTTCGCGCGCCGCGTGAAGGAACTCGAGCGCCTGGGCCTGGAAGTCGAGATCCTCGGCGAGGCGGAGATGGCCAAGCTCGGCATGGGCTCGCTGCTCGGCGTCGGCCAAGGCTCCATCCGCGAAAGCCAGCTGGCGGTGATCCGCTGGAACGGCGCCGCGGACAAGGACGCCCAGCCCATTGCCTTCGTCGGCAAGGGCGTCTGCTTCGACACCGGCGGCATCAGCCTCAAGCCGGCCGACGGCATGGAAGACATGAAGTGGGACATGGGCGGCGCCGGCGCCGTGGCCGGTCTCATGCACGTGCTGGCCGGCCGCAAGGCCAAGGTCAACGCGGTGGGCATCCTGGGCCTGGTCGAGAACATGCCCGACGGTAACGCCCAGCGTCCGGGCGACGTGGTCACCTCCATGTCGGGCCAGACCATCGAGATCATCAACACCGACGCCGAAGGCCGCCTCGTTCTGGCCGACGCCATCTGGTACTGCCAGGACCGCTTCAAGCCGAAGTTCATGGTCGATCTGGCCACCCTGACCGGCGCCATCATCATTTCGCTCGGCAACGACTTTGCCGGCCTGTTCAGCAACAACGACGAGCTGGCCGACAACCTTCTGGCAGCCTCGAAGGCCGAGGCCGAGCCCCTGTGGCGCATGCCGCTGCCGCCGCAGTACGACAAGAACATCGACAGCATGATCGCCGACATGAAGAACACCGGCGGCCGTCCGGGCGGTTCGATCACCGCGGCGCTGTTCATTCAGCGCTTCGTCAACGGCGTGCCCTGGGCTCACCTGGATATCGCTTCGACCGCTTGGAAAAAGCCGTCTACCGTGCCGACGATTCCCGATGGCGCCACCGGATTCGGCGTCCGGCTGCTCAATCGCATGGTGGCCGAACACTACGAGGAATAGGAGAGGCGGGGCGTATGCATCTGATTCTGTTGCACAGCCCGCTGATCGGTCCCTCCGCCTGGCTGGCGGTGGCCGCCGAGGCGCTGGAGCGAGGCCATAAGGTCTCGCTTCCGGCCATTCCTGACCTGAACCTGATCCCCCAGCCCTACTATCCGGTCATCGGCCGGGGCGTAGCGCGGCAGATCGAGGGGCAGGGCGCCGCGACCCTGGTCGTGCACTCCAGCGCCGGGGGCCTGGCGCCCAGCGTTGTCGCCGCCAGCGAAGGCCGCATCGACCAGGTGGTGTTCGTCGATGCGATCCTGCCGCACCCCGGCCGCTCCTGGTTCGACACCACCGGCGCCGCTTTCGCAGACGCCCTGCGCGCGACGGTGCAGGACGGCCTCGCCCCGCCCTGGGACCAGTGGTTCCCAGCCGGTATGATCGCCGACCTGATCGATGACCCGAATGCGCGCGCCGTGTTCGAGGACGAGTTGAAGCCCACACCGGTCGCCTTCCTGGAAGAGGTCGCACCCGACCTGGACCTGCCCGAGGACGTGGCCTGGAGCTATCTGCGGCTGTCCGACGCCTATGAGGCCGAGGCCGCCCGCGCCCGGTCCCAGGGCCGGCCGACCTTGCGCGAAGATCTGCATCATCTGGCGATGTTCACCCACTCCTTCGAGGTGATGAACGCCCTGTCCAACCTCCTGCGGATCGGCTGATGACCGCGGCGGCGCCTTGCGAGGTGTGGTTCTACCACCTGGAGCGCACGGGCCTCGACCAGGCCTTGCCTGAACTCCTGGAAAAGACCCTGGCTCGCGGCTGGCGGGCCCTGGTGCGGGCCCAGGACAAGGACCGCATCGAGCACCTGGACGGCTGGCTGTGGTCGTACCGCGATGAGAGCTTCCTGCCGCACGCGCCGGCGGAGGAGCCGGGCGCCGCGCGCCAGCCGATTCTGCTGACGACGGGCCAGGACAATCCCAACCAGGCCGACGCCCTGTTCCTGATCGACGGGGCCGAGCCGGGGGCGCTGGACGCCTACACCCGCTGTGTCGTCCTGTTCGACGGCGGTGACGATGAGGCGCTCAAGACCGCGCGTCGCCAGTGGACCGTGGTCAAGGAAACCGGCTTGCCGGTGAGCTATTGGCGTCAGAAGGGACGGGGCTGGGAGAAGCAGGCATGACGTTTGGCGCGCGCGCGGCCCTTGCGGCCCTGACCTTCACCCTGGCCGCCTGCGCCAGCGAAGCCCCAAATCCGGCCCCGACGCCGCCGCCGGCGCCCGCGCCAAAACCCGCGCCGCCGATCCGCCCCGCGGACGCTTGCGGGGCTGCAGAGGCGCAGAAGTATGTGGGCCGCCTGCGCACCGAGATCCCCGTGCCGGTGCTGCCGGCCCTGCAGCGCGTGGCCTGCACGACCTGTCCGGTGACCCTGGACTTCAATCCGCGCCGCCTGAACTTCTTCTACGACGCCGAGACCGGGATCATCAAAGAGGTGCGTTGCGGCTGAGCCGCTAGTTGGCCTTGATCGCCGTGATCATCGGCGGCTCGCCCGCCTCGACGGTGAAGGTCACCGACTGTCCGACCTTCAGACCCGCCAGCAGCTCTGGCTTGGCCTGGAAGGGCATGGTCATGGACGGCCAGCCCAGGGCCGCAATCGGCCCGTGCTGCAGGGTGATGGCGCCGGTCTTGGCGTCCAGCTTGCGGATCACCCCGGTCCCTTGTGCGGAGGCAGGCGCCTCGGCGGCCATATGATGGCCCGCGTGGCCGTCCATGCCCTGAGCCAGGGCGGGGGAGGCGGCGAGCGCGGCGATGGCGGCAAGGACCGGAAGTTTCATGGCGACATCTCTTGAGGCGGGTCAGGTGCGCCATATCTAGGCTCTGGATCGCGAGATGAAACCCTTTGCGGTCTGCGACCGAATAAGCGCAGACGACTACCTGGATAAGTCATGACGATCATCAAGCCTCATCGTCGCCATCTGCTCGCCGGCGGGCTCGCCCTGGGCCTCGCGCCGGGCTGGGCTCAGGCGGCCACCGCAGGCCCGGGCCGCGAGCTGTCCGGCGCCGACATCAAGCTGGTGATCGACCACGGGATGCTGCGGGTCGGCGGCCGGGACGGCCACGCCGTAACCATCAACGGAACGGTTCCCGGGCCGCTGCTGCGCCTGAAGGAGGGCCAGAGGGTCCGCCTGGCGGTGGAGAACCGGCTCGCCGAGGACACCTCGATCCACTGGCACGGGCTATTGGTCCCCTCCAAGTACGACGGGGTTCCTGGCCTGAGCTTTCCGGGGATCCGGCCCGGCGAGACCTTCGTCTACGAGTTCCCGCTGATCCAGTCCGGCACCTACTGGTATCACAGCCACTCCGGCCTGCAGGAGCCGATGGGTCACTACGCGCCGCTGATCATCGATCCGGCCGGCCCCGATCCCATCGTCAGCGACCGCGAGCACGTGATCATGCTCTCGGATTTCAGCTTCACGCACCCGCACATCCTGATGAAGCGGCTGAAGCAGCAGCCGGGCTATTTCAATTTCCAGAAGCAGACCCTGGCCGGCCTGCTGTCGGGGCGCGACCAGACCCTGGCGGAGCGCCGCGAGTGGGCCAAGATGCTCATGGATCCCACGGATATTTCTGACATTACGGGATCTGCCTTCACCTATCTTCTGAATGGCCGCGCGCCTGGTGAGCCGTGGTCGGGTCTTGTGCGGCCGGGCGAGCAGGTCCGCCTGCGGATCATCAACGCCGCGGCCCAGACCATCTTCAACCTGCGCATTCCCGGCCTGAAGCTGACGGTCGTCGCCGCCGACGGTCAGGCGGTGCGCCCCGTCGAGGTCGACGAGCTCCAGATCGCCAACGCCGAGACCTATGACCTGATCGTCCAGCCCACCGAGGATCGCGCCTACGCCGTGGTCGCAGAAGCCGTGGACCGTTCGGGCATGGCGCGGGCGATCCTGGCGCCGCGCCCCGGCATGGCCGCCGAGTTCCCGCCCCTGCGCGAGCGCCCGCTGGGGACCATGCGCGACATGGGCATGGACATGAGCGCCATGAACATGGGCGGGCCTCGCAAGTCCGCGCCGCCGCCGCCGCCGCCGGGTCTGGCGCCGGTCAAGCCGCGCGGCTCCGACGTCATGGGCGACATGGGTGGCATGGAGATGTCCATGCGCGATCCGCTCAATGCGCCCAGCGTGAAGCTGACCCCTGGCGTCCAGAGCATTACCCCCATCGTCACCGACCGCACCGGAGAGCCCGGCCAGGGGCTGGAGAGCGTCGGCCACCGGGTGCTGACCTATCGCGACCTGGTCGCCCTGACCCCTAACCCGGACACGCGCGCGCCGACCCGCAACCTCGAGATCCACCTGACCGGTAATATGGAGCGGTTCATGTGGGGCTTCGC
>CAZXVO010000042.1:0-7937 GCA_964643835.1 uncultured Phenylobacterium sp. | reverse complement strand
ATGGCCCACCCCATCCACCTGCACGGCCATTTCTTCGAGCTGGTTCATGGCCCGGACGGGCACAAGCCGCGCAAGCACACCGTGACGGTCCAGCCGGGCGGCAAGGTGACCTTCGACCTCACCGCCGATGCGGTCGGGGACTGGGCCATGCACTGCCACATGCTCTACCACATGCACGCCGGCATGTTCCGCGTGGTCACCGTGCGGCCGGAGGCCAAGGCATGAAGGCCCTGTTGCTCGCCCTGCCGCTGACCCTGGCGGCCCTGCCGGCCCTGGCCCAGTCCGATGCGCCGCCGCCGGTCCCGACCGACCACACCGCCGACCGCGACTTCGATCCCGCCGCCATGGCCCGCGCCCGCGCGGTGCTGCGCCAGGAGCACGGGGGGATGGGCTATTCGCAGGTGATGGCCGACACCCTTGAAGTCGGCGACGGCGCCTATTCCTGGGAGGGCGAGGCCTGGGTCGGCGGCGATCTGACCCGCGCCGTCTTCAAGACCCGTGGCGAAGGCGTCGAGGGCGAGCGGCCGGACACCGCCGAGGTCCAGGCCCTGTGGTCCCGCGCCATCGGCCCCTATTTCGACGTCCAGGCTGGCCTGCGCCAGGACCTGGGGGCGGGGCCGCACCGCACCTGGGCCGTGCTGGGGACGGAAGGGCTCGCCCCCTACTGGTTCGACGTCCAGGGCGCCGTCTTCGTCTCCGACCGCGGCGAGGTGCTGGCGCGCGGGGAGGGCAGTTTCGACCTGCGCATCACCCAGCGGCTGATCCTGCAGCCCCGCGCCGAGCTGGAAGCCGCCGCCCGCGATTCGGCGGCCCTCGATCTGGGCGCCGGCCTGACCCGGGCCGAGGCGGGCCTGCGCCTGCGCTATGAGTTCAGCCGCCGCTTCGCGCCCTATGTCGGCCTGGCCTGGGAGCGCAAGCTCGGCGAGACGGCGTCCATCGCCCGCGCGGCGGGGGAAGATGTCGGCGGCAGTCGGATCGTGGTCGGGATAAGGGTCTGGAACTAGTCCAGTTTGATCGGCTCGACGCCCAGCTGGGCGAGCTCCTGTTCCAGGACCACCGGTTCAAGCGGCGCTGGATTGACCTGGGCGGCGGCCAGGCCGGACATGCCGGCGACGATCACCATGGCCAGGGCCAGAGCCCGCTGGGTCTTGGACAGCTTCATCGCGGGCCCTCGCTCACCGTAACGGTTTCATGAAGGATAACGCCTAAGCCTGCGAAGGGAAGCGCTCCCGCCACGGCCTCGCCCCAAAACAGGTATTCGCCGCTCAACTGCCCCCCAGTAGCGTGACCTGGACGCTGGCGGGCGCCAGGACGCCATTGGCGTCCGGAACCCCAGTGACCTGCAGGCCGAAGGTTCCGCTACCACCGCCATTGTCCTGCACCTGGAAGGTCACCGCCCCGCCGGCGCCCACGCTGATCAGCTTGGCGCGCAGAAAGCCGGCGTCAGTCCCGCCCACCGGCGGGCGGTCGAACTCAATCCAGCCCTGGGCGTCAGGCGCCGGGATCTGGCTCACCGGCCGGCAGCCATTGATCTGGATCGGACCGGAGGTGGGATCCACCTCCCAGGCCACGCCCTGCAGGCAAGCGGGATCAATCACCGGCGCGGCGAAGGCCGGTGCGGCGGCTCCGACAACAGCAAGAAGAAGGCCGGCGACGGCGGCGTTGCTAAACATCATCTGGCGGTCTCCCCGAGGACGACCAAGCTCAAGCTTGATCGCCGCGAGGGTCAATCGTCGGGCGCCCCGATCTGGTGCGGGCTACTTGGCTGGCGGCGGGGTGACGAAGTCGCCCGCCGGGCCGGGGAACACCACCGGGCTCTCATCGCCGGTCGGGGCGACGGCCGAGACGCCGAAGAACCAGTCGTCGATCACCACGCCCTTGAGCACCTCGCCGGGCGCGGCGACGTCCCTGGAATGCTCCCACTGCGGCGCAGTCGTCGAGCGCCAGTGGATGCGATAGCCGCTGGCGCCTGCCACCGGCTCCCAGCTGACCTTGGTGTCCGGCGAGACCTGGCCCTCGATCTTCACGCCGCGCGGCGGAGCCGGCGCCCGCGCCAGGGCCGCCATGGCCGCGACATTCATCTTGGTCACCCTGGCGAGATAGGGGAAGTCGACGCCGTCCAGCACGTCGCCGTAGGCGCGGCCGTTCTCCGTCCGCAGGTCCTGGTGCTGGCGGTCATAGTTCTCGGTCGCCTCGGTCACCCGCACCGCCGGGAAGCCGGCGTTCAGCATCTCGGTCTGGTCGCCGCCCCGGCCGAAGCGGTCGGTGCGATAGACCATGACGACGTCCAGGTCCTTCACATAGGCGTCGGCGATCCCGTCCAGGAAGCGCGCCACATTGCGCGAGGGGCTGTCGACTTCGCCGCCGTTATAGCGCCGCTGGCCGGCCTGCTCTGGCGTCTCCAGGGTCTTGGTGCCTTCTGAGAACACCCGGACATGCTTGTCGTCGTGCGCGCCGGACGAGCCATGGGTGTTGCCGACGATGTCGTTGTTGAGGTTGGCCTCGACCACCCAGCCGCGCTCGCGGGCGTAAGCCGCCAGCACCTTGCCGCCATAGAGCCCCTGTTCCTCGCCCTCCAGCACCGCAAACACCAGGGTGGCCGGGAACTTGTACTTGGACAGCACCCGCGCGGCCTCGATCACCGCCGCGGTGCCAGAGCCGTCGTCGTTGGCGCCGGGCGCGTCGGCCGTGGCGTTCATCGGATCGCTGACCCGGCTGTCGATGTGGCCGGAGATCACGATCACCCGGTTCGGATCACTGGTCCCCTTCTGGATCGCCAGGATCGCGCCGATGGCCGTGGGGCCAGGCAGTCGGCGACCCTCGAACACCGTCTTCGGAACCTGAACCTCCAGGCAGCCGCCACAGGCCTTGGACATGGCCTCGAACTCAGCGGCGGTCCAGCGCTCGGCCGCGCCGATCCCGCGGGTCTCCGAGGTCCGGTCCGACAGGGTGTGGCGGGTGCCAAAGCCGACGAGCTTGGTGATGGTCGCCTTCAGCCGCTCAGCGCTCACCTCGCTCACCGGCTTGGCGATCTCGGGCTTGGGCGCGGGCGCCGCCGCCATCAGGACCGGCGCGGCGAGCAGGGACAGGAAACGACGCATGGGAGACTCCGAAAGGACTGCGGAGGGACCTTAGCCCGTCCACCTCACTCGTCACCCCTCCTTCAACGCCTCATACGCCTCGACCGCCTCCAGCCATTCGTGCTCGGCGGCGTCGAGCTTGGCCTGGGCCTCCTCGCGCTGGCGGCCCAGGGCGGCGGCCTTCTGCGGGTCCTTGGCGAAGATCTGCGGGTCGGTCAGGGCCTGGTCTAGCTTGGCCACAGCCTCGCTCGCCCGGTGCATGGCGGCCTCGGCCTGTTCGGCGCGGCGGCGTGCCGGCCCGGTGGGAACCTTGGCGCGGGGCGGGGCGGCCGCCTTGGGCGGCGGGGGCGGGGCCTCCTCGCGCACTTGGGTCGGGGCGCGGGCCTGGGCCTTGGCGCGCTCCACCACCATGCGGGCATAATCCTCCATGTCGCCGTCGAAGGGCGCGATGGTCCCGTCGGCGGCTAGCCACAGGCGGTCGGCCACCATCTCCATCAGCGACCGGTCGTGGGCGATCAGCAGCACCGCCCCCTCATAGTCGTTCAGCGCATCCAGCAGGGCCCGCCGCGAGTCGATGTCCAGGTGGTTGGTCGGCTCATCGAGGATCAGCAGGTGCGGCGCCTCCATGGCCACCAGGTTCAGCAGCAGGCGGGCCCGCTCGCCGCCGGACAGGTCCGAAACCTGGGTCTCGACCTTCTTCACGCCTAAGCCGAACTGGGCCAGGCGCGAGCGCCGCGCCGCCTCGGTCGCCTCGGGCATGGCGCGGCGGATGATGTCCAGCGGCGTGTCGGACGGGTTCATCGCCTCGATCTGATGCTGGTGGAACCAGCCCACCTTCATCCGCCGATCGCGTCGGAACTCCCCCGCCGTCGCCTCCAGGGCGCCGGCCACGAGCTTGGCGAAGGTCGACTTGCCGGCCCCGTTCACGCCCAACAGGCCGATACGGTCGTCCAGGTCCAGCCGCAGATTCATCTGCTTCAGGATCGGCGGACCGCCCGCATAACCTGTCGAGACGCCTTCCAGTCGCAAGAGGGGCGGGGCCACCGGCTTCTCCGGCGAGGGCAGCACGAAGGGCGCGGTGTGCTCGGCCACCACCGCCGAGACCGGCGGCAGGCGCGACAGCATCTTCAGGCGCGACTGGGCCTGGGTGGCCTTGGACGCCTTGGCCCGGAACCGGTCGACGAAAGACTGCAGGTGCGCGCGCTGGGCCTCGACCTTGGCGCGGGTGGATTCCTGCAGCCGGTCGCGCTCAGCCCGCTGCTGCTCGAAGTCGTCATAGCCGCCCGGATAGAGCTCCAGCTTGCCGTTCGCCAGGTGCAGGATGTGGTCGACCGAGTTGTTCAGGATGTCCCGGTCGTGGCTGATGATCAGGGCCGTGTGCGGGTACTTCTTCAGCCGCGCCTCGAGCCACAGGGCGCCTTCCAGGTCGAGATAGTTGGTCGGCTCGTCCAGCAGCAGCAGGTCGGGCTCGGCGAACAGGGCCGCAGCCAGCGCCACCCGCATCCGCCAGCCGCCGGAGAACTCCGCCATCGGCCGGCTGAGGTCGGCATGGGAAAAGCCCAGGCCCGCCAGGATTTCCGCCGCCCGGCTGGGCGCCCGGTCGGCGCCGATCTCAGACAGCCGGCCATAGATGTCGCCCATCCGCTCCGGCGCGGCGGTCTCCAACTCGGCCAGCAGGCTGGCCCGCTCCTCGTCGGCCTCCAGCACCGTGTCCATCAACGACACCGGCGTCGCCGGGTGCTCCTGGTCGACGGAGGCGATCCGCGCGGTCTTGGGATAGCTGATCTCGCCATCGCCCGCGCCCAGCTGGCCCAGGATCAGCTTGAACAGGGTCGACTTCCCAACCCCATTACGCCCCACAAGCCCCACCTTGGCGCCCACAGGCAGGCTCACGCTCGCGTGGTCAAAGAACCGGCGGCCCCAGGAATCGAAGGTCAGATCGCGTATCAGCAACATGGCGGCCGCGCCTTTAGCAGACGAACGCCGCTAGACGCAGGGCTGGCGTTCTCGTGAACCCCGAAAAACACGAAAAACACGAACGGAGCGGTTTCCTCATCCGCTCACCCCGGCGAAGGCCGGGGCCCAGATCAAGAGGCTGGGGGCCTGCCGGTTTGGCGCTTGGTAGTTCACCTGGGCCCGGGCCTTCGCCGGGTTGAGCGGGCGCAAGTGCAGGCAAGTTCGTGTTTTTCGTGTTCTTCGTGGTCAATCCTTCTGACCCCGAAACCGCCCCATGCTTGGCGTTGTCACACGGGGCTGCTATGAGCCCGCACCCTTTGGGCGGGACCGCCCGCGCAAACTTCCACAAGAAAAGCTCGCAAGATCATGACTCAACGCACCTTCTCGATCATCAAGCCGGACGCCACCAAGCGCAACATCACCGGCAAGATCAACGCCGTCATCGAAGGCGCCGGCCTGCGCATCGTCGCTCAGCGCCGCATCCAGATGACCGAGGCCCAGGCCAAGAAGTTCTACGAGGTCCACAAGGAGCGCCCGTTCTACGGCGAACTGGTCGAGACCATGACCTCGGCCCCGGTCGTCGTTCAGGTGCTGGAAGGCGAAAACGCCGTCGCCAAGTACCGTGAAGTCATGGGCGCCACGAACCCGGAACAAGCCGCCGAAGGCACCATCCGCAAGCTGTTCGCCCTGAACGTCGGCGAGAACTCGGTCCACGGTTCCGACAGCCTGGAGAACGCCGCGATCGAAATCGCCCAGTTCTTCACCGACGCCGACATCGCCGGCTAATCCCGCCCGCCCTCCGGGGCGGAAAGGACCGCGAATTCAGACCCCTCCTGGCGCAAGCTGGGAGGGGTTTTTCGTGCGTGCAGCCAAAGTGGGAGTGGATGCGCCAACTGCTTCCGTTTCCCTCTAAGTGGAAGCTGCAACCCGGCTCAACACTCGCTAACGTCGACTATCGAGTCGGGGGCGAGCGGTGAAGAAGCGGCTACAGCTAGTTGATCAGGGTCTGTTCCCGGAGACCTTGCCTCCGTGCTTCAATTCGGGCGACGCCTCCCGCGCATTCCATGGCATCATCACTGAGCTTGACGGTGCTGCTCTCAAAAGCCGCCCAACTGACTTCATTCGATACAACGGAACTAAGCACGACCGTACGCGGCGAGCGTACGGGACTCCGAATATCGTCTCTTACTTCCATGTCTCCTCCTTTATACACAAGCGCTGGAAGGACTTTGAAAAACAATTTAAGAGATCGAACTATTCGCTAAGTGCTCCTTCCGTCATGTCGGAAAACGATGAAAGGGCCATCAAGGTTGCATCGCTCTCGGAACTCTCTAGCCGCGTGTCCAAGAGCATATCCTATGCTCCAACCATCCTGAAGCTCGATGTTTCGCAGTTTTTTGCAAGTATATATACGCACTCGATCCCATGGGCGCGCCATGGAAAGACCGCAGCAAAGGCGGATCAGAAGATCGCGTCGTCGGAGGTATACTTCAACGCGTTGGATTTTTTTGTAAGAAATTGTCAGTCAGGACAGACCCGTGGCGTTCTGGTTGGGCCGGATGCGTTTAGACTTATTGCGGAGTACATTTCTTGTGAAATTGATCGTGAAATTCAGGCTGCTGCTGGTGGCGAGATCGTAGGCGCGGTCCGGCATGTCGATGATTACTATATCGGTGTGCGCTCCGAAGCTGACGCAGCAGTCGTTATGTCGCGAGTGCGTGAGGCGTTGGCGAATTTCGAGTTAAATTTGAACGACAGTAAGACGCGGATTTTTAGTTCACTGGAGCCTGTAAACGATATTTGGGCTCAATTGCTGCGACGAGATTTTGGATCTATATCGAAGTGGGGCGCAGAACGTAGCCAAATCGAGATACTATTGGCTCAGTCGTTTGATCGGGCCAAAGCTCTAGGGTCAGATAGTCCTGTTAAGATTGCTCTCAGAGGATTGGATAACGCTGAAATACACAGCTCATTGCTTTGGGAGGACATTGAGGGTCACCTACAGAGAGCAATGTACTATCATCCACATGCGATTGATTATATCTGCTTATTGGTCGTGAAGCGAGTTTCTGTCGGCCAACAAATTGACTATCAGGGCTGGAGAAAAGCGTCCGAATTCCTAATTGCGCGACATCTCCCGCATCGAAATCATCATGAAATCATATGGTTGATATGGATGTTGTTGAGTTGCGAAATAGATTTAGACGAGAAAATGCTCGTTGATCTTGCGAGACTTGGGAATGCCCATATCAACGCCCTACTGTTGCAGGCGTTCGCGGAGGGGCGAATAGATCGAAAGCCGAAAATTGGATTTCATACAAAATTGGCTAGCACTGACGATGGGTGGTTATGCAATCTAGTTGCTCGAGTTAGCGGTGCAACCAAGGCGTCTTTTGGAGGGCATCTTGCGGGTGAGTTTGAGCATCTGGCTGGTAAAAGAGTAAAACTCATTGACCTAGAGGGGCCGCTCAAAGGCTTCCGAGTCGCAGGCCGACAAGCAATCAGCAGGGCGCGCTATGGCTACGACGATCCTGACGGTGACGACGACAACAACGATTGGGACGACGACTTCTAGAGGGGCAATGAGCTTTGGGGGCGGATTTGTCAGACCAACCCCACCTCCCGCATCAGGTCCTCCGTCGCCCGCCAGGCCCGCGCGTCGCTGTCGGGGCTGTAGGCGAAGCCGGGCATGCCCCAGCTGTCGGCCTCGGGGTTGGTGAAGCTGTGGACCGTGCGGCCGTAGACCATCAGCCGCCAGTCGACGCCCGCCGCCTCCATGTCGGCCTCGAAGGCGGTCCGCTGGTCGGCCGGCACGGTGGGGTCCTGGGCGCCGATGTGCATCAGCACCTTGCCGGTGATCTTGGCGCTGTCCTGCGGCCGCACGGTCGAAAGCCCGCAGTG
>CAZXVO010000041.1:8580-23414 GCA_964643835.1 uncultured Phenylobacterium sp. | reverse complement strand
CCCCCCCGCCCCCCCCCCCCCGCCCCCCCCCCCCCCCCCCCCCCCCCCCCCCCCCGCCGCAAGTCCGTCGCTGCGCCTCAGGCGCAGGCGCTTACCACTTGTAGGCCAGGCGGCCGTACACGAACCGCCCGCCGAAGCCGAAGGGCGAGAAGGACGAGTACGGAGCCGCGCCCGTGGTGTTCAGGGCCGGGACGATCTGGTTCGGATAGGTGTCGAACAGGTTGTCCGCGCCCAGCGAGATCGTCACGCCCACCGGGAAGGTGTAGCGGGCCTCGGCATCCACCACGCCGCGCACGCCGGTGTGGCTGTCGGCGCTGCCGTCAGCCAGGGTGCCCGGCGACAGCACGTCGCCGTAGAAGGTGCTGCGCAGGGTCGCGCCCCAGCCGTCCTTGCTCCAGTCGCCTTGCAGGGTCAGCTTCTTGTCCGGGGTGCCTTCCTCGAAGCGCTTGGTGGCCTGGCGGGCGAACAGCGAGACCGGGGACGGCAGGATGGTCGCCGAGGTCACCGGGGTCTTGGTGACGTTCAGGTTGTTGATGTTGCCCGCGGCGGTCAGGTCGAAGGTGCCGGCCTGGTCATCCCGGATCCGATAATGGGCGACGATGTCCACGCCCTTGGTGTCGGTGTTCACGCCGTTGATGAAGAAGCGCGCCGCCGAAGCGCCATAGGGCGACAGCAGGTCATAGATGGTCCGGGCGTTGGTGCCGACCGCGGCGGTGGCGCTGCCGGTCAAGGTTTCGGACAGCACGATGCGGTCCTCGACCTTGATCTGGTAGGCGTCGATGGTCAGCTCGAAAGCGCCCTTACGATAGACGAGGCCCAGGGCGTAGTTTTCCGAGGTCTCGGGCTCCAGGGCCTTGCCGCCCAGCGCCTTGCCGACCGGGCTCACCGACGGATAGGTGCCGGTCTCGAAGGGCACGCCGTTGATGTAGAGGATCGAGGTGGCGGTGTAGTACTGCTGCTGCAGCGCCGGGGCGCGGAAGCCCGTGGACACCGAACCGCGCAGGGCGAATTCCGGCGTGAAGTCATAGCGGGCCGAGAGCTTGCCGGTCGTGGTGTCGCCGAAGTCCGAATAGTTCTCGTAGCGCACCGCGGCCGAAGCCGAGAGCTTCTCGGTTAGGTTGCCTTCCAGGTCCAGATAGACGCCGGCGGCGTCGCGATCCACATCGACCACGTTCGAAGGCGTGAAGCCGGTGAAGCCGCGCGACCCCAGGGCCAGGGTGGTGAAGGGGCCGCGGATGTAGGAGCCGGGCTCGCCCGCGCCGATCTGATAGGTCTCACGGCGGGCCTCGACGCCGAAGGCGACGTTCAGCGGCTTCACCAGGCCAACCTCGACCTCGCGGCTGAAGTCGGCGCCGAACACCAGCTGATCATAGGCCAGTTGGCCGGCGTAGAACTGGTGGGGAGAGGTCGGGCCCAGGGACGGGTTCAGGGTGTTGGCGACATTGAAGTCGATGGTGTTCTTGCCATAGACGAGGTTCACGTCGGTCTTGAAGCCGGCCAGCTCACCCTTCAGGCCGACGCCGGCGCTGTGGTCCTCGGTCTTGGTCTTGAGCAGCGGCAGGTAGCCGTTCGGATAGACCGAGATGATGTTCTGGGTGGCGTCGGTCGGCGTGCGGTAGGTGGCCGCCGAGGAGCCTTCGCGCTTCTGGTAGCCGTACCAGCCGTAGGCGCTCCAGTCGTCGTTCAGCGGCTTGCCGGCGTTCAGGTACAGGCTCAGGTCGTCGACGTCGGCGTCGCCGAAGCGCGAGGTCACCCGGCCCAGGCGCGGATCAATGTCCGAGCGGTTGGTGTTCTCGCGGGTGCGGTATTCCCCCGACAGGGTCAGGAAGCCGTCGCCCAGCAGGGACAGGCCCTGCCAGCCCGAGACCGTGGTGGTCTGGCCGTCGGTCACATTGCCCTTGCGGCCGTAGAAGCCATCCAGGTGAGTCATGTACTGGCCGGTCGTCACAGACAAGCCGCCGCCATGATCGGCTTCGCGCAGACGCAGGTTGATGACCCCGGCGATGGCGTCGGAGCCGTACTGGGCCGAGGCGCCGTCACGCAGCACTTCGATGCGCTCGATGGCCGTCGACGGGATGGCGTTCAGGTCGACAGCGGCCGAGCCGCGGCCGACGGAGCCGTTGGTGTTCACCAGGGCGGTGGCGTGACGGCGCGCGCCGTTCACCAGCACCAGGGTCTGGTCAGGGCCCTGGCCGCGCAGGGTGGCCGGGCGGATGGTGTCGGTGCCGTCCGTGTTGGACGGACGCGGGAAGGTGATCGAAGGCACCGAGGTGGCGAGCGCGGTGGCCAGTTCGGTCGTGCCGCGCTGCTGCAGCGCTTCGGCGCTGACCACGTCGACGGGGGCGAGGGTTTCGAGCCGGGTGCGGCCTTCGGTGCGGGTGCCGGTGACGACCAGTTCCTCGACCTCGGCGGTCTTGGCGGGCTGGGCGGCGGCGGCGCCGGCCCACAGGCTGGCGGCGGAGGCCGCGGCGAAAAGGATGGTGCGATACTGCATGAGCATTCCCCTCATCTGACAGGCGCGGGGCGTCTGCGTTGGAAGACTTGAAGGGGCTTAGCTAGGCGGGGTGGCGCGCCGCGGAAATGACATTTTTGCAACAAGATCAGGCAAAGCGCGCATGAAAAAGCGGCCCAGAACACAGTTCTGCGCCGCTTCTCTAGGCATTTCGGTGACTTAACAGCGATCAGTGATCGCCGTAGTCGCCCTCTTGCTGGCCGGCGCCGCCTTCCAGCATGTCCTGGGCGGCCTCTTCGGCGGCCAGGCGTTCTTCTTCGAACTGCGAAGCGATGATGTTCTCGCCGCGCGCTTGACGCTCGGCTTCATCAGCGCTGCGCGCGATGTTCAGGGTGATGGTCACGGTGACTTCCGCGTGCAGGCGGACCTTCACTTCGTGCATGCCCAGGGTCTTGATCGGCTTGTCGAGGACGACCATCGACCGTTCGACCTTGCCGCCTTCGGCATTGATCACGTCAGCGACGTCACGGCCGGAGACCGAGCCGTACAGCTGACCGCTTTCGCCAGCCTGACGGATCAGGATGTAGGACGTGCCATCGAGCTTTTCGCCCGACTTGCCGGCCTGTTCCTTGGTCTTCAGGTTGCGGGCTTCGATTTCAGCGCGTTGCGCCTCGAAGACCTTCATGTTGGCGGAGTTGGCGCGCAGGGCCTTTTGACGCGGCAGCAGGTAGTTACGGGCGAACCCGTCCTTCACCGTGACCACGTCGCCCAGGGAGCCGCGGCCTTCCACGCGCTCGAGCAGAATGACTTTCATGGATCCGGCTCCCTTACTTCACGACGTAGGGCAGCAGGGCCAGGAAGCGGGCGCGCTTGATGGCCTTGGCCAGTTCACGCTGCTTCTTGGCCGACACCGCGGTGATGCGGGACGGAACGATCTTGCCGCGCTCGGAAACGTAGCGCTGCAGGAGCTTGACGTCCTTGTAGTCGATCTTCGGGGCGTTGGCGCCGGAGAACGGGCACACCTTGCGGCGGCGGAAGAACGGGCGGCGGGCACCGCCGGCGGCGGCCGCGGCGGCCGGGGCCGAGGAGGTTTCGTCGGTCATGGGATGCCTGCCTTAGAAGGAGTCTTCGCGGCGCGGTTCGCGCTCACGGTCGCGGTCGCGACGGGCCAGGATGGGCGAGAGCTCCAGGTCGAGCTCTTCGACGCGCACGGTCATGTAGCGCAGCACGTCTTCATTGATCGACAGCTGACGCTCCATCTCCTTCACGGCCGCCGGAGGGGCGTCCAGAGCGAGGAGGGAGTAGTGACCCTTGCGGTTCTTCTTGATGCGGTAGGTGAGGTTGCGGAGACCCCAGTACTCGATCTTGGCGACAACGCCGCCGCCTTCTTCGATGATCGTCTTGATCGTATCGTTGAGGGCTTCGGCTTGTTGCGGCGAGATATCCTGCCGCGAAATGACGACGTGCTCGTAGAGCGCCATGTGTCCTTTTCCCTTGTGGAAGGCGGCGCGGCCGTCGGCGGGTGAACCGACGTCCACGATGGATCTTCAATGGGCGAACGGGGCTTTCCCGTTCCTTTGGAGTTCCCGGCTGAAGACCGCATTCCGTGAAGAGGCGCGCTCATAAGGGAAAAAGCGTTGCAGGGCAAGGCGCTTCGTCCCTCATGACGAGTCAAGCGGGTGGTCTACCGCTTCGGATTCTTCGAACGCCAGGTCTTCAGCGCCGCCATGGTCTGGTTGACGTGGTCATCCGCCGACAGGTTGTCATAGGCGAAGACCACCTTGCCGTCGGGGGCGATGACATAGGAGGTGCGCGCCGACAGGTCCGCCGGCGCCTTCATGCCCGCGACCTTCAGGGGCGCGTCGTACTGCTTGGCGATGGAGGCGCCCGGGTCGGCGGCGACGGCGAACTTGCCGCCGCAGGTGGCGGTGTCGGCGGAGAAGACAGCCAGCTGGTCGACCTTGCCCGCGGTCACCCCGATCAGGGTCGCGCCCTGGGCCTTGAAGTCGTCAGCGGCCTGGGAGAACAGGTGAGCCTCGAGGTTGCAGCCCTTGGTGTAGGCAGACGGGAAGAAGTACAGCACCACCGGACCCTTCTTGCGGGCCTCGGCCAGGTCGAAGGTGAACGGCTTGCCGGCGAGATAGGCCGGGGCCTTGAAATCCGGGGCCTTCGTGCCCGGCGCCAGGTCAGCGAGGGCCGGAGTGGCGAGGGCGCCCGCGGCTGCGGCGGCGAGGGCGAGAGTGCGGAACGCGACGGCTTTCATGGGAGATCCTCCTGCTTGCCCCAACATACGCTTAGTCTAGCCGTCTGGACGCAGGCCTGTCTTCACGGCAAAGGCGGTCTTACCAATCATTCGGCGGAGTGGCGGACATGACGGCGGCGGCGGACGTGGTTCTGCGCGATATCGATATCCCGGAACTGCCCAACCACTATCGCGGCAAGGTGCGGGACAACTACGACCTGCCGGACGGGCGGCGGATCATCATCGCCTCGGACCGGATTTCGGCCTTCGATACGATTCTCGCGGCGATCCCCTACAAGGGCCAGGTCCTGACCCAGACCGCGCGGTTCTGGTTCGAACAGACCGCCGACATCTGCCCCAACCACGTCCTGTCCTACCCGGACCCCAACGTCGTGGTCGGCCAGCGGCTGGACATCTTGCCGGTGGAGATCGTGGTGCGGGCCTATCTGGCCGGCACGACCGGCACCTCGATCCTGACCCTCTACAAGCAGGGTCAGCGGTCGATGTACGGTGTGACCCTGCCCGACGGCATGCGCGACAACCAGGCCCTGCCCGAGCCGATCATCACCCCGACCAGCAAGGCCTTTGACGGCGGCCATGACGAACCACTCAGCGCCGCCGAGATCCTCGAGCAGAAGCTGCTGACCCCGGAACAGTGGGAGACTGTGAGCCGCTACGCCCTCGCCCTGTTCGCCCGCGGCCAGAAGCTGGCGGCCGAGCGCGGCCTGATCCTGGTGGACACCAAGTACGAGTTTGGCCTCGATCCCGACGGCAAGATCGTCCTGGCCGACGAGATCCACACCCCCGATTCCAGCCGCTATTGGTTCGCCAGCTCCTATCCCGACAGCTTCGCCCGCGGCGCCCGCCCGGACAGCTTCGACAAGGATTTCGTGCGCGCCTGGGTGGCGGAACGCTGCGATCCCTACAAGGACCCCATTCCGGAGATCCCGGAACAGATGCTGTGGGATACCTCGGCGGTCTATGTGAAGGCCTTCGAGACCATCACCGGTCAGAGCTTCGAGGCGCCGGCCGCCGGTGAGCCGGTCATGGCCCGCCTTCGCCGCAACCTGTCGCAGTTCTTCTAGGAGCCCGCCCCATGCGCGCCGCCAGCCTTCTCGCACTCACCCTGGCGCTGGCGGCGAACGGCGCCCAGGCGAAGGATCAGGTCATCCACGCCGGAACCCTGATCGACGGCCTGTCCGCCCAGCCGCGGACCAAGGTCTCGATCCTGGTCCACGACGACAAGATCACTGCGATCAAGGACGGCTTTATCGCTCCCGCGGGGGCCGAGGTCATCGACCTGTCCAAGGCCACCGTCATGCCGGGCTTCATCGACGTGCATATCCACCTCGGCGCCAAGCTGCCCAGCCGGACCAACGCCACCGAGGACTGGGTGACGCACTCGGCTATCGACCGTGCTTTCGATGACGCCGTCTTCGCCCGCCAGATGCTGCAGCAGGGCTTCACCAGCGCCCGCGACGCCGGCGGCGGCGACGACAGCGTGGCCGTGCGCAACGCCATCGACGACGGCAAGATCGCCGGTCCCCGCCTATGGGTGGCGCTTGAGCCGCTGGGCCCCACTGCTGGCCATGGCGACCCGCGCTCGGGGCTCGATCCGGCCCTGCGCCACGACGGCTGGGACAACGGCATCGTCGATACGCCGGAGATGGCCCGCTTCAAGGTGCGGGAGCACCGTCGCCGCGGGGCCAACCTCATCAAGATCATGCCCTCGGGCGGCATCGCCTCGACCGGTGATGATCCGCGCCAGCAGCTGATGACCGATGACGAGATGAAGGCCGCCGTCGACACGGCTCACATGCTGGGCATGAAGGTCGCCGCCCACATCTATCCCGCCCACGCCATTGAGGCGGCGGTCCGCGCCGGGGTGGATTCAGTGGAGCATGGCTCCTTCGCCACCGACGAGACCTTCGCCCTGATGAAGGCCAAGGGGACCTATCTGGTGCCCACGCTCACCGTATTCGACGTCTTCTACGAGGCCGCCAGCAAGACGCCGGAACTACTGACCCCCGGCACGGCCGCCAAGGAGCTGGCCAATGACCTCCTGCCCAAGCAGAACTTCCCCAAGGCCCTGAAGTCGGGCGTGAAGATCGCCTATGGCACCGACCTCGGGGAGGGGAACCACGCCCTGGAGTTCAAGCTGCTCACCGAGGGCGGCATGTCGCCCATGGAGGCGATCTTCACCGCCACCCGCAACAGCGCCGACCTGATCGGCTCGGACAAGATCGGCGCGATCCAGGCCGGCCGCTACGCCGACATCGTCGCCGTCCCGGGCGATCCGCTGAAGGATGTTCGCCAGTTCGAGAAGGTCGCCTTCGTCATGAAGGGCGGGGTGGTCTACCGCCAGGACGGGAAGCCCACCGCCGTCGATCAGTAGGGTTTAGGGCAGGCGGGCCTTGTAGGCTTCCCGCGTCGCCTTGAAGCGCTCGAAGGGGAACTTGATCGGCACGCCCTCAAGGGCGGCGGCCAGCATTTCCAGGTGGGCTTCCCACCCGGCGCAGGACCGCGCGACATCCTCGCTGGCCGGCATGTCCAGGGTCAGGGTCAGACGGGTTCCGGCCCCGGTCGGCTCCAGGCCCCAGCAGACCGGCCGCAGGGTCTCGCCCGGCCCGCTCCAGGAATACTCCAGCACCTCGCCCGGTTTGAACTGGCTGACGATGCTGTCGATGAGGATGCCGGAGTCCACGAAGTCCAGCCGCGCGCGGCCGCCGACCTTCAGCTCGATCTCGCCCGGCGCCAGCCATAGCGGCAGCTTGGCCGGATCGGTCAGGAAGGCCCACAACGTGGCGGTGGAATGCTCCACCTCGCGGGTCAGGGTCGCCCGCACCTGATCCCCGAAGAAATCCAGCCGGCCCAGGTCGGGCGCTGCTTGTATCTCGGACATGATGGCCTCCTTGCAATGCCCTCGATTGGGCCGGTTGCGGGCCCGTGGCCGCCTTGATCCTGGTCAAGCCGTCTCGCCTCTGCGGAAGGAATCCGCCATGTTCCGCCCCATGCAAAACGAACCATTCTTTCAAAGGGACGGTATTCTTTACGTCCCACAGCCGATCGCCCGCGGGCCCTGGAATCCTCAATCCCTGCACGGCCGCGTCATCGCCGGCCTTCTGGGACACGCCCTGGAGGAGGCCTTTGGAGAACCGGACTTTGTTCCGGCCCGCCTGACCGTCGACATGTTCAAGCTGCCGGGCTTCGATCCCATCGAGGTCCGCACGGCCCTGGTCCGCCAGGGCGGCCGGATCAAGGTCGCCGAGGCGGAGTTCATCTCCGGCGGCGTGTCCATGGCCAAGGCGTCCTGCCAGTTCCTGCGCCGCACCGAGGCGCCTGAGGGGCGGGTCTATGGTCCCGGCAACTGGGACGTGCCAAAGCCGGAAGACATCACCCCGCCGGACTACGGCCCCATGGGGCGGATGTGGGCGACGCGACCGATCAAGGGCGGCTTCAACGACCCCAATGATGTGCGCCAGACCTGGATGGCCGAGGTGCGCGAGATCGTCGGCGGCATGCCGCTGACCCCGTTCCAGCGCGTGGCCGTGGCCTGCGATTTCGTCAGCCCCTTCGCCCACGTCTCGGACAAGGGCCTGGGCTACATCAATTCCGACGTGACCCTGTATCTGCACCGCTTGCCGGTAGGCGAATGGATCGGTTTCGAGAAGACCGACCACCAGGCCGCCGAAGGGATCGCCGTGGGCGAATGCCGGCTCTATGACGAACAGGGGCCCATCGGCTTCGCCTCGTGCGCCGCCCTTGGCCAGAAGCGGCCCCCGCCGCCTCCGCCCGCCAAGCCCTGATCAGCCGATCCGGCTCGACATGCCGCCATCCACCGGCAGGACGACGCCCGTGATGAAGCGGGCCTCGTCGCTGGCCAGGAACAGGGCCGCATAGGCCGTGTCCCAGGCGTCGCCCATCTTCTGGCCCAAGGGCACCCGGGCGGCGCGGCTGGACCGCACGGCCTCGACGCTCTGGCCGGTGGCGTGGGCGATGCCCTCGATGGCCATGGGCGTGTCCATCAGGCCCATGGCGATGGCGTTGCAGCGCACGCCCTTGCCGGCGTTGGCCTGGGCGACGCTGGTGGTCATGCGGTTCACGGCGGCCTTGGAGACCTCGTAGGCCATCTGGTTCCCGCCGGCGATGCCGGCCAGGGACGAGACATTGACGATCGACCCCTGGCCCGCCTCGCGCATCAGGGGCAGGGCGGCCTTGATGGTCAGCCACATGCCCTTGAGGTTGACCGTCATGATCCGGTCGAAGGCGGTCTCTTCCAGCCGGTGCGCGGGGCCGTCGCCGCCGCCTCCGATGCCCACATCATTGACCAGCACGTCGATCCGGCCCCAGCGCGCCTTGGCCGCTGCGACGATCCCCGCCGCCTCGTCCGGTCGGGTTATGTCGGCCTGATGGGCGACGGCCTTGCCGCCCTCGGCGACGATCTGGCCCGCCGTCTCCTCGGCCCGCTCCGGGGCCCGGTCGACGCACAGCACCTCCGCGCCCTGCCGCGCGAACAACAGGGCGATGGCCCGGCCATTGCCCACCGTCTCGCCCGGCGTCTGGCCGGCGCCGACCACCACACAGACCTTGCCCTCGAGCCGCATGGTCAGAAGCCCTTCAGGTCGGGATCGAGGGTCTGGCCCTCGTCCAGCTGCACCCCGAAGGTGTTCAGGATCATCGAGACCTGGGTGTACTGGCCGGCGGTGTAGACCAGGTCCATGCACTGCTTGTCGGTGAAGTGCGCCTTCAGGGCGGTCCAGGTGGCTGGGGTGATGAACTGGTCGTGGTGAAGTTCGTCGCTGGCCTGCAGCAGGGCGGCGTCGGCCGGGCTCCAGGACGGCGCGCCGGCGCCCGTCTTGATCGCGGCGATCTCGGCGGCGCTCAGGCCGGACTTCAGGCCGATCTCGGTGTGCTGGGTCCACTCATAGCCGGAGCGGCAGAGATAGCCGATGCGCAGGATGACGATCTCCCGCTCGCGGGCCGGCAGATCGTTGCGGCGCGACAGGATGTAGTTGCCCCAGGCCAGGAAACCCTTCGCGGCCTTCGGCGTGCGCGCCATGGTCCGGAAGATGTTTAGCACGCGGCCGCCGGCCCGCATGGGGGCGACAATCTCTTCCTGTTCGGCGTCGAATTCGGAATCGGCCAAGGGCGCGATGCGCGGGCTGGTCAGTCGCATGGAGTTCCTCCCGGAGGCGTGGTTCGCCCTCTCGTGAGGTCATCCTAGCGGCCGTATCGCTTCAAACAACCGGTATGGTGCTTAGGCGTCGGCGCGGGGCCAGGCGGCGGGAAAGGTTTCAGAGGTCGCGGTTGTCTTGGGCGGCGCAGGGGCGGGGCGCGGCACGAGGGGCAACAGTGCGAACACCGCCTGGCCCAACAGGCCCAGACGGCCGGCGGGGGCGGTCAGGCCGCTGAAAATCTCGCCCGGCGCCTGGCCGAACACCAGGAGGCCCATGACCATTTTCAATGACATCAACAGGGTGAAGGCGGCGACGCCCATGGCCAGGCGGTCGGCGAACCGTCGACTGGCCCAGGGGGCGTTGAGTATCAGGCCGCAGATGAACCAGGCCACCGCCAGCTTCATCGGCAGTTCCAGGAGAACCGCGCCGACCGGTCCGGCCAGCGGGGTGACCAGCAGGACGCGTACGGCGCCCATGACCGCTCCAACCGCGAAGGTCGGGAAGGCGTAAGCCACCGCCATCGCCCAGATCACATGCCTGCCCGCCATCGCGGCCTCCCCTGAAGTTCAAGAGGAGTGTGTCCCCGATGCGGAGCTCGCGCCTTGAGCGATCTCAACGCGTCGCAGATGCGACGAAATGGCCCGGCGCGCCGCCCGAGGGCGACCACGCCGGGCCTTCATCGGCTTAGAACGACTGGCGCACCGTCACGCCGATCGTGCGCGGCTGGCTGACCAGATAGCCGTAGCGCGCCCGCAGGCCACGCTCACGGTCGACGGCGAGCTCGGCCTTCTCGTCCGTCAGGTTGTTGACGAAGAAGGCGGCTTCCCAGTCCTCGCTGCGAACGCCCACGCGGAAGTTCACCTGGGTGTAGGCCGGCAGCTTCAGCTGGAAGTTCAGCGACGACACCGAGGGGGCGCCGATGTTGAACAGGCTCACCGCGCGCGGATTGCTCTCCTGGTCGGAGATCTGGGTGAACCGGTCGCCCACATACTGGACCGACACGTTGCTGAACGCCGTCAGGCCGTTCTCCATGGGCCGCACATAGCCGACCGCCGCCGCGCCTTGGAACTTCGGCACGGTGGGCAGGCGGTTGCCGTCACGCAGGGACTGCAGGACCGCACCGGAGGAGTCGCGGACGCTGGAGCGCAGTTCCGAGTTGTTCCAGGAGGCCGACAAGCTGACGTCGAAGTTCTCGGTCAGCTGCTTGTTGAACTCGGCTTCGAGGCCCATCGAGCGCGCCTTGGGCACGTTGACGATGATCCGCGACGAGCAACTGCCCGCGTCCACCGTGGCCTGCAGGTTCTCGATGTCCGAGACGAAGGCCGCAGCGGTGAAGGAGCCGCCCGGGATCTTGGCCTTCATGCCGGCTTCGTAGTTCCAGACCTGCTCGTTCTCGAAGCTCGGCTTGGCCAGGGGCGTGAAGGTCGCCAGGTCGGCCGCGTTGCAGAGCGGCTTGTTCAGCGGGTCGTTGACGCCGCCCAGGCGGAAGCCCTTGGAGATCTGGCCGTTGATGGTCAGGTTGTCGGTGGCCTTATAGGCGACGATGACCCGCGGGGCGGAATCGTCGGCCTTCACATTGCCCGGATAGTCGATGGTCACGTCGGCGAAGATGCCGTCGAAGGTCAGCTTGCGCTTCTCTTCATAGCGGGCGAGGCGCAGGCCGGCGGTCACGTCCAGGCGGTCGTTGACGTGGAGGGTCGCTTCACCGAACACCGCCGACTGCTTCAGGGTGTAGGGGACCGTGGAGAAGTAGAGCGCATCCGTCGGGGCGCGGACGCCCTTGGTCGGGATGCCGGTCAGCTTGCTGAAGCCGGCGACGTCCAGGTACTGGGCGTAGTCGCGGTCCATGTCGCTGTAGAAGGCGCCGACGACCCAATCGAGCTTTTCGGCGTTGTCCGAAGCCAGGCGGACTTCCTGGGTGAACAGCTTGACGCCGGTGGTGTCATAGAGCGGCGCGTCCAGGGTGTAGACATTGGCGCCCAGGCCGATAGAGCCGCCGGTGATGGAGCCGGTCAGGGCCGTGGTGTCGCGCACGACCAGCACGTCCCGGTCCGTGTAGGACGAGATTGATGTCAGGGTCATGCCGCCGAGGTCCAGGGCGACGGTCAGGTCGGCCAGCTTGAACTTGTCGGAGAACTTCTCTTCGAACTGGGTGTACTGGTTCAGATTGCCCAGGGACACCTTCGGCCGGGTGGTCGTGTAGGGGTTGCCCAGGATGTTGAACCGGTCGACGCGGTTGAACCCGTTGACCGCCACGTTCTGCTGCAGATAGCGCGGGGTGATGGTCAGGTTCTCGGTCGCCTGGATCTTGGCGGCGATACGGAAGCCAGTCCGCGTGCCGTCATTGACGTCCTCATTGATCGTGCCGTCCGGCTGGACCGCATCGATGAAGCCCGGGAACTGGGACCCATAGGCCACGACGCGCAGGGCCACCTGGTCGCCAATCGGGATGTTGATGGCGCCCTTCAGGTCGGCGCCGCGGCCGCCGTGGGTGACGAAGCTGGCGGTGCCTTCGACCGAGCCGCTCATTTCGCCCAGCTTCGGCTGGTTGGTGATGTAGCGGACCGTGCCCGACAGCGAGCCGGAGCCAAAAAGGGTGCCCTGCGGCCCGCGCAGCACTTCGATGCGGCTCAGGTCGAACAGGTCCAGGTCGGGGGTGAACAGCGACAGCGAGACGACGCTTTCGTCGAGATAGACGCCGACCTGTTCCTTCACGCCCGGCTGGTCGCGGGCGAGCTGGCCGGCGGAGATGCCGCGGATCGCGACCTGGCTCTGGCCCGGGCCGAGGTTCTGGACAGTGAAGCCCGCGATGTTGCGAGAGATGTCTTCAAGATTGACGGCGCCCGAGGCGCGCATCTTGGTCTCGGACATGGCGTTGACCGAGAACGGGACGTCGATCAGGGCCTCGTCGCGCTTCCGCGCGGTGACCACCAGTTCTTCGACGTCGGTCGTCGCATCTGCGGCGAACGCCATGGCCGGCAGGGCGGCGGAAATGGCGAGCAGGCTCGCGCCGAGTACGGCGCGAAGGCGAAAATTGGAAGCCGGCATGGCGTTCCCCCAAAGGCTTTGCGTTTTGGCGGAACGACGTTCGTCCCGCGGCGCGACAATGGCTTTGCCTTGGGCGGCGCCGTCAACTCCCACGGGAGGAAATGTGTCACATTTGTGGGCGCCGTGCCGTTCTGGACACGGCGCCGTTTGCCCCTAACGTCCTGGTTCCACGAGAATTTTGACGTGTGCCTCAGGATCGCCAAGGGTGACGAAAGCTTGGGCGACCTCGTGCAGGCCGACCTTGCCGGTCACCACCCGACTCACATCGATCACCCCTTCGGACAGCTGGCGCAGGGTCATGGCGAACTCGTCAGGCGTGTAGCCGAAGACGAAGGTCAGCTCGATCTCCTTGGTGATGGCGATGGCCGGCTCGATCTTGTCGGTCTCCATGCAGACCCCGGCGACCACGATCTGGCTGCCGGCCGGAGAGGCCTCGATCAGGTGCTGCAGAACGCCGGGCGCGCCGACGCATTCGAACACCACGGGCTGGCCAAACGTTTTGCCCATCATCTTGGCCATCTGCTGGGCGGCGCGCGCGGTGGGAACGCCGAAGCTGTCCCAGCGGGCGTGCGGGCTTTCCTTGGCCGGATCGATCACCAGGTCGGCGCCCAGCATCTCGGCGGCGGCGCGGCGGCGGGGGGAATAGTCCGAAGCGATCACCGGGCCATGGCCCTTGGCCTTCAGGCCGGCGATCACCGCCAGGCCGACCGGGCCGCAGCCGATCACCAGGCAGACCGAATCCTTGTCCAGCTTGGCCTTGGCCACCGCGTGGGCGCCGACGGCGAAGGGCTCGGTCAGGGCGGCCTGGTCGGTGGGCAGGCCGTTCGGCACTTCCAGGATCATGGCCTCGGTCAGCAGCATGCGTTCGGCGAACCCGCCGGGCAGGGCGTTGGAATAGCCCAGGGCCTCAATGCCGCCGGCGGTCATGGTCACCGGGACGCTGACCACCCGGGTCCCGGCCTTCAGGGTCTTGGGCGAGCCCGGCCCGTGATCGAGGATCTCGGCGCAGAACTCGTGGCCGAACACGGTGTCGGCGGTGGGATTGAAGGTCCCCGGATCCCCGCCGCTCGCCCGCCGCGTGGTCTCGATCATGTGTTCCATGTGGTGCAGGGCGTGCAGGTCCGAACCGCAGATGCCGCAGGCGAGGGTCTTCACCAGCACCTGGCCCGGCCCCGGAGTCAGTTCGGGAATCTCGTCGCAGATCAGTTGCTTGTTGCGGCGGATGACGGCGCGCATGGAGACCTCCCTTTATTGTTGCAGCCACCTTGGCGGGTCCGGTGGGGGATTTCCAGTATGACGCAAGGGGAGGGGGCGAACCTTGCCCAGGCCCGGCTTATCCCCTAACCCTCGCGGCTCGGAATCGACGAAGAGCGCGACAGCGCCAGGACGGGAGCACCCCATGACCCTCGCCTTTATCTTCCCCGGCCAGGGCAGCCAGGCCGTCGGCATGGGCGCCGATCTCGCCGAGGCCTTCAGCGCCGCCCGCGAGGTCTTCCAGGAGGTCGACGACGCCCTGGGCCAGAAGCTGTTCAAGCTGATGAAGGAGGGGCCGGAGGACCAACTGACCCTCACTGAGAACGCCCAGCCGGCCCTGATGGCCGTCAGCCTGGCGGTCAGCCGGACCCTGGAAAAGGAGTTCAAGATCGGTGTCGACAAGGCCGCCTTCGTGGCCGGCCACTCGCTGGGTGAGTACTCGGCGCTCGCCGCCGCCGGCGCCATCAGCCTGGCCGACACCGCTAGGCTGCTGAAGCTGCGCGGCCAGGCCATGCAGCGGGCCGTGCCAGTGGGCGAGGGGGCCATGGCCTCCCTGATCGGCCCCAAGACCGACGTCGCCCTCGCCGAGGCCGCCGCCGCTGAGGGCGCCAAGGTCGGGGTCTGCGTGGTCGCCAACGACAACAACGCCGGCAATGTCGTG
>CAZXVO010000041.1:0-8570 GCA_964643835.1 uncultured Phenylobacterium sp. | reverse complement strand
CAAGGCCGCCGTGGACGCCGCCATCGAGGCCGCCAAGGCCCTGGGCGCCCGCGCTATCCCGCTGAACGTGTCCGCGCCCTTCCATTGCCCCCTGATGCAGCCCGCGGCCGACGAGATGGCCCAGGCCCTGGCCGACGCCACCATCCTGGCCCCGCGCGCGCCTCTGGTGGCCAACGTCACCGCCCGCCCGACCCTGGACCCCGAAGCCATCCGCAAGATGCTGGTGGAACAGGTCACCGGCCGGGTGCGCTGGCGCGAGAGCATGATCTGGCTGGCCGGCGATGGCGGCGTGACCCGCTTCGCCGAGGCAGGATCCGGCAAGGTGCTGTCCGGCATGGCCAAGCGCATCGCTCCCGATTCGGAAGCCACCCCGCTCAACACCCCGGCGGACCTCGAAGCCTTCGCCAAGTCGCTCTAGGGACGAGAATGATGTTCGACCTTTCCGGCAAGACCGCCCTCGTCACCGGCGCCACCGGCGGCATCGGGGCTGAGATCGCCCGCACGCTCCACGCCCAGGGCGCTCACGTCGTCCTGTCCGGCACCCGCGAGGCGGTCCTGACCGAGCTCGCTGGCCGGCTGGGCGAGCGAGTGTCGGTGGAAGCCGCCAACCTGTCCGACGCCGAATCGGTCGACGGCCTGGTGGGTCGGGCCGAGAAGGCCACCGGCCAGCTCGACATCCTGGTCGCCAACGCCGGCATCACCCGCGACGGCCTGCTGATGCGCATGAAGGACGACGACTGGGACCAGGTCCTGAAGGTCAATCTGGAAAGCTATTTCCGCCTGTCGCGGGCCGCCATGCGCGGGATGATGAAGCGCCGCTTCGGCCGCATCATCGGCATCACCTCGGTCGTGGGCGTGATGGGTAATCCAGGTCAGACCAATTACGCCGCCTCCAAGGCTGGCATGATCGGCTTCTCCAAGTCCCTGGCGCAGGAAGTCGCGTCGCGGGGGATCACGGTGAATTGCGTGGCGCCGGGCTTTATCGAGAGCCCGATGACCGACGCCCTGAACGATGCCCAGAAGGCCCAGATCATGGGCACGATTCCGGCTGGCCGGCTGGGCCAGGGCAGCGAAGTCGCCGCGGCCTGCGCCTATCTCGCCAGCGACGAGGCCGCCTACATGACGGGCCAAACCCTCCACGTGAACGGCGGCATGGCCATGATCTGACCGGCTGGCCTCGCCGGGACGAACATGCTACGGCCACCTCGAACCGGAGAGGCTCAGGTCTCGAAACCTAGTTCCGCGAGCGGTTGACATCCTGTCGGCGGTCGCAGATGGATCAGTTGAACAACAGGGACTTACTACGAATGTCCGATATCCTTGAGCGCGTGCGCAAGATCGTCATCGAACACCTCGACGCCGACCCGGAAAAGGTCACCGAGAAGGCTTCCTTCATCGACGATCTGGGCGCCGACAGCCTCGACAACGTCGAGCTGGTCATGGCCTTCGAAGAGGAATTCGACATCGAAATCCCGGACGACGCCGCCGAGCACATCCAGACCGTGGGTGACGCGGTGAAGTTCATCGGAGAACGTCTGGGCGCCTAAAGGCCCCGGTCTCGTCGAAGATTTGGCCGCCGCGACCTTCACCCGAAGGCGCGGCGGTCTGCGTATTGGAGCGTCCACATGCGTCGTGTCGTCGTTACCGGCATCGGTCTTCTGACCCCCCTCGGCCAAGGCCGTGAGCTCAGCTGGAAGGCCATTCTCGCGGGCAAGTCCGGCGCGGGCCGGATCACCACCTTCGATCCCAGCGACTATGCCTGTCAGGTCGCCTGCGAAGTGCCGCGGGTCGATGGTCGTGGCGGCGGCGGCGCGGATATCGAAGGCTCCTTCGACCCTGACCAGACCATGGCGCCCAAGGACCAGCGCCGGGTCGACGACTTCATCCTCTACGCCATGGCCGCGGCTGATGAGGCGGTGAAGGACTCAGGCTGGCAGCCGCAGGACGACGAGGGCCGTGAGCGCACCGGCGTGATCATCGGCTCCGGTATCGGCGGCTTGGCCACCATCGAGAAGAACAGCGTCGAGCTGCACGAGAAGGGCCCGCGTCGGATCAGCCCCTTCTTCATCCCCTCGGCCCTGATCAACCTGGCCTCGGGCCAGGTCTCCATCCGCTACGGGTTCAAGGGCCCGAACCACTCGGTCGTGACCGCCTGCGCCACCGGCGCCCACGCCATCGGCGACGCGGCCCGGATGATCAAGTACGGCGACGCCGACGTGATGGTGGCCGGCGGCGCGGAAGCCGCCATCTGCCCGGTCGGCATCGCGGGCTTCATCACCTGCCGCGCCATGTCCACCGGCTTCAACGATGCTCCGGAAAGGGCCAGCCGGCCCTATGACAAGGACCGCGACGGCTTCGTCATGGGCGAGGGCGCGGGCGCGCTGGTGCTGGAAGAGTACGAACACGCCAAGGCGCGCGGCGCGAAGATCTACTGCGAAGTTTCGGGCTATGGCCTGGCCGGCGACGCCTATCACATCACCGCCCCGGCCGAGGACGGCGACGGCGGTTTCCGCGCCATGCGCGCCGCCCTCAAGGACGCCGGCATCCAGGCCTCGGATGTCGACTACGTCAACGCCCACGGCACCTCTACGCCGCTCGGCGACGAGATCGAGCTGGGTGCGGTCAGCCGCCTGATGGGCAACGCCGTCAAAGGCCTGACCATGTCGTCGACCAAGTCGGCCACCGGCCACCTGCTGGGCGCGGCTGGCGCCATCGAGGCGGCCTTCACCGCCCTGGCGATCCGCGACCAGATCGCCCCGCCGACCATCAATCTCGAAAATCCCTCCGTGGAGACCGAGATCGACCTGGTGCCGAACAAGCCCAAGCCGATGAAGATCGACATCGCCCTGTCCAATAGCTTCGGCTTCGGCGGCACCAACGCCTCCGTGATCTTCAAGAAGGTCCCGTGAGCGGAAAGCGCAGTTCCTCGCGTCGCGGGGTCTCCCCCGCGCGCCGTCTGATCACCACCGCGCTCAGCGCGGCGGCTACCTTTGCGGTCGTGCTGATGGCGGCCCTGATGTGGGCTGTCTGGACCTATCAGGGGCCTGGCCCGGCGGCGAAGTCCGGCGACATCACCACGGTGGAGCTGCGCCGCGGCGCCAGCCTGCCGGAGATCGCCTCGACCCTTGAGCGGGCCGGGGTGGTGCGCTCCAGCGCCATCTTCATCGCCGCCGCCCAGGCCACCGGCGCGGCCCGCCAGATGAAGGCCGGCGAGTACGAGGTGCCTAGCAAGGCCTCCATGGCTCGCATCCTCGACGACATCCGCCATGGCCGCATCGTCAAGCACCAGGTGACCATCGCCGAGGGCCTGACCAGCGAGATGGTGGTCGAGATCCTGGCCAAGAAGAGCGACCTGACCGGCGAGGCGCCCGCGCCTGCCGAAGGCTCCATCCTGCCCGAGACCTACCAGTACGAACGCGGCGAGGACCGCGCCAAGGTCCTGAAGCGGATGATGGACGCCCGCGACGAACTGCTCGCCACCCTGTGGGCGCGACGCCAGGCGGGCCTGCCCTTCACCACGCCGATGGAAGCCGTCACCCTGGCCTCGATCGTCGAGAAGGAGACCGGCAAGGCCAGCGAGCGTCCGCGCGTCGCCGCGGTGTTCATCAACCGGCTGCGCTCCGGCATGCGGCTGCAGAGCGACCCGACGATCATCTACGGCATTACCGGCGGTCGGCCCCTGGGTCGCGGCATCCGCGCCTCGGAACTCGCCCAGGCGACGCCCTACAACACCTACCAGATCGACGGCTTGCCCCCGACGCCCATCGCCAATCCGGGCCGGGCGGCCATCGCCGCCGTGCTCGACCCGCCGAAGACCGACGAGCTCTATTTCGTCGCCGACGGCACGGGCGGCCATGTCTTCGCCTCCACCCTTGAGCAGCACAACGCCAACGTCGCGCGCTGGCGCAATGTCGAGCGGCAGCGGGCCGCGGTTTCCGGCGGCGAGGGGCTGGATGGCGCCGTCGACGCCTCGAAGGTCAAGGCGGAGCCCTGATGGCCCTGTCCGGCATGACCGGCTTCGGCCGGGCTGAGGGCGCGCTTGGCGACTGGACCTGGGCGGTCGAGGCGCGCTCGGTCAATGGCCGCAACCTGGAGGTCCGCTTCCGCGGGCCGCCGGGCTTCGATGGCTTGGACCGCGCCGCCCGTGAGGGCGCGCAATCCCGGTTCCAGCGTGGCCAGGTGACCGTCGGCGTCACCGCTAAGCGGGCCGAGGGCGCGGGCGCTGTCCGCATCAATATCGACCAGCTCGAACGCTATCTGGCGGCCGGCGCCCCCTATCTGGCCGACGGCCGGGCCGCGCCGCCGCGCCTGGACGGCCTGTTGGCCCTGCGCGGGGTGATCGAGGCCGACGCCGGCGCCGATGATCCCGAAGCCCTGGCGGCGCTGGAGGCGGCCATGTCTGGCTCCCTGGCCATCGCCCTCGATGGCTTGCTCGCGGCCCGTCGGGAGGAGGGGGCTCAGCTGATGGGCGTCCTGGGCGGACTGGTCGACCGCATCGAGGCCCTGGTCGCCGACGCAGAGGGCGTCGCCGCGGGCCAGCCCATCGCCATCAAGGACCGCTTCGCCCGCCGGATGGGCGAACTGGCCGGGGACAGCGCCCTGGTCGCCGACCGTATCGTGGTCGAGGCGGCCGCCCTGGCGGTGAAGGCCGATGTCCGCGAGGAGCTGGATCGCCTGGCAGGCCACATCGCCGCCGCCCGCACCCTGCTGGCCTCGGACGCCGCCGCCGGCCGCCGCCTGGACTTCCTGACCCAGGAATTCATGCGCGAGACCAACACCCTGTGCTCCAAGTCGGCCCTGCCGACCTTGACCGCCGTGGGCCTGGAGCTAAAGGCCGTGGTCGAACAGTTCCGGGAGCAGGTGCAGAATGTCGAGTGACGGCGATCATCCCCGTCCGTGGGAGACCCAGCGTCGCGGCCTGCTGCTGCTGGTCTCCAGCCCGGCAGGCGCCGGCAAGACCTCGCTGTCGCGCCGCCTGGTCGCCGACTATTCGGACCTGAATCTGTCCATCTCCTGCACCACCCGCGCCCCGCGTCCAGGCGAGGAGGAGGGGCGGGAGTACTATTTCCTCGACCGTCCCACCTTTGAGGCTCGCATCGCCGAAGGCCAGTTCCTGGAGTGGGCCGAGGTCAATGGCAACCTCTACGGCACGCCCAAGGCCCCTGTGATGGCCGCGCTTGAGGCTGGTCACGACGTCCTGTTCGACATCGACTGGCAAGGCGCCGCCCAGGTGAAGGCCCAGGCCCCGGACGACTGCGTAAAGGTGTTCATCCTGCCGCCGTCCTGGGCCGATCTGTCTCGCCGGCTGCACGCCCGCGCCCAGGATTCCGAGCAGATCATCCAGAGCCGCATGACCCTCGGTCGCGAGGAGATCAAGCACTGGGCCGAGTACGACTATGTGATCGTGAACAAGAATTTCGACCGCGCCTATGCCGACCTGGGCCATATCTATCGGGCCGAGCGGATGAAGCCCGGCCGCAATCCCTGGCTTCCGGACTTCGTCCGCGGCCTGGGTGAAGAAGTCGTCTGACGGAGCCCGACATGCGCCTGTTGCCGATCCTTGGACTCCTGACGATCCTGGCCGGCGCCGCGCACGCCCAGGCGCCCAGCGCTGCCAAGGGTCAGAAGATCGCCCAGACTTACTGCGCCTCGTGCCACGCCGTCGGCCGGACTGGGAAGAGCCCCAACCCGAAGTCGCCGCCCTTCCGCAGCCTGCACGACCGGTATCCGGTAGAGGATATCCAGGAAGCCCTGGTCGAAGGTATCTCCACCGGACACCACGGCATGCCAGAGTTCACCTTCGACGAGGCCTCGAGCAATGATCTCATCGCCTATCTGAAGACGCTGGAACGCCGCAAGAAATAGGGCCTCCCTCCGTCATTCCGAATTGTGTCCGCTCCAGGTAATCTCCAAGATTGCAGAACTCGGGGGCGAGCGTGCTGGATCGATTTTTGACTTTTTCGGGCCGCTCGAGCCGGCTGGCCTTCTGGCGGGTCCAGCTGATCTGCTCCGCGCTCATCGGCCTGGTTTGGGTCATAGGCCTGGCGGCCGCGCTCGTCATCGGCCCCTGGTCGGCGCCGTTGTTCCTGCCGATTCTGCTCCTGCTGGTCCCCCTCGTCGCGGTCGGGGTTCGGCGGGTTCATGATCGCGGACGGGACTGGCGCTGGTTGGTCCTGCTGGGTCTTGGCCCCTACCTTCTGGCGATGTCAGCCTCGCTTTCGCGACCGCTGGTCGGCGTCGTGCTGATGCTGGCGGCGGCGCTCCTGAACCTCTGGGGGTGGGTGGAACTGGGCCTGCTCAAAGGCGACCCTGGCCCCAACGCCTATGGCCCACCGCCGCGGCTCGACGCGCTTTAGGCCGCATGGCGCTTGACCCTGGGGGCTGACCGGCCTTTGAAAGCCGGAGCCATCAGAGGGACACATCCATGCAGAAGCGCCGCGTCGGAGAGTTTGAAGTTTCGGCCATTGGCCTGGGCTGCATGAGCCTGTCTCACGCCTATGGACCGCCGCCGCCGCGGGAACAGGCCGAGCAGGTGCTGCTGGGCGCGCTGGACGCCGGCTACACCTTCTTCGACACCGCCGCCGTCTATGGCCTGGGCCACAATGAGACCCTTGTGGGCGAGGTTCTGGGGCCGCATCGCGACAAGATCGTGCTTTGCTCAAAGGCGGGCCTCAGCCGCGGGACCCAGCGCGAGCTGAATGGTCACCCCGATGTGCTGAAGGAGACCTGCGAGCTCTCCCTGAAGCTTTTGAAGACCGATGTCATTGACCTCTATTACCTGCACCGCTGGGACCGCCGCGTGCCGATCGAGGACAGCGTCGGCGCCCTGGCCGACCTGGTGAAGGCCGGCAAGATCCGTAGCATCGGCCTGTCGGAAGTCTCCGCGCCCACCCTGCGTCGGGCTCACGCGACCCATCCGATCGCGGCCCTGCAGACCGAATACTCGCCCTGGACCCGCAATCCCGAGATCGCCGTGCTGGATGCCTGCCGCGAACTGGGCGTGGCCTTCGTGGCCTTCAGCCCGGTGGGCCGCGGCTTCCTGGCCGGCGGCGTGCGCACCGCTGCTGACATCAAGGACGGCGACTTCCGCCAGGCCATGCCGCGCTTCATGGGCGAGGCCTTCGCCGCCAATCTCGACCTCCTGGCCCAGTTCGAGGCCGTGGCGCGCGAGGCCGGCTGCACGCCGGCTCAGCTCTGCCTCGCCTGGCTGCTGCAGAAGGACCCGATCATCGTGCCGATCCCCGGCACTTCCAGCCCCGACCACATGCGGGAGAACGCTGCCGCCGCGGACGTTGTCCTGTCTGCGGCCGTGATGGCGCGGGTGGATGAGATCGTGAACGACAGCACGGTCCAGGGCGCGCGCTACAACGACGTCATGCAGGCTTCCGTCGATACGGAACGCTAGAACTCTCTTAGGTCCGGCCTTCGCGCTGCAGCCAGCGGCGGGCCTGGGCGGCGCCCAGGCCGAGGCCGGCGAGGTTATCCATCAGGCTACGGGCCAAGGCCCAGTTGGCCTCGATAGCGCGGAGCATCTCCGGTCGCTCAAGAGCCGAGGTGGGGACGATCAGGCCCCGGCCGCGTCGCGTGCAGAGTCCGGCCTCTTCCAGCCAGCCGACCTGCCTTCGGGCGGTCTCGTAGGGCATCTTCAATTGCCGGGCGATGGCATGAGTGGTCACCGGGCGGCGCATGTCGTCGGGGGGGGGCGTGTCCGGGCGGGCATAACGGGGACCGGCCTCGGCGTCGCGGGCGATGTGCAGCGAGTTGGCCCGAATGATCGCCAGGACTAGCAGGGCGGTCTGGGTGTTCAGTCCCACACTGGCGCGGGCCAGATTGAGCAGGTCCAGCAGGTAGTAGGCCGCCATGCGCGCCGCGATCCGGCGCAGGTCGGGTGCGATCCGTCGCCGCTTGGCGGTGTAGGTGACGCGGAGATCGTCTAACTCGCAGATGAAAACCAGGGTGGAGCGCCAGATCGCGTCGATCCCGGTCTGCGACGCCTCTCCGCTGGCGACCTCAAAGGGAATGACAACGCCGCCGTCCCCGCTGCGCCGGCAAAGGCCGAGGGTCGTGAGCTTGCCGACATGGCGGCGGGTCGTCTCATAAGGCAGGGCCAGTTCGCGCGAGATGGCCAGCACGCTAACCGATTGCCGCACCTGATCGTCGGGCGCATCCAACACCCCGGCATGCCGAAGCGCGGTGCGGGGGCTTTTGAAGGCTTCCCTTAGGTTCGCGCGGGAGATCGCCAGATAAACCACGGCCGTCACAAGGTCGCCTTGAGCGCCCTGGGTAACGATGTCAGCGATTTTCAGAACATAGTCGATCGACAGAGCGATGACTTGGCGGCTTGGGGGTCCGTCGGTCTCGCCCTCATCCATGTTTATTCTGACCGTTCCTTCAGGGGCGAAGCGCCCTCAAGCAACGTCATAGCTATGGAGATTCGCTCCAAGCTTGATCGGCCGAATCTCTATCGATGCGGGATTCTAGGGCTGGCGCGCGACCGGGTTGCGGGCGGCCAGGACTGGGGACGACCATCAGGCCGCCCCCAGCTGTCGTCTTAGTGGGCCGGAGCCGGG
>CAZXVO010000040.1:465-23529 GCA_964643835.1 uncultured Phenylobacterium sp. | reverse complement strand
TGGCTCCCCGAGCAGGACTCGAACCTGCGACAAGTCGGTTAACAGCCGACTGCTCTACCAGCTGAGCTATCGGGGAACATCGCTGGAGGCCGGGCGTATAGACTGGCCTCGCCGGTCGCGCAAGCGAGTCGTGGAGACGATCTGCGCTTTCGTGACCGGCCTTAGCAAAATCAACAGCTTGGCTATCAGTATCCGGCCTGCTTGCCGTTCGGCTTGCCGTCGATGATCTGGTCCAGGTACTCGCTGAGTCCATAGCCGACGAGGTCGCCGCAGCGGTACTCGGTCATGCCCTCGGTGATGCGGGTCTGCAGTTCGGTTCCGTCCGGCGCCGTGCGGCGATTGCGCAGCGGGATCAGGGACAGGACCTCGCCGGTGACCTGGTACGCCTTGCCACCCTCGGTCTTCACCCGCGCGCGCAGGGCGGTCTGGTAGCCGGCCTCGTCCCAGTCGCTCTCGATGACGCACTCCTCGATCAGGTCGTAGATCCCATCGCGGAACACCATGCCGCCCTGGCGGGCGCCGCCCTTACCGTCGCCGATCACCGACAACATCATCCCGAAGTCGCGGCCGAAGTTCATCGGGCACCAGCGGTACCACTCGATAGCCTGCCAGTGGCGCGGGCCCCAGGA
Organism: uncultured Phenylobacterium sp.; assembly: GCA_964643835.1. Taxonomy (GTDB): domain Bacteria; phylum Pseudomonadota; class Alphaproteobacteria; order Caulobacterales; family Caulobacteraceae; genus Phenylobacterium. The sequence continues at coordinate 22,900 of CAZXVO010000040.1, read as the reverse complement.
CTTGTCGCGCAGGCCGTAGCCGGAGATCTCGAAGGTTTCGTCGCCGACGGTGAAGACGCCCTTGGCCGCGCAGTGCTGCTCGTAGTGCGCCTTGGCGAAGGACTTCTCGGGGTCGATCTCGATGGGGCTGCCGTCTGCCTTGACCGTCTCGCCGCCGTACATGGGCGAGACGCCTTCGTAGTCGATGGTCAGGCTGCAGGGGACGGTGGGGTTCTCGCGGAACGCCTTCTTCGGGTCGGCCATCTCGTGCGGCCGCTCCAGCAGCAGCACCTTGCCGGAATAAGTCACCCGCAGGTGCTTCAAGGGGGTGACCACCTCGACCTTCAGGCCGCCCGCGTTCAGCTCCTTGTTCCCCTCGATGGTGGGGCGGGCGAACATGAAGGCCACGCGGCCGTCGGGGAGATAGAGACAAACGCTCATCTCGGCGTAGTGCTCGTTGGGCCGATTGCCGACCCGGAACCAGCCGCCCGTCTTCTTCGCCGGATCGAAGACGTTGAAGTACATGCTTTCATTGTAGTTCTTGGCGTCGCCAGGATCGTGCGGATACTCGTCCTGGGGCTCCAGCCGGGTCTTGAACCCTTGCGGCGTCTTGGCCATCGCGAACCTCCCTCTCGAATGTTGGAAGAAGCGTGCGCGCGTTTCCCCTGGGGACGCCAAGGGGTTGTGACCGGGTTTGAGGCGGATCAATTCCGGGGCCGGCGCGGCCAGACCAAAAAAAAGCCCGGCGGGTGGGCCGGGCTGTTTGAAGTCGGTGATGGTGGGGTGTCTTCAAGGAAGACGACCACAGACTCGCCCCTGGTGGTTACCTGGGGGTTAACGACGCCCGTTTAGACTGATTAATCGTCTGCAAAGACGGAATGTCGCAGGCTTGACCGTGGGCGCGAAGACTTGCATCGCGGTCCCACCGGTGGACGAATTCTCCAGGGGCGAGGCGAAATGCGCATTCATTTCACGGGCATAGCGGGCGCGGGCATGAGCGCGGTCGCCCTGATGCTGCGTGACGCCGGCCATGAGGTGTCGGGCTCAGACGAGGACGTATTTCCGCCGATGTCGACCTATGTGGCCGGCCTGGGCTTCCCGGTGGTTTACCGATTCGACCCCGCGAACCTGCCCGATTCGCTGGACATCCTGGTGCTGGGGGCGAGCGCCAAGTTGGGCGGCGAGCAGAACCCCGAGGTCGCCGCGGCTCGCGCCCGCGGCGTGAAGATCACCACCTTCGCCGAGCTGGTGGGGGAGGTGACCGTCCCGCGTCAGAACACCGTGGTGGCCGGCTCGTTCGGCAAGTCCACCTGCACCGCCCTGATGGCCCATGTGCTGAAGAGCGCCGGCGTCGACGCCGGCTGGATGATCGGGGCGATCTCGCCCTCCCTGCCGGCCACGGGGCATTGGGGGGCCGCGCCCCAGATGGTGCTGGAGGGCGACGAGTACATTGTCAGCCTGACCGACCGGCGCTCGAAGATCGACCTCTATCACCCGCGCGACCTGCTGCTGACCTCGCTGATCCACGACCACGTCAACGTCTTCCCGACGTTTGCGGAGTACGAGGCGCCGTTCCTGAGGATGCTGCGCAGCCTGCCCACGGACGGGCTGGCGGTGATGCGCCACCATCCGGCCATCCAGGCCGTGGCCCATGAAACCGGGGCGCGGGTGGTCTGGTACGACACCGAGCCGTGCGACGGCTGGTCCGCCCGCGACGTGGTGTTCGGCGAGGTCAGCCGGTTCACCCTGGTCGGTCCCGGCGGGCGGGATCTGCCCCTGACCACCCAGCTGCTGGGCGCCCACAACATTGAGAACATCGTCGGCGTCAGCGCCTACCTGCTGGAACGTGGTCTGGTGGGGGAGGGCGCGCTGGCCGAGGCCATGGCGAGCTTCGGCGGCATCCGCCGGCGCCTGGACCGCCTGACCACGATCTCGAAGGTTCCGCTGATCGAGGGGTTCGGCTCGTCCTACGAGAAGGCCCGTTCCGCCATCGAGGCCATGCGCCTGCACTTCCCCGAACGCCCGCTGACGGTGGTGTTCGAGCCGCACACCTTCTCCTGGCGCTCCAAGGATGCGCTCAGCTGGTACGACACGGTGTTCGAAGGCGCGGCCCAGGTCCTGGTCATCCCGCCGCCGGAACACGGCGCGGCCAGCCACCACCAGTCCACCTATGAAGAGATCCTGGCCCGCACCGCAGCGACCGGCGTGCCGACAAAGGCGGTGCGGTCCAACGAAGAGGCGACGGCGGTTCTGTCGGGTCTGAAGGGCGACGAAGCCGTCCTGCTCCTGTCCTCCGGGCCCTTGCTCGGACTGCCGGAGACCCTACCGGCCGTCATGGACCGGCTGTACGGCGCCTGAGCCTGAACCCAGGCGCCGCAAGTCCGATCACCCGTGCCGCGACGGGATCGGCTGGGTGTATTCGTTCTTCACGTCGCCGTCGGCGAACATCTTCTTGCGCGGGCCCATGTAGCCGAACAGGAAGGCGGCGACCTTGCGCATCTGGATCTCCTCCGAGCCCTCGGTGATCCGATAGCGGCGGTGGTGGCGATAGATGTGCTCGAAGGGCTTGTGGCGGGAGTAGCCGATGCCGCCGTGCACCTGCATCGCGCGGTCGGCGGCCTCGCAGACCAGGCGGTTGGCCCAGTAGTTACACATGGAGACCTTGTCGGAGATCTGCTTCTCGATCTCCTTGTGATCCAGCTGGTCCATTTCCCAGGCGGTCTTGCGGATCAGCTGACGCAGCATTTCCGACTGGGTGTAGAGCTCGACCAGCGGCCACTGGATGGCCTGGTTGTCCGACAGCGGCTTGCCGAAGGGCTTGCGCTCGCGGGCGTACTTCACGCTCTCATTGATGCAGTAGACCGCCGCGCCCAGGGACGAGGCCGCTTGGCGGATGCGGTTCTGGTGGACGAAGGATTGGCCGAGGCCCAGGCCACGGTCGATCACGCCCCAGTAGCTGTCTTCCGGCACCCAGACGTCGGTGTAGCTGACCCGCGGGTGGTCGGTCGGCATGTTGAAGGTCCAGAGGTACTCCTCGACCTTCACCCCGGGGGTGTCGGCGGGCACGATGAAGCAGGTGATGCCGGTGGCGTCGCCGTCCTTGCCGCTGGTGCGGGCGAAGACCATGCAGTGGGTGGCCACGTGCATGCCGGTGGACCACATCTTCTCGCCGTTGATCAGCCAGCCGGGCTTGCCGTCCTTCTCGTGGCGGACCGCGCGGGTCTCCATGAAGGTGGCGTCGGAGCCGTGGTTCGGCTCGGTCAGGCCGAAGGTGGTCCGCATCTGGCCCGACAACAGCTTGTCGTTGTCGCGCTCGTACTGGGCGTTGGTCGCGAACTCCTTGAACATCAGCACGAAGGGGTTGTTGCCGACGATGGAGTGCTCGTTCTGCAGGTCGTTGTGCAGGCCCAGGCCCTTGGCGGCCAGGTGCTCGCGGATCACCGCCATGTCGAGCTGGCTGCCGCCCTTGCCGCCCATCTCGCGGGGCCAGCCATAGCGGTAGTGGCCGGCCTCGTCGGCCAGCTTGCGGGCCTGGGCCAGCAGGTCCTCCCACTCGTGCCGCGGCAGGCCGCCGGCGTCCCAGTCCGTGCGGGCGTGCTCCCGACGGTGGTCGAAGAAGCGGATGTTGTCGTCCTTGTTCTCCAGCGGCTTGATCTTGGCCTCGATGAAGGCGTCAAGCTCGGCCAGATAGGCCGTCAGTTCAGGCGACAGATTGAAGTCCATGGTCTCACTCCCTCGGGCCGGGCCCGTGTTCTTGCCGACAGGATGCACGCCCAAATTGGCGATTTACAAGCCGGCGTTTCCTCCTGCAGATCATCGGAAATCAGTCTTCGGGGAGGTTCCGCGACGTCATGGAAGTCGATATCGCACAAGCGCTTACGCGACTTGCGCCCAAGCTGGGAGCGCCGGGCGGAACAATCGAAAACCTGGTACGCCTGTCGGGTGGGGCCAGCATGGAGACCTGGGCCTTTGCGGCCGTTGCGGAAGGTGGCCGCAAGGAGATGATCCTGCGCCGCCGGCCGGGACCGTTTGACGAGGAGACCTCGCGCTCCACGTCGCTGGCGACCGAGGCCGCCCTGATCCGCGCCGCCGACCACGCCGGCGCCCCCGTGGCCCGACTCATTCACCTGGCCGAGCCGCAGGATGGGCTCGGCGAGGCGCACATCACCGAGCGAGTCGAGGGCGAGACCCTGGGCAAGAAGATCGTTTCCGACCCCAGGTTCGAGACGATCCGCCCGCATCTGGCCCGCCAGTGCGGTCAGATCCTGGCCCGCATCCACACGATCAAGCCGGACGGCATTCCCCTGAAGAGCGCCGACGCCCAGGCCGAGCTGGACCGCTATGAGGCGGTCTATCGGGCCTCCGGGGCCGAGCGGCCGATCCTGGAGCTGGCGCTCGCCCACCTGCGCAAGAACCCGCCGCCGCCGATGCCGGACGTGGTGCTGCACGCCGACTTCCGGAACGGGAACCTGATGATCCACCCCGACAAGGGGGTGACGGCGGTGCTGGACTGGGAGTTGTCGCACCTGGGCGATCCGGCCGAGGACCTGTCCTGGATCTGCGTGAACTCCTGGCGCTTCGGGCGCGCGGATAAGCCCGTGGGCGGCTTCGGACACTACCAGGATCTGCTGGAGGGCTATGCCGAGGCGGGCGGGGCGGAGATCCCCTTGAGCCGCGTGCTCTACTGGCAGGCCCTGGGGTCCCTGAAGTGGGGGATCATGTGCCTGATGATGTACCAGTCCTATGCGACCGGCACCGAGAGCTCCGTCGAGCGGCCGATGATCGGCCGGCGCGTCTCCGAAACCGAAATCGACCTGATCCATCTGCTGGAGGCCGGCCTGTGATCCAACATCCGAAAGCCGAGGAACTGGTCGAGGCCGTCTCCAAGTGGATCGATGGGGTGCGTCCGACGCTCGGCCCCCGCGACGCCTTCCTGGCCCGCGTGGCGGTCAATGTGCTGGGCGTGGTCAAGCGGGAGTTGGCGCAAGGGGCGGTGGCGGAAGCCGCGGCCACCGCGCGCATGGCCGAGTTGCTGGGCCATGACGGCGACTTCTCGATGCTGAACAGCGAACTCTGCGAGGCGATCCGGACCGGTGCGATGGATGTGGGCACCCCCGGCCTGATCCAGGCCTTGAAGGCCAGCATCCACGAGCAGATCGCCATCGACCAACCGAACTACAACCCAGAGCCCGTCCGGTAGGGGCGTCTGGCGGACCGCGCGGAACGGGGTTAAGCCCAGGGCATGACCCTGACCCGCGCGGCCTGCGAGGCCCTGGACCGTGAAGACCCCCTGGCGTCCCGGCGGGCGCTGTTCGACCTGCCGGCCGGCGTCGTCTATCTGGATGGCAACTCGCTTGGCGTCCTGCCCAGAAACGTGCCCGCCCGTCTGGAGCACTCGGTGCGCGAGGAGTGGGGCAGTGACCTGATCCGGTCCTGGAACTCCGCCGGCTGGATCGACCTGCCGACCCGCGTGGGCGCGCGCATCGCGCCCCTGATCGGGGCCGGCGCCGACGAGGTGATCTGCGCGGACTCCACCTCGGTCAATATTTTCAAGCTGGCGGCTGGAGCCCTGGCGATGCGGCCCGGGCGCAGGGTGATCCTCAGCGAACCGGGCAACTTTCCGACGGATCTTTATGTGCTTGAGGGACTGGCGGGGCTGGCGGGCGACGTCGAGCTGCGGCTGGCCACACCGGACCAGCTGCCGTCCGCCCTCACCGACGACGTGGCGGTGATGCTGCTGACCCACGTCCACTACAAGTCCGGGCGACTGCACGACATGGCGGCCCTGACGGCCAAGGCGCATGAGGCCGGCGTCCTAGCCCTTTGGGACCTCAGCCATTCGGCCGGCGCGCTTCCGGTGGACCTGAGCGGGGCCGGCGCCGATCTCGCGGTGGGCTGCGGCTACAAGTACCTGAACGGCGGCCCCGGCGCGCCGGCCTTCGCCTATGTGGCGCGGCGCCATCAGGCGGCGTTCCGCTCGCCCCTGTCCGGCTGGATGGGTCACGCACGGCCCTTCGACTTCATCGACGCCTATGAGCCCGGCCAGGGCATGGCGCGCGCCCTGTGCGGCACACCCCCGGTGCTGGGGATGACGGCGCTTGAGGCGGCGCTGGAGGCTTTCGACGGCGTCGATATGGGCCAGGTCCGGGCCAAGTCCATGGCCCTGGGCGACATGTTCCTGCAGCTGGTGGATGAGCGCTGCGCCGGCCACGGCTTCACGGTCGCCTGTCCCCGCGACGCCGCCCTGCGCGGCAGCCAGGTCGGCCTCGCCCATCCGGACGGCTACGCCATCATGCAGGCCCTGATCGCCCGCGGTGTGATCGGCGACTTCCGCGCCCCCGACATCCTGCGCTTCGGCTTCACACCGCTCTATGTGGGCTACGCCGATGTCTGGGACGCCGTCGAGCACCTGGCCCAGGTGATGGCGAGCGGGCAATGGCGCGAACCCCGGTTCCAAGAGAAGGCGGCTGTCACATGACCGAGCAGATCCACGCCCGACCGGACATCAGCTACGGCCAGTACCTTGGGCTGGACCAGCTGTTGTCGGCCCAGAACCCGCGCTCGCCGGAACATGACGAGTTGCTGTTCATCATCATCCATCAGGCTTCGGAACTGTGGCTAAAGCTCTCGATCCACGAGCTTTCAGCGGCCCGCGCTCATATCGCCCAGGACGACCTGGGACCGGCCTTCAAGATGATCGCGCGGGTCAGCCGTATCCAGGCTCAGCTGATCCAGTCCTGGGACGTGCTGGCGACCATGACCCCCAGCGACTACGCCCTGATACGTCCGCACCTGGGTCAGAGTTCGGGCTTCCAGTCGCACCAGTATCGGATGCTGGAGTTCCTGATGGGGGCCAAGGATCCTGAGATGCTGCGGGTGCATGAGGGCACGCCAGCCCACGCGACCCTGCTGACCGAGCTCGCGGCGCCCAGCCTCTATGATGAGTGCGTGCGCCTGCTGGCCCGTCGCGGCTCGCCCATCGCGCCGGAGATCCTGGCTCGCGACCTGACCAAGCCGCATGTGGCGCACGCCTCGGTCACCGCCGCCTGGAGCGAGGTCTATCGGGATCCCGACGCCTTCTGGGACCTGTACGAACTCGCCGAGAAGCTGGTGGATCTGGAGTTCCGGTTCCAGCAGTGGCGCTTCGCCCACCTGAAGACGGTGGAGCGGATCATCGGCTTCCAGCGCGGCACCGGCGGCTCGTCGGGAGCGACCTACCTGGCGCGCGCCCTGTCCAACAGCTTCTTCCCAGAACTGTTCCAGGTCAGGACCGGCCTGTGACCGAGACCGATGAGACCGGCCGGCGGATCTGGGACATCAGCCAGGCCTTGCGCCCTGGGGTTCCGGTCTGGCCTGGCGACACCGCCTATGCCGAGGAGCGGACCTGGGTGCTCGAGGGGGACTGCCCGGTCAATGTCAGCCGGCTGACCCTGTCCACCCACACCGGCGCCCACGCCGATGCGCCCCTGCACTACGATCCGGCCGGCGAGCCGATGGGCCAGGTCTCGCTAGTTCCCTATCTGGGCCCGGCCCAGGTGATCCATGCCGTCGGCGGGCCGGAGCGGATCACCGCCGAGGAGATCATGGGCCGGGTGCGCCCCGGTGCGCGTCGGGTGCTGATCCGGACCTATGACCGGTTCCCGCACGAGGCCTGGCGGTCGGACTATCGCTGCCCGTCGGTGGCGCTGATCGAAGCCCTGGGCGCGGCGGGCGTGGTGCTGATCGGCCTCGATAGTCCGTCGATGGACCCGGAGAGCGCCAAGGAGCTGGTGGGCCACCTGGCGGTGCGCCGCTGGCGGATGGCGATCCTCGAGGGCCTGGTGCTGGATGCGGTGGAGGAGGGGCTCTACGAGCTGATCGCCCCGCCGCTGCGGCTGGAGGGCGCGGACGCCGCGCCGGTGCGGGCCATTCTGCGCAGCCTCTGACCCAAGGTCAGGCTTGCCACCCCTGTCGCGCGGTCCTTAGCTGGGGCCAACGACATAGGGAGAAGACGGCCATGAGCGCGACCAGCGATGAAGTCCTGTACGAGGTGTCCGAGGGGATCGCGACCCTGACCCTCAACCGGCCCGACCGGCTGAACACCATTTCCGGGCCGATGCTGGACCAGCTGACCCAGCTGCTGCTCAAGGCCAACGCTGATCCCGAGGTGAAGGTCATCCTGCTGACCGGCGAGGGGCGCGCCTTCTGCGCCGGCCTGGACCTGGTGAGCGCGACCCAAGGGACCGGCATCGGCGGCCAGACTGATCGAGTGCCCGTAGACCTCGACCTACGCAACACCCCGCCCACCGTGCTGTTCGCCCTGGATAAGCCGTCGATCTGCGCCATGAACGGCTCTGCGGCGGGCTATGGCATGGACGTGGCGCTGGGTTGCGACATCCGGATCATGGCGGAAGGCGCCAAGATGGCCGCGGCCTTCGTGAAGCGCGGCATCGTGCCGGAGAGCGGCGGGACCTGGTACCTGCCCAGGATGATCGGCTGGGCCAAGGCGGCCGAGCTGATCTTCTCCGGCCGCACTCTGACGGCGGCGGAGAGCCTGGAAATGGGCCTGACCAACCACGTGGTCCCCGACGATCAAGTCCAGGCCAAGGCCCGCGCCCTGGCCGCCGAGATCGCCGCCAATGCGCCGCTGGCGGTGCAGAGCTCCAAGCGGCTGATGCGCATGGGCCTGCAGGAGACGTTCAACGACCACGTCCACCACGTCTTCCTGCAGCTGATGCAGCTGTTCCGCACCCAAGACTTCAAGGAAGGCATGACCTCCTTCCTGGAAAAGCGCCCGGCCGATTTCCAGGGGCGCTGATCGGGGCGGTCATTTAGGCCGGATACTGCGCCTTCACATAGCCGTCTTCCGGCCGGTCGATACTGTGGCAGCCGGCGATGTGAAGGGCGCCATCAGCCTGTTGAAGGCGCAGCAGCAGGCTCTCGACCCGCGTCGCGGTAAGGCCGGGGCTGTCGCCGACGATGGCGCCGTCATGGCGGATGTAGTTCAGCTTGCCGACGTCGCCGTAGCCAGGATCGACCTGGGTCAACAGGGCGGCGGCGACGGTGGGCGCGCCAAGGGCCTGGGCCAGCTTCGTCTGCAGCGGGAGGTGCGGCACGATGTCGTCGTCGTACTCGTACCTTTGGTGGTCCTTGATCCTGGCGTTGTAGGCGCTGGCGAAGGCTCCGTCCCCGACGCGAGCCGGCGCGAAGGCGCGCACGACAATCTTGTGGCCGGGAAAGTCGACCTGCAGTCGCCAAGCCACCAGGGCGCAGATCGCGCCGCCCTTGCTGTGTCCGGTGACATAGATGGTCTTTGACGGATGCGCGTTGACGGCAGCGCGGACCGGTCCGTTCAGCTTGTCCCAGAGCCGCATGAAGGACTTGTAGAAGCCAAAATGAATCTTGCCCGGAAAGCCGGGCGGCTGACCGGCCGCAGGCTGCAGGAGGGCGACGGCGTCGAGCGCCCAATCGATGAGGACCTGGGCCGGGTTCTGGTCCGAGGTCGGCGGCGTGGTCCCGCGAATGGCGACGACGACGCCCTCTTCCAGGGTTCCGACGAGGCCGGCGTCCTGGTTGAAGAGGCCCGCGCGAACGCCTAGGGGGCGACCCTTGTAGCCGACAGCGATCGAGGGCAGCGAGAAACCCGGCGGGGCCCTGTCTGGCACGGTCTTGCCGCCTGTGACCTGATAGCTGTGGCGAGCGGCGGCGAGCAGGCGCAGGGTCATTGATTGGGGCATTGGCCACCCATTCTGGCGAGAGCGTTCCAGCATGACACCCTTGGCCCCGGCTCTACAAGGGCGCGCGTCTAAGGCGTTCACGCTCTAAGAGAGCATTGCGCCAGAACCGGCAGGCGAGGCCGATCCGGGCGGCGGACTGGTCCAGGCTTGCGGCGGTCAGCGTCTACAAGTGAGTCCCCCAGATCCCGGCAAGCGGGAGGACCTGGCGCAGTGAAGCTTCGCATTGCGAGGGCGCCTTATCGGTGCGCCGCAGGCTCATGTTTTGTGCGCCGCGTGAGCATTTGCCCGGGTCCTGTCGCGGGCAGCGGGTCTGTGATTGTCAGCCCTGCGCGCCTGTTCACCCATTGAACCTGTTCAGGGAGCGCTCAAGGCGGCTCCCAGACGCGCCAAGGTTCGTGTGGGTGAGACCAGCTTGCCAGTCGATCGGAGGCGCCGTGTCTGGCGGGGCCTCCCCGCCGCCGGGCGCGGGACGGTGGCGCGGGGAGCGGGGATTGAGCATGGCGTCGCAGTTGGGTGCGGGACTTGGGGTTTCACGGCGCAGCTTTCTGGAGGGGTTGAGCAGCATCGGCGGCTCGGCCCTGCTGATGGCGGGCATGAGCGCGCTGGGGTTCGGGATCGCCTCGGCCCAGGAGAAACCGCCGGCCCTGTCGGGCGGCGGGGGCAAGAAGGTGGTGGTGCTGGGCGCCGGCGTCGCGGGGATGACCGCCGCCTATGAGCTGGGAAAGGCCGGCTATGACGTCACGGTGCTGGAGGCGCGCAGCTTTGCGGGCGGTCGCTGCCAGACGGCGCGCAAGGGCTTCAAGCTGACCGAGCTGGGCGGCGACACCCAGGTCTGCGATTTCGATGAGGGGCTCTATATCAACCACGGCCCGTGGCGGATCCCGTACCACCACCGCTCGACCCTGCATTACACCAAGGAATTCAACGTCCCGCTGGAGGTCTTCGTCAACGACAATGACGCCTCCTACGTGATGTTCGAAAAGGGATCCGGCCCCCTGGCCGGCAAGCCGGTGCGCAAGGGCCAGATCGCCGCCGACATCCGCGGCGGGGCCGCCGAGATGCTGGCCAAGCTGGCCAAGCAGGGCGCGCTGGACGCCCAGATGACGGCCGAGGATCGCGACCAGTTCATCGCCTACCTGTCCCAGGAGGGTTATCTGACGCCGGACCTGGCCTACAAGGGCACGGACGGCCGCGGCTTTGACGTCAATCCGGGCGCCCTGATGGTTCCGGGGCCGGGCAAGCCCTCGACCCCCTTCGCCTTCGCCGACGTGCTGCATTCCAAGGCCTGGCGGACCCTGGCCTCGGTGACCAACTACGAGCAGCAGCGGACCATGTTCCAGCCGGTGGGCGGCATGGACCGGATCGCCAAGGGCTTCTCCGACGCCCTGGGCTCGAAGATCAGCTATTCCTGCCTGGTGAAGAAGGTCCGCCAGAACGACAAGGGCGTCGAGGTGACCTATGCGGACGCCACCGGCCAGACCCAGGTGCTGAAGGCCGACTACTGCATCTGCGCCATGCCGCTGTCGGTGGTGCGTCAGCTGGATTTCCAGGTCTCCAAGCCCTTCAAGGAGGCGATCTCCCAGGTGTCCTACGCCCTGGTCGGCAAGATCGGCCTGCAGATGAAGCGCCGGTTCTGGGAAGAGGACCACCATATCTATGGCGGCCACGTCTATTTCGATGACCCGGACATCAACTCCATGTCGCTGCCGTCCACGGGCTGGCAGGGCAAGAAGGGCGTGATCCTGGGCTATTACCAGTTCGGGGCCAATGCGGCGAAGGTCAGCGCCCTGTCGCCCGCCGACCGCCAGGCGCTATCGGCCAAGGCCGGGACCAAGGTGTTCCCGGAGTTCGGCGACAACGTCGAGACCTCGTTCTCCGCCGCCTGGCACCGGATCGAGCATAATCTGGGCGGCTGGGCGCAGTGGAGCGACGAAGCCCGGCGTGACGCCTATCCGGTTCTGTGCGAACCGGACGGCCGCATCTATCTTGCCGGGGAACACATGTCGTATCTGCCGGGCTGGCAGGCGGGCGGGATCGAATCCGCCTGGGCCCAGATCGCCAAGCTGCACGCCCGCGTCCACGCCGCCTGATCGAAAGAGACCCGACCATGCGAATGATTTTCCCGCTCGCGGCGGCCGCCGCGCTTTTGTCCGCCGCGCCGGCCCTGGCCGCCGACGGCAAGCAGATGTTCATGGACAACTGCTCGGCCTGTCACCAGGCGACCGGCAAGGGCATCCCGGGGGCCTTTCCGGCCCTGGCCGGCAGCAAGGTCGCCCAGGGCGATCCCAAGGAGCCCATCGGCCGCATCCTGAACGGCCGCGGGGGCATGCCGGCCTTCAGCCAGGAACTGTCGGACGCCGAGATCTCGACCATCCTGACCTATGTGCGCGCCTCATGGGGCAACAAGGCCGCCCCGGTGAAACCGCAGCAGGTCGCCGCCCTGCGCACCGGCGCCAAGCGCGAGAACGCCAAGGATAAGCTCCAGGCGCACTGAGCCCGAGGCTCAGGGCCGCCAGACGATGGGGAAGTCGGCCTTGAAGGTGTCCATCCAGCCCATGACCTTGCCGAAGGCGCCCGCGTCGCCGTCCAGCTTGACCTGACCGCCGGCGATCATCGGCTCGACCTTGCCGCCGGCCATGGCCAGCATAAGGAAGACCGGACGGTTGAGGGTCAGGGTCGCGTCGGTGGCGCTGGACGCCGGATTGGCCTCCCAGGTCAGGACGCCATTGGCGACCGCGACGCGGAAGTGCTCCTTGCGGTCGGGGAAGACCAGGTCGACGGTGGCGTGGTCCGCGCCGGCCTTGTCGGCGTTGAGCCGCACCGACATCAGGTCCAGCAGCATGGGCGTGGTCATGTTGCGGATCAGGTCGATGGAGACCCCGCCGCCGGAGCTGACCTTGACGCCGCTGCGCAGTTCCAGGGCCGCCGACAGGTACATGTTGCGCCAGATGGCGTTCTCGGTGGCGTAGGCCATGGAGTCATAGACGCCCGCCAGGGCGTCGCGCGCCGCCTGGTCCTTGGCGTCGGCATAGACCAGTCGGTTCAGCAGTTGAGCGGCCCAGCGGTCGTCGCCCTTGGCGTGGGCGGCCTTGGCCGCGGCCAGCACCTTCTTTTCGCCGCCCATGGCCGCGACATAGCGGGCGGACTCATCGGCCGGCTCCAGCGGGGCGAGGTTCACCGGGTTGGCGTCGTACCAGCCCATATAGCGCTGATAGACCGCGCGGCTGTTGAAGCTGAGCGAGCCGTAATAGCCGCGGTTGTACCACTCGTTGTCGAGGGCCGGCGGCAGCTTCAGGCGGTTGGCGATCTCGGGTCCGGTCAGGCCCTCGTTCATCATCCGCACCGACTGGTCGTGCAGGAACTTGTAGGCGTCGCGGTGCTTGGCCAGGAAGTCGTCGACCTGGGCCTGGCCGAAGCGGGGCCAGGCGTGGCTGGTGAACATGACGTCGGTCTTGTCGCCGTACAGGCGCAGGGATTCGGTCAGGTAGTCGGCCCAGGCCTTGGAATCGCGCACCAGGGCGCCGCGCGGGGTCAGCACGTTGTGCTGCGAGGCGTTGGCGTTCTCGGCCATGCAAAGGGCCTTCAGGTCCGGCAGGTAGATGTTCATCTCAGCCGGCGCCTCGGTGCCGGGCGTGACCTGAAACTGCAGGCGCACGCCGTCGACGGTCATCTCCTGGCCCGTGGTCTTGATGCTGATATTGGGCGGGATCAGCGTCTGGGTTCCGGGGCTGATCGCCGGGCCGATGCCGGACGACAGCTGGCCGGCCGGACCCTTGGGCAGGAAGTAGCCGAACTGGTAGGTGGCGCGGCGGCCCATGGCTGCGCCGGCGATGATGTTCTCGCTGACTGCGTGCTCCAGGAAGCCGTCGGGGGCTATGATCTGGACCTTCCCGGCGTCCGCATCGGCCTGGGAGACTAGGCCGCGGGCGCCGCCGAAGTGGTCGGTGTGGCTGTGGGTGTAGATCAGGGCGATGACGGGCTTAGCGCCCAGGTTTTCGGTCACCAGGTCATAGGCCGCCTTGGCCACCTCGGAGGAGGTCAGCGGGTCGATGACGATCCAGCCGGTCTTGCCGGCGATGAAGGTGACGTTGGAGATGTCGAAGCCGCGCACCTGCCACACGCCCTCGGACACCTTGAACAGGCCGTGCTTGGTCAAGAGTTGGGACTGGCGCCACAGGCTGGGATTTGCGGTGGCCGGGGCAGGGGCCTTCAGGAAGTCATAGGCGTTCAGGTCCCAGACCAGCCGGCCGTCGGCGGCCTTGATCAGCGGGTCCTTGCGGGTGGCGACGAAGCCACGCTCGGCGAAGTCGAAGTCCTGGCGGTTGTTGAAGTCCGGGGCCGCCAGGGCGGGCGTGGCGGCGAGGGCGAGGGTCAGGCTGACGAGGGCTTTGCGCATGGCGGTCTTTCCTGGGGCCGACGCGATTTCGCGTGCGTTTGAATTGGCAGTAAGCGCGCCATTAGGGGTTGTCCAGCCGGATCAGCCGCCCTGATCGGCCCCCCAGTCTTTCTGGCGCCGCCCCCTCAGACCGCCGTAGTATTTCTACGGACGAACTAGGATTTCTGGGGTCCCCATGGCCAGCAGCGCGCAAGACCACTTCGGCGAGACCCATCTGCGCTCCTTGATCAAGGGGATCAGCTGGCGGGTGGTCGGCAGCCTGGATACGGCGCTGCTGAGCTTCCTGGTCACCGGCAGCCCCAAGTGGGCGGTCACCATCGCCTCCATCGAGGCCCTGACCAAGATCGCGCTCTATTACGGGCACGAGCGCGTCTGGGGCCGGGTTCGCTGGGGCCGGGACGGCGAGGCGCACCTGCGCTCGGTCGCCAAGGGCGCCAGCTGGCGCGTGGTGGCGACCCTGGACACCTTCCTGCTGAGCTGGCTGGTGACCGGCAGCGTCAAGCACGCAGGGGCCATCGCCAGCCTGGAAGTCTTCACCAAGATCGCCCTTTTCTATCTGCATGAGCGGGGCTGGAAGGTGGTCCCCTGGGGCAAGACCGCGCCTGCTGGATCGAACGGCGCCTTGGCCGCGGAACCGGTCGTCGCGCGCTAGCGTCATTCCGGGGCGCGGCCTAGGCTGAACACCTGGGAGGCCCGACATGACCACCATCCTGGCTATCCACGCCCATCCGGACGACGTCGAGACGCTCGGCGCGGGGACGCTGAAGGTCCTGGCCGACAAGGGTCACGCCATTCGCATCGTCACCGTCACGGCCGGCGATTGCGGCGCGGTCGATACCAGCCCTGAAGAGACTGCGACAATCCGCAAGGCCGAAGCCGCCGCCGCGGCGGCGATGATCGGAGCGGACTATGCCTGCGCTGACATTCCCGACCTGTGCGTGTTCAACGATGACGTCTGCCGCCGGCGGGTGACCGAGATGATCCGCTGGGCGCGGGCCGACATCGTCATCACCTCGTCGCCCGAGGACTACCACCCGGACCATGAGGCCACGAGCATCCTGGTCCGCGACGCCTGTTTCGCGGCCTCGGTGGGCAACTACCGGACCGGGCCGTCGGCGCCGCTGGCAGGCATTCCGCACCTCTACTTTATGGACCCCATCGGCGGTCGGGATCGCGAGGGCCGCTGGGTCGAGCCGCACTTCGGCGTCGACATCACCGAGGTCTATGAGACCAAGCGGGCCATGTTGGCCGCCCATGTCAGCCAGGACGCCTGGGTCGCCAAGCAGCACGATATCGCCGATCATCAGGACAGCCTGGCCCGCTGGTGCCGCCGCCGAGGCCGCGACTTCGGCGTGCCGATGGCCGAGGGCTTCCGCCAGTACCGCCACCATCCCTATCCGACCACGGCCCTGCTGCAGGACCTGTTGGGCGAGGCGTTGGTCGCGCCCCTGGATCAGCCCAGCGCGGCGTCGTAGCGCGCCCACATCGGGGCGCAGTCGACCATCTCGCCGCGGGTCATGGCGTCGTCAATGGCCATGACCGTCAGGCCGGCCTCCATCGATTCAAACGGGGTGACGGGGAAGGGCTGCTTGCCTTCCAGTGTGGCCAGCAGGTCGCGCGCCATGGACTGGTCGGCGCCGTTGTGGCTGTCCTCGGTGCGGCCGCCATAGTCAATGCGCTCAGGCTTGCCGCGGTCCATGGCCTTGCGGACCATCAGCCGGTTGCGCACCAGGTCGGCGATCAGGGTCCCGTCGGTCCCGGCCACGTACCAGCGGCGTTCGGGCAGGGCCACGTGGCTGTTGGCGTGGAAGGACAGGCGCACGCCGTTGGCGTACTCGATGAGCGCGTTCTGGTGGTCGGTGACGTCCATGTCCGAATGGAAGGCGTCATTGGCGCTGGACCAGCCGGCGTCGCGCAGGGCGTAGGCGGGCTGGCCGTCGCTATAGGTCTTGGGCGCGGTCTCGGCGCGCTCGGCCGTGAAGATGCTGCGGCCGCCGAAGCTGGCCACCTTGGCCGGGCGCGATCGGGCCAGCCGGCCGAAGATATCGAAGTCGTGGCAGACCTTGTCCAAGAGGTAGGAGCCGCCGAATTCCTGGCGGCGGCGCCAGTTGCGGGCGAGATAGCCCCCGTGTTCCGGGGGCAGATGCTCGGTGGCGTCGATGGAGACCAGTTGGCCGATCTCTCCGGAATCCACCCGGGCGATGGTCTCGCGCACGATGGACATGGAGCGCATCACCAGGCCGATGAACACCGGCGGGCCGCCGCCCTTGGCGAGGCGCTGGGCGAGTTCGACGGTCTCGTCCTCGGTGCGGACGATGGGCTTCTCAGCGAAGATCGGCCAGCCGGCGTCCAGGGCCAGGTTCAGATGCTCGAAGTGCAGATGGTTGGGTGAGCCGATCATGACCAGGTCATAGGGACCGCGGGCAAACAGCTCGGCGGGGGTGTCCAGCGCCACGCCCGGGTCAATGCCGGCCGCCGCCAGGATCGGCGCGCCGACCGGGGCAGGGTCCACATGGGCCGCGACGTTCAGGCTCCAGCCCACCTCCTGCATGGCGGCGAGCACGTGGGCGATGCGTTGGCCAAGGCCGATGACGCCGATGCGATAGGTCTTCATGAGATCAGTCGAGGCTCGCAAGAACGCCGCGCAGGAGGCTGAAAAGCTTCTCGATTTCGGCGGGCTGGACGATGAGGGGCGGGGACAGGGCGATGATGTCGCCGGTGGCGCGGACCAGCAGTCCGGCCTGCAGCGCCTTCACAAGGGTCTCATAGCCGCGTGCGCCCGGCGCGCCGTCGCGGGGGGCGAGCTCAATGGCGCCCATCAGGCCGATATTGCGGATGTCGATGACGTGCGGCAGGTCGGCCAGGCCGTGGATCGCGGCTTCCCAGATCGGCGCCATGGCCGCGGCGTGGGCGAACAGGCCCTCGCGGGCGTAGATCTCCAGGGTCGCCAGGCCCGCCGCACAGGCGGTCGGGTGGCCGGAATAGGTGTAGCCGTGGAACAGCTCGATGAGGTTTTCCGGCCCCTGCATCAGGGCGTCGTGGATCTCGCGCCTGGCGAACACCGCCCCCATGGGCAGGGATCCGTTGGTCAGGCCCTTGGCCGTGGTCATCAGGTCCGGGGTGACGCCGAAGTACTGGGCGGCGAAGGTCGCGCCCAGGCGGCCGAAGCCTGTGATCACTTCGTCGAAAATCAGCAGCAATCCATGCTTGTCGCAGAGACTCCTCAGACGCTCGAGATAGCCCTTGGGCGGGGGCAGGACCCCGGCCGAGCCCGCCACCGGCTCGACGATGACCGCGGCGATGGTCTCGGCCCCGTGCAGGGCGACCAGCCGCTCCAGCTCGTCGGCGAGTTCGGCCCCGTGCTCGGGCAGGCCCTTGGAAAAGGCGTTACGCTTGAGGTCGAAGGTGTGGGGCAGGTGGTCGGCGCCGGGGAGGGTGACGAAGGTGCGGCGGTTGTTGACCAGGCCGCCGACGGAAATCCCGCCAAACCCCACGCCGTGATAGCCTTTTTCCCGGCCGATGAAGCGGACCCGCTGCCCTTCGCCACGGGCGCGATGATAGGCCAGCGCGATCTTCAGGGCGGTGTCCACCGACTCCGAGCCTGAGCCGGTGAAGAACACCCGGTCCATGCCGGGCGGGCTGATGGTGGTCAGGGCCTGGGCGAACTCGAAGGCGATGGGATGGCCCATCTGGAAGGTCGGCGCGTAGTCCAGGGTGAGCAGCTGTCGGTGGACGGCGTCGGCGATTTCCTGGCGGCCATGCCCGGCGTTGACGCACCACAGGCCCGAGGTGCCGTCCAGGACCTCCTGGCCCTCGAAGGTGCGGTAGTACATGCCCTTGGCCTCCGCCAGCAGGCGCGGCTCGGCCTTGAACTGGCGGTTGGCCGTGAACGGCATCCAGAAGGCGGAAAGATCGGGGCGGTTGTCGCCGAAGCCGTCGCTCATGGTGCAGGTCTCCTCAGGCCCACGAGATCACGTTCGCGGAAAGCCCGCCACCTGATTGAGCCGCGCCCAGCTGCGGCCATAGCTCGGGCGGTTCCGGCTGCGCTTCGGCGGGACATGGGCGCTGGCCCAGCGGGCTTCGGCAGCCTCGGCGTCGCGCCAGCAGGCGGCGATGATGGCGGGCAGGTCGACGTCGCTGGACTTGTCGATACGGGTCCGGAAGTTGGCTTCAAGAGCGTCGCGCTCGGCAGCGATCAGGGCGTGGCCGGCGGCGTGGTCGGACAGCATGGCCCGGTGCAGGCGCTCATGCCGCCACCAAAGGCTTTCGGCGTCATAGGTGTCGGTTGGCGACGGGCCGTGATCGGGCAGGGGCAGGCCCAGGATCACGGGCTTGAACACGCTGAGGCAGGGGGCTGAGGTCCTGGTCAGCCAATGTACCGTTCGGCCCGGGCGGATCTCCGAGACCATGGAGCCCACCGACTGGCTGCGTCTGGCGCCTTCGGCGGCGTGCATGCAGATGGTCCGGCCCGTGGTGTTGGCTGGGCTCCAGTCCGGAGCGTCCCCGTGATCGCGCAGGATCGACATCATGGCCGCCGGATCGAGCCTGGGCGCGCCTTGGTCCAACAGGGCCTGGCCCCGCGCGCAGCGGCCCCGGCCAAAGCTGGCGGCGTCGCGGGTCTCGTCCAGCAGGGCGCCGGCGACATCGAGGCGGCCGTCCTGGTCCAACCAGCCCTCGGCGCGGGCGTGTTCCATCAGGGCCGGGCTGATTCGGTCGTGGTCGGTGGTGATGCTGTAGGCGTTGGAGAGTGACCGGGTCGTGCGCACCTGTTGGACAGCCCACCAGCGGCCCGCCGTCTCCAGCACGTATGCGGTCCCCGCGTCGGCGATGATGAAGCCGTTGTTGTAGTAGAAGCGGTTCAGGTGCCCGCAGTCGCCGCCCTGGCCGTACTGTTCCAGCAGGGTGATGATCACCTCCACTGCCTGCGCCGCCGTGGCGGCCCGCTCCAGCGCCAGCCGTAGAAGGTCCATGCCGGTCAGCGCCCGTCGGCGGTGGGCGCCGGTGCGGGCGTGCAGGGCTTCATTGCCGATCACGACTCCGTGCTCGTTGGCCCCCATCTCCGCCCCCCACATCCAGAAGGGCCGAGAGATCAGGACGGCGTGAGTTTCCTCGACCTCGGGGATCGAGAGGTAGGTGAGTCGCATCTGGCCCGAATCAGATCGCCGCCGCCGGGGATGGAATTCGAGGGCCTGGGCTTCGTTGCGTTCCCGGTCGCTGTTCTTTGCGAACAGGGTCGCGCCGCGGGCGGTTTGGGCGGAAAGGGCCACGAAGGTGTCGCACATGGCGAAAGCTTAGCGGGCCAGGGGCCGCTGTCGACGCCCGCTGGGCGTGGATTTTCGGGGAAAGTTTGGAGGCCTGACCCGGAATCGAACCGGGGTGCACGGATTTGCAGTCCGCTGCGTAACCACTCCGCCATCAGGCCGCCGCCAACGTTTTAGGCACGTCGGGGTCTCGAAGAGGGCGGAGGGCTATCAGAACCGCCCGCCTCATTCAATCTCTGTCGCAAGGCCGCATTGCGTTCGAGTTAAGGGCGGACCTATAAGCGCGCAAATCGCTCGAACAGGTTCGAGGCCAAATGTCCGATCTCGCCCAAGCCCGTCTCAACATGGTGGAAAGCCAGGTGCGCACCGCCGACGTCACGGATGTTCGCATCCATGACGCGATGCGGGCCATCCCGCGCGAGAGCTTCGTGCCGGCCGGCAAGGCCTATCTGGCCTATGCCGACGAGGCCGTGGAGTACGCGCCGGGCCGGGTCCTGCTGAAGCCGCGCGACGTGGGCAAGCTGCTGCAGATCCTGAAGCCCCAGGAAACCGACAAGGTCCTGGCGATCGCTGCGCCCTATGCGGCGGCGATCCTGGAGGCCATGGGCCTGACCGTCGTCCGCCACGACGCCGAAGACCTGACCCGGCCGCCGGGCGGTGGCTATGACCTGATTGTCTGTGAAGGCGCGGTGGCCAAGGCGCCCGCGTCCTGGACCGAGGCTCTGGCCATGGGCGGTCGCCTGGGCGTGATCGAGCGCGAGGGTCCGGTGGGCAAGGCCTGCATCTATGTGAAGGCCGAGGATGGCGTCGGTCGTCGGACGGTGTTCGACGCGACCCCGCCGGTCCTGGCGGGCTTCGAACCGCAGGTCGGGTTCGCTTTCTGACGACCCTGCAACACCCCGGAAACCCTTAGGTGAAAAAAGCTTAAGGCTCGGGCTACTGGTCTAGAAGCTCATCGGCCGTCATATAGGGGCCCGGTAAGTCTCGCCGCATTCGGGGATATGGAATGTTGATTAGCCGTCGCGGAGGCCTCCTGGCCGCGGTGTCGGGCGCTGTCGCCCTGGTCGCCGGTTCCGCCAGCGCCGAAACCCTCGCCGATGCGATTGCGCTGGCCTACCAGACCAATCCCACATTGCAGGCCCAGCGCGCGAGCTTGCGCCAGTTGGACGAGAGCTGGGTCCAGGCCCGCGCGGGCTATCGCCCGACCCTGACCGCCACCGCCCAGGGCAACTACGAGCAGACCCGGGTCAACGGCCGGACCACCCTGGTCGATACCAATGGCGACGGCGTCAAGGAGCTGGTGAACAACCCCATCACCGAGACCAACGCCGCCACCGGCGCCCTTACCTTCAGCCAGCCGATCTGGACCGGCGGCCGGGTTGGCGCGGCGGTGTCGGCGGCCGAGGCCGATATCCTGGCTGGCCGCGAGAACCTGCGTCGCACCGAAGCCTCGGTGCTGGGCGCGGTGATCCAGGCCTATGTGGACGTGCGCCGGGACCAGGAAGCCCTGCATATCCGCGAGAACAACGTGGCGGTCCTGACCCGCCAGCTTGAAGAATCCAAGGCCCGCTTTGAGGTCGGCGAGATCACCCGCACCGACGTCGCGCAGTCCGAAGCCCGCCTGGCGGCCGCCCAGGCTCTGTTCCAGTCTTCCCAGGCCCAGCTGGCCATCAGCCGCGCCGCCTATGCCGCGGTGGTCGGGCAGAACCCAGGCGACCTGGCGCCGGAGCCGTCCCTGGCCTCGCTGCTGCCCGCCGACCCCGATGGCGCTTTCGACCTGGCGGAAAAGAACAATCCGCAGATCCGCGCCGCCGAGTACTCTGAACAGGCCAGCCGCGCGCGCCTGGCCGCCGTCCGCGCCGAACGCATGCCCACGGTCTCGGTCCAGGCCAGGATGGCCTGGGTCGGCGCCGGCGACCCCTTCGACACCGACCGGATGTATCGCGACGTGACCGGCGTCGCCGCCGTGACCGTGCCGCTGTTCAACGGTGGTCTGACCACCTCGCGCGTCCGCGCCGCGATCGAGCGCAACAACGCCGACCGGCTTTCGGTGGAGACGGCCAAGCGCTCGGTGATGCAGAGCATCACCAACGCCTGGAGTAGCCTGCTGGCCACCCGGGCTAACATCAGCTCCACGGACGTCCAGGTGAAGGCGGCCCGCATCGCCGCCGAGGGCACCCGCCAGGAGCAACAGGTGGGCCTGCGCACCACCATCGACGTGCTGAACGCCGAGCAGGAGCTGCGCAGCGCCGAACTGTCGCAGGTCAGCGCTCGCCACGACGAGTACATCGCCGCCACCAACCTGCTGTCCCAGATGGGACGCCTGGAAGCGGCCTACCTGGTCCCCAATGCGCCGCGCTACGACCCGAAGGCCAATTTCGGCAAGCTGCGGGTCACCTGGGGTTGGACGCCCTGGGAGGAGCCGATCGCCATCGTCGACGGGGCCCTGACGCCGAAGGCCAAGGAGCTGCCGCGCGAGCAGCCCCCCGCGACGGCCAAATAGGGCGCACACAACCCCCAGCAGGCGCCTCTAGTCGCCCGCGACACGAATCCGCCCTTGCTTAGCTGGGCGGAAATTGCAGGATCACGGTTCGGCGCTTACCCTTGCGCCGAGGGATTCTTTCATTCGCACGAGCGCCGGTTCGCCCATGTCCGACCAGTCTTCACAAGAACCGACAATGGAGGAAATTCTCGCCTCCATCCGACGCATCATCTCCGAAGATGATGCGCCCGCGTCGGAGGAAGCCGCGCCTGAGCCGGAGGCCGAACCGGAACCCGAGCCGGCCTTCGAGCTTCCGCCGCTGGAAGAAGACGAGGATGACGGCGTCCTGGAGCTGACCGAGAAGGTCGACAGCGTCGGCGATCTCGATGTCTACGCGGCCACGACCAGCGAGCCCGAGGAAGACGATAGCTTCGATCTGCCGCCGCTGGACGATGCTCCGGGCGAAGGTCTGGTGAGCGATCCGACCGCCGCCGCCGCGGCGGCCGCCTTCGGCGCCCTGTCCAAGAACATTCTGATGCCGCCTGAGGGCCGCACCCTCGAGGATGTGGTCAAGACCCTGCTGCGGCCGCTGCTCAAGCAG
>CAZXVO010000040.1:0-455 GCA_964643835.1 uncultured Phenylobacterium sp. | reverse complement strand
GGTGGCTGGACGACAACCTGCCCGGCATCGTCGAGACCGCCGTACAGGCCGAGGTAGAACGCATCGCCCGGGGTCGCCGCTAAAGCGGTTGGCCCCGCTCAACCGGGGCCGCCCAGCCAGCAAACTTGACGTGGGCGGCGCCTCTGTTAAGCGCCGCTCACATCATCATGCTTGAAAAAACCTTCGATCCCAAAACCGCCGAACCCCGGCTGTACGCCGCCTGGGAAGCTTCGGGCGCCTTTGCGCCGACGAGTGACCCGGCCGCCGAGCCGTTTTCCATCGTCATCCCGCCGCCCAACGTCACCGGTTCGCTGCACATCGGGCATGCGCTGAACAATACCCTGCAGGACGTGCTGATCCGCTTCGAGCGGATGCGCGGCAAGGCGGCGCTGTGGCTGCCCGGCACCGACCACGCCGGCATCGCCACCCAGATGGTGGTGGAGCGCCAGCTGGCC